>CAYNIT010000092.1:0-15459 GCA_964397205.1 uncultured Phaeodactylibacter sp. | reverse complement strand
GAGATCGTTTCACGTGACTGGAGTTCAGACGTGTGCTCTTCCGATCTGCCCCTTATTCTGGTGGAGACGGCGAGAGTCGAACTCGCGTCCAGCGAAAGCACCAATAAGCCTTCTACATGCTTAGTACCACATTGAGATTTTCGAGCTCGGGGAAGGTTGCGGCACCCACCCGTGTCCGAGCCTTAGCTCCTAAATTTCGCAGGCTGTTCGGAGCAGGACAGCAAGCTAGCCTAAGGGTTAGTTGATATGCGGCACGCTGTGTATTAGGCATCAAGCCTGCCCGCCGAAGCGGACATGCCCGCGAGGCGGGCGTGCGGCACAAAGGCTTTCTAAGACCTAGTCTTAGGCAGCCATGGCATACTGAGTATTGCCATGTAAAAAGTGGTGATAGCGCAGTTTTTAACGGAGATAAGCCATCGTACTCCGGCATGCTTACTTACCAGTTTACCTCCCTGTCGATTCCAATACGTCCCCGTATTATTGTGGAGAAAACTGATGATTTCAGCTTTCAAAGAACAACACCTTTATAACATCAAATAACCTGCCAATGGTTCAACCAGCTGCTTAAAATCCAGAACAAGCCAAAATGGCAGTAGTGGAGTGGCCGGGAAAATGCCAAATTTGCACTACATTTGCCGCAGCCCTGCCAATCACGTAAATAGACACCCACATGCAAGCGAAACTCACTGCCCTTGGTGTGCACGTACCCGAGCAAGTTATCGACAACCATTACTTCGAGGGGATCATTGAAACATCCGACGAATGGATTCAGTCGCGCACAGGCATTCAGGAGCGCCGTTATACGGCGGTCAATGAGTATACCAGCCATTTGGCAGAGCAAGCCGTCCGCAATATGGCCCGGGACTACGGCAAAGACTTGTCGGATGTAGATTTCATCCTGCTGGCCACCGTCTCCCATGACCACATCATGCCCAGCATCGCCGCCATACTGCAGCACCGCTTTGACATGAAGGAAGCAGCCGCCCTCGACATTTCCGCTGCTTGCGCCGGCTTCGGCTACGGCATTACCCTAGCCAAAGCGCTGATCGAATCGGGCATGCACCGCAAAATCCTGGTCATCGGCGCTGAGACGCTGACCAAAATAACGGATTTCAACGACCGCAGCTCCTGTGTACTGTTTGGGGACGGAGCAGGGGCTGTACTGATCGAAGCCGCAGAGCAGGGCAACATCGGTGCCTGCATCACCGGCGCAGAAGGCAGCCACGGCCAGGACCTCTACATTTCCAGCCACTCCACTATGGTCAACGGCGAGATCATCAACGCCAGTGGCAAGATTTATCAGAACGGCCGCAAAGTATTCAAGTGGGCAGTCAACCGGATGACGGAGCAAATTCAGGTGCTGCTCGATAAGAACAATATGACTGTAAACGATATAGACTGGTTCATTCCGCATAGCGCCAACCTGCGCATCATCGAAGCCATCTGCAAAAGCGCGGGCATACCTATAGAAAAAGCCCTGGAGAGCATCCGCCTGTACGGCAACACCTCTTCTGCCTCCATTCCCCTGGCCTGGCAGGAAGGCTTAAAGGCCGGCAAGGTCAAAGCCGGCGACAAGCTGCTTATCCTGGGCTTCGGCGGCGGGCTGGCTTACGCTGGCACCATCGTGGAATGGCCGGGTAGGTAAAACACCATCGTATTATGTACAGAATTGCCTTGCTGCTGCTTGCCCCGGCTCTGCTTTGGGCACAGCCCGAAGCCACCCGCGGGCAGCGTTTTGCCGTCAGCCAACCTATTTTCTCTTTTGGGAAAAACCTGAATTTTGCCGAGATGGAAACCGACCCAGAAGGCAACCTCTACCTGCTCGGCTTCCACCGCGCTGAGCTCCGGCTCGGAGAGGATATCATCAGCGCGCCCTACGATGGCGCCCAAACCAGCTTCTTGATGAAAATGGACGCGGCGGGGCAGCTGCTCTGGCAACGGCAGCTTACCATGGGCGATATGAAGGCGTTGGCCTACCGAGATGGCTTCCTCTATGTGGGCGGGGAAATCGCAACCGCCGAGTACGGCCCGCTGAAGCTGCAGCAAAACGCTGCCGGCACTACGCAGACGCTGCTCGGCCAAGGCAACCGGGATGCATTTGTCGCCAAATACAATGCCGGTGGCGAACTGCTATGGGCCAGGCGCTTCGGCGGCCCCGACAGCGAGGACCTGAGCAAAGGCGACCACCTCAATGACCTGGCCGTAGACAGTCAGGGGCGCATATACCTCTGCGGCAGCTACAACCGCCGATTTCAGCTTTCAGCGGATTGGGTTTTGGAAAAAGCCTCCGACCGGGGCAAGACCTTTTACCTGGCAGCTCTCGATGAGGCGGGCCATGCCCTCTGGGCTACCGAATTGGACTCCCCCCTGCCGACCAACGGCGGCAATGCCGAAGGCTTGAGCCTTGCCTTGAACGCCGAGGAAGAACCAGCTGTAGCTGTAGCCTACAGCGCGGGCGGCCTACTGCTGGATGGGCAAATCCTGCTCAACGACAATCAAAACGGAGACCAGGGCGCCCTGTTGCTGCAGTACGACGCGGCAGGCAACCGGCAGTGGCACCTCAATTTTGAACCGCAGCAGGGGCTGATCCTGCCCTTCGGCCTGGAAGCCAGCCCAGAGGGCAGCTTGTACTTAGCCTTCAGCCACGAGCAGCAGGTACTGATAGGAGAAAGCCGGGAGCTGCAGTACTTTCAGGAGGAAGACGGCTTGCTTAAAACTGGGCTGGCCAAGGTAGGCGAAAGTGGTAAGCTGGACTGGGGGCATACCTATTTCTTTTCCGACGCCGACCTGGACCTCCACCCGGAAGACGGGCTGTTCCTAATCGGCGCTGCTTTCCGCCCGGAGGTGCAATTCCCCGGGGGCAGCAGCCTCAGCTTTGAGGGTGCTGGCTCCACCAGCCTGTGGGCTCGCATCCGCACCGATGGTACGCTGGGCTGGGCAGGAATGCCCGAGCCCGTGGAAGCCGCGCCTTTCAGCACCAACCACAGCATTTGTGCAGATGCCGATGGAGCCACCTACCTGTCCGCCAATTTCAACCGGAGCCTGCAATTTGCCCCTGATATCGTGCTCGACAATGGCTACAACAGCCCGGATTTTGATGCGCTCTACCTAGTAAGACTTGCCAGCACCGAAGTCCGTACGGCGGCAGGGCCGGCAGTGCGGCCCCTCAGGCTGTTTCCCAATCCCAGCGCCGGCAATTTAAGCGTACATTTGCCCAGCGCATTGTCCCTCGAGCTGCGAAATGCCCAGGGCCAACTGCTCTGGAGACAGCAACTGCCCGCCGGCGACCAGCAGCTTTCACTGGCTCCTGCGCCGAGTGGTGTTTATTGGTTGCTCGGCTACGGGGAGCAGGCAGTATACCGGGCCCGATTGCTGCTGCGATGAAGCCCTTCGCGCCGGGCCCGCTTTTCAACCCGCTTTAAAGTGCACGGATACTGAACTGTTTGGCTTATGGTCCGCCAACCCAAACGGCTCCCATGCAAGCACTTTTTCTCCTGCGGGAGCTTTACCTGCTGCACACTCGCCGCCTTCATCTTTTTTTTCTATGCGCTTCCGAGCCACATAGAAAAAACCAAAGCTGTTGAACCCTCAAAATCAAGGGGTTAAACAAAACAGCCCGTTTTACCCCCCACTGACGAAATAGTGACAAAAGTCACCTTTTTGACCTGACAAGCATCATCCGGCTCCCCTCCCGCCCCTTCTATCTTGCATCAAAATTGGTGAATGGCCCTCTCGGGGCCAACAAGATTGACACACGACATGAAGATTATCATCCTTCTCATCATTGTAAGCCTTATCGTGGCTCTGGGATTCCTCAGCGCTTTTTTATGGGCAGTGCGCAGCGGGCAGTACGACGACGATGTCAGCCCGGCCATGCGGATCCTATTCGACGAAGGCACGGAGGGCGAACAAGACAATAACAAAGCAACAACAAAAAAGTCTTAACCTAATGGCACAAGTAGAGCAATTTAAGTACGACAATGCCATCGTCCGGAAGTTCGCCTACGCGACGCTGATCTTTGGTGCTGTGGGTATACTAGTGGGGCTATTGGCGGCCCTGCAGCTCGTATTCCCGGCACTGAATTTTAGCACAGCCGAGACGACCTTCGGCCGTATCCGCCCGCTGCACACCAACGCAGCGATTTTTGCATTTGTCGGAAACGGTATTTTCATGGGAGTTTACTATTCGCTACAGCGGCTGCTGAAGACGAACATGTACAGTAAATTCCTGAACGAGTTTCACTTTTGGGGCTGGCAAGCCATTATCCTGGCGGCTGCCATCACCCTGCCGCTCGGCATCACGAGCTCCCACGAATATGCAGAGCTAGAGTGGCCGATCGATATCGCTATCGCTGCAGTTTGGGTTGCCTTTGGCGTCAACATGTTTGGCACTATCCTCAAGCGGCGCGAAAACCACCTGTACGTGGCGATTTGGTTCTACATCGCTACCTGGGTAACGGTCACGGTGCTGCACATCGGCAACAACCTGGAAATTCCGGTAAGCCTCTGGAAAAGCTATCCGGTATTCGCGGGCGTACAAGATGCCCTCATTCAGTGGTGGTACGGCCACAATGCCGTGGCATTCTTCCTCACCACGCCTTATCTAGGCTTGATGTACTACTTCCTGCCCAAGGCAGCGAACCGGCCGGTCTATTCCTACAAGCTGTCGATCATCCACTTCTGGGCGCTGATCTTTATCTACATCTGGGCTGGCCCGCACCACCTGCTCTATACCTCATTACCGGATTGGGCACAGTCATTAGGTACGGTATTTTCCATCATGCTCATTGCCCCTTCCTGGGGTGGCATGCTGAACGGTCTGCTTACCCTGCGGGGTGCCTGGGATCGCGTACGGCAGGACCCGGTGCTGAAGTTCATGGTAGTAGCGGTAACGGCCTACGGTATGTCTACTTTCGAAGGCCCGATGCTGTCCATCAAGTCCGTCAACGCCATCAGCCACTTTACAGACTGGACGGTAGGCCACGTGCACATCGGTACGCTGGGCTGGAACGGCTTCCTAACCTTCGGGGTACTGTACTGGTTGATCCCACAAATGTTTAAAACCAAGCTGTACTCTCAGAAGCTGGCCAACGCCCACTTCTGGATTGGTACGCTCGGTATCCTGTTCTACGCCATCCCGCTCTACTGGGCTGGCTGGACGCAGTCCCTGATGTGGAAGCAGTTTACGCCGGATGGATTCCTGCAGTACGGCAACTTCCTCGAGACGGTCACGCAGATTATCCCGATGTACGCGCTGCGCGCCCTGGGTGGCACCCTGTACGTTGGCGGCTACTTCCTGATGCTGTACAACATCATCAAGACGATCCGCGCCGGTTCTTTCCAGGCTTTTGAATCCGCTGAAGCCCCCGCCCGCGTAGCTACTGCCGGTGCCCACAAAGGCGAGTACTGGCACCGCTGGATTGAGCGCCGCCCGGTTCAGCTGCTCATCGGTGCTACCATCGCCATCCTGATCGGTGGTATGGTAGAAATATTCCCGATGGTCATGATTGGTGATCAGGTACCGAAAATTGAATCCGTCAAGCCCTACACTGCACTGGAGCTGCAGGGACGAGACATATACATACGCGAAGGCTGTATTGGCTGCCACACGCAAATGGTGCGGCCCTTCCGCTCCGAGACAGAGCGCTACGGCGAATACTCCAAGTCGGGCGAATTCATCTACGACCGGCCGTTCCTCTGGGGCTCCAAGCGTACTGGGCCAGACCTGCACCGAGTAGGCGAGAAGTACCCGGACAGCTGGCACTACAACCACATGCTCGATCCGGAAAGCATGTCCCCTGGTTCTATTATGCCGCCTTACCCTTGGCTAATAGAAGACGAGCTGGACAATAGCCTGCTGCCGGCTAAGATCAGCGTGCTGCGTACGCTGGGCACGCCCTACCCCGAAAGCTACGAAGAAGAAGCCATAGCGGATGCAGAGCGGCAAGCCGAAGAGATCGCCGCCAGCCTGCGCAAGGATGGCATCGAGGGAGAGAACCTGGAAAAGAAAGAAATCACCGCCCTCATCGCCTACCTGCAGCGCCTTGGTACAGACATCAAGCCGAAGCCACAGGCCGGCAACTGATAATAAAGTATGATGATCCTTATTCCGGCCTGCTAGCGCCTTCTTCGCAGGGCGCTGGCAGCCGGCCATCAACAAAAGCAAACTGACATGTTCAAATACATTCTCGAAGGAGCCGGCAACATCAACTGGATGGCGATCGCAGCGCTGCTGACTTTCATGGTCATTTTCATAAGCAGTGCGGTTATGGCCTTTCGCAGCAAATCCGGCTACCTGGATAAAATGGCGCATTTGCCGCTGGAAGACTCCAACACCCATCCTCTAACCGCAGAAAATAGTCAACATGAAAAGTAAAGCACTTACCATAACCCTTCCGCTGCTCTTGCTTTCGGGCATAGCCTGGGCTGACGCAGCCAAAAGCGAGGCGGGCGACAACCCCTATTTCTACGACTCTCTTCTGGCTTGGTCCTTAATCGCCCTGGCCGGCGTGGTGGTAGTGGCTGCATTAGCTGCGCTGTTTCACCTGCTGAACGTCATGGTGAAAGTCAACCAAATCCGCATTTACCAGGAGATGGGCATCGAGGCCTATCAAGAAAAGGTGACCGAGGCCAAGGAGCCTTTCTGGAAGCGCATGTACAAAAAGTGGACGGATGCGGTGCCAGTGGAAAAAGAGCAGGATGTTATGCTCGACCACAACTACGATGGCATTAAAGAACTAGACAACAGCCTTCCCCCCTGGTGGGTCGCCATGTTCTACCTCTCCATCGGTTTTGCTGTGGTCTACATGACTTACTACCACTTCACCGGCGCTGGCCCCAGCTCAGCGGAGGAATACGAGATGGAGATGGAGCAAGCTGAACAGGCCGTACAGGCCTACCTGGCTACTCAGGCCAACTTGGTTGATGAGACTAATGTCACTGCCCTGACCGACGAGCAGGCCTTGGCAACCGGTGAGACTATTTACAACAACAACTGCGCTGCTTGCCACGGCATGCAAGGCGAAGGAGGCGTCGGCCCGAATATGACGGACAAGTACTGGATACACGGGGGCGATATCAAGGATATCTTCTCTACCATTAAGTACGGCGTGCCGGAAAAGGGTATGATTTCCTGGAAATCGCAGTTGAGTGCCGTTGACATGCACAAGGTAGCCAGCTACATTCTGACCATGCAGGGCACCGATCCACCCAACGCCAAGGAGCCACAGGGAGAGCTGTACGAGCCACAGGCCGACAACGGCAACGAAACCCCGGCGGACAGCACCGCTGCGGTTACGGACGAAGAAGCACTTGGGATGAATAAATAAACAAACAAAAAACCGGGAAGCTGGCTCGTTAGGCCGGCTTCCTTTTCTCCCAAACGGCATCCCTCAACCCAATACCAACACCCAGCGCCTTTTTTTTGAATTACAATAGCCGTCCAAGTTATGAATGCAAGCGAGCCAATCAACGATACAGAGCAGTACCGGGACAAAATTGCCACGGTAGACGATTCCGGCAAGCGGGTATGGATTTACCCTAAGAAGCCCAGCGGCCGGTTCACCAATGCTCGCACCTACTTAAGCTGGATACTCCTGGCGTTTCTTTTCGGAGCGCCGTTTATAAAAGTTAATGGAGAGCAGTTTCTGCTTTTCAATATCCTGGAGCGCAAATTTGTGCTCTTTGGCCTGGTTTTCACCACGCAGGACTTCCACCTGCTGGTGCTGGCTATGCTGACACTGATCGTTTTTATCATCCTCTTCACCGTCGTCTGGGGGCGGCTGTTTTGCGGATGGGTCTGCCCGCAGACCATATTCATGGAAATGGTGTTCCGAAAAATCGAGTACGCCATAGAAGGAGATGCCAACGCCCAGCGCCGCCTGAATAAAGCTCCCTGGACCACGCAGAAGATCATCAAGAAAGTCGGCAAGCAAGCTATCTTCTTCGCCATAGCCGTACTGGTTGCCAATACTTTTCTGGCTTACATCATTGGCGTTGAGGAAGTACAGCGCATCGCTACGGAGCCCGTATCTCAGAACCTCAAAGGCTTCATCGCCATGATTCTGTTCTCCGGGGCCTTCTACTTCGTCTTTTCTTACCTGCGCGAGCAGGTCTGCGTCACCATCTGCCCCTACGGCCGCCTGCAAGGCGTTATGCTGGACCAAAACTCCATTGTGGTAGCTTACGACTTCGTGCGGGGAGAACCCCGGGGCAAGATGAAAAAGAGCCGAAAGAAGAAAAAGGCGCCCACCACCAATGGCAGCAGCCCCGCAGCAAGCGGTACCAATCCAGTAGCCCAGATGCAGAGCAATGTCAGCAGCGCTACCGCTTTGGCAAGCCCTAATTGCGACAAGCCCGCTTCCAACAGCGGCAACCCGGCAGAGGATATGAAGCAGGCACTAGGCGACTGCATAGACTGCGGTTTGTGTGTAAAGGTATGCCCCACCGGCATTGATATCCGAGACGGGACACAGCTGGAGTGCGTCAACTGCACTGCCTGCATCGATGCCTGTGATGAAGTAATGGACAAAATCGGCCGTCCGCGCGGCTTGATCCGCTACGACAGCTACAACGGCATCAAAGAAGGCAAGAAGAAACTATTGACGCCACGGGTCATTGCCTACACAGCCGTGCTCGCCGTGCTGATCCTGGTCAATGTAGTGCTCCTGTCAATGCGCACCGATGTAGAAACCCTGCTGCTGCGCACACCAGGTACCCTGTACCAGCGCGTTGATGAAACCTACATCAGCAACCTGTACAATTATCAGGTCATCAACAAGACGCAGGAGGAGTTGCCTGTGGAGTTCCAACTCGTAGGCGATACACCTGGCCGTATCCGGCTGGTCGGCAAGAGCCCTACAGCAGGTGCAGATGCAGTAGCCGAGGGCGCAATGTTCATCGACCTGGAAGCAGCCGCCCTGGAAGACCGAAAGACCAAAGTCCGGGTAGAAGTATACTCTAACGGAGAGCTGATCGACGAAATCAGCACCAACTTCCTCGGGCCAGTAAAATAAACATTTGAGTTTTGGTTAATGCAGCAAGGGAGGGAGCCTGCGGGCTCCTTCCTTTAACCTGCCTTTCCAAGACAGTAATCAAAAATATCGCAGAGCCATGAAATTCAATTGGGGAACCGGCATCGCCATTTTCTTCAGCGTATTCGTACTTTCCCTGGTATACCAGGTGTACCGCTCTACGCAGTATGACCACAGCCTGGTATCCGATCATTACTACGCTGATGATTTGCGATACCAAGAACACTACGACAAGCTGGCCAACGCTCAGGCTTTGGCCGTAGACCTTAAAATACAGAACAAGCGCCAGAAGAAAGAGCTGGAACTGCACTTCCCGACCGGATTTGAGAACCTGGCCGGAGAAGTCCACTTCTTTTCGCCGGCGGACCAATCGAAGGATTTCCGCCTGCCGGTTCGGCCTGGCCCCGATGGCGTGCAGTACATTCCTACGGAGCAGCTGCCCGGCGGCAACTGGAAAGTTAAGGTAGACTGGACTGGAGACGGCAAAGCGTATTACAAAGAGCAAAACGTAAGATTGTAGCATGGCCATCTGGACTGCATTCACCATTGGATTGCTCGGCAGCCTGCACTGCGTTGGCATGTGCGGCCCGATAGCCCTTTCCCTGCCCTACCAGGGGAAAGAGCGTTGGCGCTCAGCGGCCAATGTGCTGCTTTACAACTTCGGCCGGGTCGTGACCTATACGCTGCTGGGGTCCGTCATCGGCATCGCTGGGCGCGGTTTTTTCTTGGCGGGCGCGCAGGCCTACATTTCTATTGGCTTGGGGGTTTTCTTGCTCATTGTAGCCTTGTTTTCCATTGATGTGGAAAGCCGGCTGTTGCGGATTCCCCTCATGTCGCGCCTCAACCAGTGGGTGAAAATGCAGCTGGGGCGGCTCCTCAGAGGAGGGCGCCATCGCCTGTTCAGCATCGGGCTGCTCAATGGCTTGCTGCCCTGCGGCTTGGTTTACGTTGCTGTAGTCGGCGCAGTCAGCACAGGGGTCGTTTGGCAGAGCGCTGCCTATATGGCCGCTTTCGGCCTGGGGACGCTCCCACTGATGCTAGCAACTGCACTGGCTGGCCAGTTCATCAATATGAAGTGGCGGATTCGGCTGCGCAAGCTCCTGCCAGTATTCCTGGTCGCTTTCGCCCTGCTGTTCATCTTCCGGGGGCTGAATTTTGATGTCCCAATCGAGTTCCGCTTCTGGGAGGACATGCAGGAGGCACCGATGTGCCATTAGGGTAATGTAAAATGTAGAACTGCAGAATGCCTGCCCGGAAGGGAAAGAAGGGGCTTACTTCGCCCGTTGAGCTCCGTCGGGCAGGGAGGACATCATTGCATATCAAGAACAAACCATCATGATAAAGACAGATGTACTGATCGTGGGCGCGGGGCCAGTCGGCTTGTTCGCTGTTTTTGAGGCGGGGCTGTTGAAGCTGCGCTGCCACATTGTCGATGCCTTGCCGCAAGCGGGCGGGCAACTCGCTGAGATTTATCCTAAGAAGCCCATTTACGATATTCCGGGCTTTGCCAGCGTGACGGCGGGAGAACTTGTGGACAACCTCATGGAGCAGATTGCTCCCTTCAAGCCCGGCTTCACGCTCGGAGAACGGGCGGAGACGCTGGAACGTCAGGAGGATGACTCCTTCATCGTGACTACCAACGAGGGGACCAAAATACAGGCCCCGGTAGTTGCTATCGCGGCCGGCCTGGGCAGCTTTGAACCCCGTAAACCGCCAATTGAGAACATCGAGCTGTTCGAGCACCAAGGCGTGGAGTATATGGTCAAGGAACCGGAGCACTTCCGGGGCAAACGGGTGGTCATATCCGGTGGCGGCGACAGTGCCCTTGACTGGACCATCCACCTGGCCGATATGGCAGAGGAACTGACGCTTGTGCACCGCCGGAAGGGCTTCCGCGGAGCGCCGGACAGTGTGGAAAAGGTAGAACGCCTGGCAGCAGAGGGCAAGATCAACCTCATCACCGAAGCGCAGGTCATCGGGCTGGGTGGCAACGGCAAGCTCAGCGAAGTGAAAATCCATCACAAAACGGAAGGCGATTTCACCCGGGAGACCGACTTCTTCGTCCCACTGTTTGGCTTGACCCCCAAGATGGGGCCGCTGCAAAATTGGGGGCTTGAGATTGAACCCAAGGAAGGCATCAAAGTGGATACCTTCGACTACAGCACGAATGTGCCCGGCGTGTACGCCATAGGGGATATCAACACCTATCCGGGCAAGCTAAAGCTCATACTCTGCGGGTTCCACGAAGCTACGCTTATGTGCCAGTCCGCCTTCAAGCGCATCCACCCAGAGCAAAAATTAAGCCTTAAATACACTACTGTTAATGGCGTGCAGGGCTTCGAGGCCTAGCCAGCCGAGTACGTTCTTGTGTCAATTCACCAATTGTGCCTGTATCTCCACTCCGGGAGGTACGGGCACTTTGGTTTGGAGCCAGCCACCAATTGTGCATAAAAATAGCAGCTGCATCACAGAGCTGACAAGGGTTGAGCAATATTAACACTTGATCAGCGACCCAAAACCTAGGAAAAGTTGTTGATATTTTGTAGCTTTGAGAGCAGTACTTTTCAAATTAAGTTTTGAAAAGACCTTACAATCCAAAAAAAGTTCTTTATGACACCCATTACTCCATCGCTGTGCTTTTGGTAAGTGATCTGAGCCTAATTAATAGCAACTCTTACAGCTTAACAGTAGGCTGACTATCTCTTAACCAAATAACCAAGGTATGACAAAGAAGTCTGTCAAACGCCGACTCATTAAAGCCCGTATTGCACTCAACCATACCATTCAGAAGATTCTTGACATCAACCGGAAAAGAAAGCACTTACTCTACTCCAATGAGGCGGAGCAACGAGAACAAGCTATGAGCGAGGAACTGCGGGTCCTCAACAAAATGGCCGAAAATCAGGCCCGGCTTGTCCGCCACTATGAACATTCCCTCTTACACTACCAAACAACTCAAAAACAAACACAACAAGCTACGGCTGCAGTCCGGCAAAGGGAAGCATCGCCTTTGATCTAGTTCAGGCGAGCTGCATCTTGCTTTGTATGCGGTTGACCACCCCCGGGATGAAGGGGCGTACCTGTTCCAACAGATCACGCAGTTGGTGCTGTTTGTCCTCTATCCGGTCTAGTGCCTCAATTGATGTCTGCACGAGCTGGGAAATCTCCTCTTTTTCCAGCAGCATTTCTTTGTACTGTGCTATGGCATTGTACCAAAGGATGGTGGGCAGGTAGTTGGCGTTGCGCTGATACTGCCGGTCGCGGTCGAGCAACTGGTATTTGCGCACTCCCTTCAGCAGCTTGGCGTACTTTTCCTGCCGCAGCATCGCCTCGAGGTAGGAAGAAAAGAAAATATGCCAGCGGTACTCAAAAACCTCTTTCTTGTAAGCCTGCAGGAAAGACTCCGCATAGTTCTCCGCATTGCGGTACTGCTTGTTGGAGTTGAGGCATTTGAGGTAAAAAGCCACGAAACCAATCCGGTTGTGAAAGCTCGGGCTGTGCTTCATCTCCGGGTAAGCAGTGCGCATCAGCTTGAGCGCCTCTTCGTATTTCTTCTGCCGCAGCAGCACTGCGCTGAGGTTGTTCACGTAGTGGATGTAGTCGCTGTTTTTATCCCGGATCGAAAGATAACCGTAGTATTCCGCTTTGTCGTACTCCTGGAATTTGGTGTGCAGCAGCAGCCGATTGCCGTAGTAATTCAGCAGCAGCCGGCGGGAATAATACTGCCCGCGGCGGAAAACCTCGTCGATGTAGTCGTATTTCTCCAGCACCTTCTCAAACTGCCGGTAGTTGAAGTATATGAAAGTCAAGCGGACTAGCGCGAGGTAGCGGTTGAGGCCATCGAGCTGCTCGTCGTAGAACACCTCGGTCAGCCACTGCTCCCAGTGAATGGATTGAGCGGACTGCTCGGAGTACTGCCCTACGATATCGAGCGTTGCGGCGTGCATGCGCTCGAAGACCTGCTTGCACTCCTTGTACTTGTCCTCGAAACGGTTCAGAAAATCATCCGCTACCCGGTGGTGGGCGTGGCGCATGCGAATCAGAAGAAAATGGCGGTAAATCTGCACCAACTCATAAAACTTGGTGAAGTAGAAATCGAGTTGCTCGTAATCGCGTATCGCTTTGATCAGCTGCTTCTCTTCCTGCGGCGATATGGCATCGGTTATGATTTGCCGCTCTAGGTAACTCATCCACTCAAAACGCACGTCTACATCTATAGCCTCCAGCCGCTCGTTGATCCAGTTTTTGAGATTGGAGTACTTCCGTTTATCAATGCTCTTGTCGTAGGGCGTGAATTGACGGATGTTGCGGCAGTTGTAGTCCAGCCGTTCCAAAATGCCGAGCTTGATTTCATCCTCAAACTGCTGTGCCTCCAACAGGTAAGCCGTTTCGTGCGGCAGCAGCGTCTCTGCAAAGTCCGTAAATTTTTGAAGCTTCTTTCTCATCGCATATTCCTGTATACGCCCAACAAGATACAGGTTTTTGCCCAAATACAAAAATATATAGATGTCTATATTTGTTTGAAGGCGTTGCAATTTGCCAAAGCTCCGGCGGAAAGGGCAAAAAAAGGCCGGGCAAGCCATTGGCTCCCCCGGCTCCATGGCAGCTTTTGCGGCTAGTTGAGCATAGAATTCAAAGGCAAGCCCAATAAAATGGCCGAGCACTTTGTCCCTCTACCGCTAATCGACTAATAAACCACCTTCGCCAAACTCGTGACGATGCTAGCCAGGCGTATGGCATCAAAGACACGCTCCTCGGTGGATTCCAGCTGCATCAACGATTCCTCGTGGCTGTTGACACACATCTCACAGCCATTTACAGCGGAGATGGCGATGCTCATGAGCTCAAAGAACTCCTTGCCAGTCACCGGCTTCATCATGATGTTCATCTTGATGCGGGCGGGCATCTGTGTGTACTTCTCCTTGCTGACGAAGTGCCGAAAACGGTAGAATACGTTGTTGCTAGCCAAAAGGCTGGCACAGGCAATCGCCTCACCAATTTCCCTGGCGGTAGCGCCATGCTCCTCCGCGCGGCGGGTAAATACCCCAATAAGCACATCATTGGTAGCGTTGGCGGCTACGGAAAGCCCCAGCAGAGCGGTTTCCTTTTCATCCAGGTTGCTGGACTTCATCGCGTTCTTGAAATTAACCCGCAAGTCCTTGATAAAGCGGGTGCCGCTGCGCTCCAGCTGCTGCAGAGCATCAGTGGTGAAATCTTCGGGCAATCCTAAATTTTGCAGCAGTTCTACTGTCGTATCGGAATAAGCAATCATAATTGATGCTGTGTTATCAGTTTAAAAATAAAACAGGGCTGAAGGCCTTGGCTCCAGCCCTTTGAAAAGGTTTTTCCCTTTAGGCTACCTGCAAAGTCTCTTCTCCTTTCTCCCAGTTGCAGGGGCAAAGCTCATCGGTTTGTAAACCATCGAGTACGCGTATCACTTCTTCTACATTACGGCCAACATTCAGGTCGTTTACGCTGACCCAGCGGATGATGCCATCCGGGTCAATGATGAAAGTAGCGCGGTAGGCTACCTTTTCATTGGCTTCCAATATGCCCAGCTCCTCGGCGAGGCTCTTGGAGGTGTCGGCCAGCATGGGAAACTTCAGGTCGCGCAGGTCCTCGTGGTTGTTTCTCCAAGCCAGGTGGACAAACTCAGAATCAGTAGATGCGCCAATCAGGTGCGTATCGCGGTCGCGGAACTCTCCGTACTGCCGGTTGAATTCAGCAATTTCAGTGGGGCAGACAAAAGTGAAATCCTTTGGCCACCAAAACATGACCGTCCACTCATTGTCGTCGTTGTTCATCATCTCAGAGGTAATGTCTTCGAACTCTTTGCCTTTGTCCAGAGAGACAACCGCTGTCTTGTTAAAGGCTGGAAACTTTTCGCCGATAGAAATCATAAGGCTTTGCTTTTTATTGTCATTAGAATTGTCAAATACAGTGCAAAATTAGACGGCCCGGGCACTGACATCAAATAGTTGACAGCTATCACAAAATAAATGCATTCAATAAACCTTAATTATTGGGCAAGTCCGCATAAATCATTGCAGAATGTATCCAAACGCCTTTTCAGCCAATTTTTATTTTAAAACCAAGGTAACAAAAGCCCGCTTTTCAAGAAAAAATATTTTTGCCCTCCCATTCTGGCTGCTTCCAGCGCTGCTGCTTGACAAAACTATGACAGCAAAATAGTGAACAAAGCAGAAACCAAGCCATTAGAAGAAGCTTAGTGTAATTATGACAAGATTACTTACGCCTTACGATTTAAACCTGCTATTTTAGCGCCGAATATAAAACCGGACCCAATATGATCGGCCAATTGAAAGAAACCCCTGTAAAGCTAAAGCGCATCTTTATCGAATCCGAGCTGCCGGAGGAACTGCACCCCCTCAAGGAGCTAGCCAACAACTTGTGGTGGTCCTGGGAC
>CAYNIT010000091.1:0-15544 GCA_964397205.1 uncultured Phaeodactylibacter sp. | reverse complement strand
TTGTTTTAGTCAAAAATACAGCTTACAAGTTAGATTGGCAAGGACAAAAGCCTTCCCCTCGCTGTGCGTAGTAGCCTTCCAACGCTGCAAGGAGACTGCGTCTCCCAACCTACGCTCGCTCCGGTTGGCGGTGCGCGCCGTTATTTCAAATACCAATCCTACAGCAAGCTGCGCTTGCGTCAGGGTTATAGCGCAATATCATTTCCCTGTTTCTGCGCCCCCCGCTGCTTGTATACGGGCTCCAAGCCAGCCTGCGGATGGGCCGGCGAAGCGTCCGCCAGTTTCATAACGAGCGTCCTTTACGATTGAGCGGGTAATTGAAAAACCGCCTACCCCCATAGGCTGGGCGCCAGCCAGTCTATGGAGGTAGGCTACTGCGGACACCGCCGTATAGCGCAACGCCCGGCAGTCCGAAGCGCCCGTCCGTTGGGGGGCTTTCCCAGTACGCTCTACCTTTATTACACATTACGAAGATGGCTCGATGCCAAAGTTATTGTCAGCTGGAGCATACGCCCTATGTATCTGTTAAGCCTGCCGTCTACCGCAGCACCACCGGCACCGACCGCCGCCAGCCCTCACCAGAAAAGACCAAATAATACATCCCCGACGGCAAGCCCGAAAGCTGTAGTTGGCGCTGGCTCCTGCCGGGCCACTGCCGCACCGGGCTGCCCTGCGCGCTGAAGGCTTCGATGCGGCGTAATCCAGGTAGTGCTTCCGCCGGCAGCTCAAAAAAGATGGTGCCGGAGGAAGGGTTAGGGTAAACCTTGACGGCAGGAGCAGCAGTAACCCCCCGCGGACCCGCCTGCCGGCTGCTCGTCACCAGCTGTTCTTCGCAATCGCAGTCGCTGGTGTAGACTTCAAGCTCTGCCAGGCTGTACCAGTTGAGGTTGGCACGGGTGCAGCGCAGGCGCACGTAGCGGGCCTGTACGGTCGGCGGGTTCGGAAAGAGGTCGACCTGCCCGTTTTCGCCAACAGCGCTCACCCATTCTGCCCAGTTCTGGCCATCAGGGGAGTACTCAATGCGGTAGTCGCGGGCAAAGAACAAAAAGTCCCAAATCAGCTTGGCGGAAGAGAGGGTGCGCACCGAGTCAAAGTCCAGCGTAAGGGTAGCCGTATCCTGGCCGAAGCCGCTCGACCAGCGGGTGGCAAGGTCACCGTCCAGCGCATTGCCCGCCTGATGATCCGGCGAGCTGTCAAATATGGAACTGGCTGTAATGCTGGCCAGGCGGGACTCGGCTGGGCCTATGGACAGCGCACTGTCGACCCAGACCGGTATCTGCTCCACGCTGAGGTCACTGCCCAGGTTTTCAAATACATCCCGGTCGAGCAGGTGGACGCGGGGCAGGAAGCAGCGCATGTGGCCCTGCCGCCAGTTGACGTCGATCAGCGTACTGTCGTAGGCCGGGCTGGCCCATCCGCTGACAGCCCAGTTGAGCGCCTGCTCATTAGGCGAAAAGGGCGTAAACCAGTCCTGGCCCACGCTCAGCCAGCGGATCAGCAGGGCATGGTTGGTCTGCGTGCCGGCATTGACCCAGCTCACGCCGTTGGCAGCGGTGGCATTCTCCGGCCGGTCGCCTTCCTGAGAGTAGGCAATAATGTAATTGCGCCGGTCATCCAGCACCACCTCGTCGTCCCCGATCGCGTGTATGGTGGTGCCAGGCAGTGGAGACAGCGGGTCGTCGTCGATGCCGGCTATGCTCCAGTAGCGGACTTGCCCGCGCTGCATCACCGGCTCACCCGAGCGGGTATGTGGGAAGGTGGGCATTTTGCCGGTGAGCAGCAGTACCTTCCCCGGCGGGATATCTACCTTGCGGCCCAGATAATTGATGTAATTATTGGTGGTGGCGTGCGGCTCGTAGTCGTGCGGGGCGGGGCGGTTAAGCCCGCGGCCGGTCCAGCCCAGGTCGATTTCGCGGATGCGCTGCGCCGAGTCCTGTCGGCTCCAGCCATTGGCTTGGCATACCCCGTTGAGGATGCTGCGGGTGATGCCCCAGGATTTCTTCCAGCCTACCGCCGGCCCGAAGTAGGGGTTGGGAACCGAGGTCTTATCTTGATTGGGGCTGGTGAAGTCGGCGCGCTCCTGCAAGCGGGAGAAATCGGAGCCGATAAAGTACTGCCGCCCATCGGGCAGCTCAAAGTAAGCTTTGGGCATTTCCACGCCACCCAACGGGCCGCTGCCGTCGTCGGGCTGATAGATGCGTACCCACAGCGCGCCCAGGTTCCAGCTGCCGGGGTTTTCGAGCGGGGTCTGCGCAAGCGTCTTAAAGCCCAGCGGGCCCTGATAGGTCATCATAGCGCCTACGCGGCGGTTGTTGCCGGGCTTGAGGTAAGGGTATTCAAAGGCCCCATCGTTCAGCGCTACGCCGTCGCCGGCAGCGAGCTCAAACGCTACGCGGTAGCTGCGGTCTGCAGCGGTGCGGTCGGCACCGGGGTGGAAAGGGTTGGTGTGGCCGGGCAGGGGCTCGATGTCCACGTCCACCAGCGAGACCTCAGCGCCGCCAAACTCCCGCTGTGCGTAGTAGCCTTCCCCGTCTATGGGCGGGCTGATCTGAAAGGAGAAAAAACGGCAGTGCGGAAATTCGCCTTCAATCACCAGCTTGCTGCCCATCGGGGCAAAAGCGGTACCCAGATAAAGATAAGTCACCTGCGGGTCCGGCACGCCGGCGTAGAGCGAGTCCTGGTCAATCGGTTTGGCGTAGCGTACGGCCCAGGTTTCTTCCGCAGTCGCTTCCTGCGGCGTTTTCAGATAGAAATCTTTACTGTCGGCTACGCCGGCCGGTATCAGGCTGTCGGGTATCGCTGCGGGTACTTCGCCGTCGAGCCAGGCGATGATGTAGTTTTCCAGTTGTTGGGATATACTATCGGCTTCCGCTCTCACCTCAGCTGCTGGCCGGAAAGGGTAGGAGTCGGAAGGGGGCAGGCAACTGCTGACCAAAAGCAATACGGGCAGGAGCAAGATGATTCTATGCATGTTTTTCGGTTTTGGGCAAAGTTCGGGCAGCCGCAGCACCCGCTCTTTGATCTATGTCAAATTATCCGTCGTACTTGTCGCCACGCAGCCGGCTGAGTGTCTCCAGGGTGATGCCAAGAAAAGAGGCGATGTGCTTGAGCGGCACCTCATTGAACAGGTGGGGGCTGCTTTCGCAAAACGCTTCGTAGCGCTGCCGGGCAGATTTAACCGCCATGCTGTTGCTGCGCTCGATCAGCATAATCAAATAGTGCTGATTGAGGAGCCGGCCGATGCGCTCCCATTGCTTGCTATGGTCAAAAAGGTGCTGCAGGGCTTGCTGCGTCAGGCTAAGGGTATGCAGCTCGCTCAGCGCTTCCACCTGAAAGGAAGTAGGCCGGCCCGTGGTAAATGCGGCAAAGTCGGTAATCAGGCTGCCTGTCTCGCTGAACCAGGTAGTGACCTCATTTCCATGGATGTCATAATAATAGTGACGCGCCAGGCCGGATTGTACAAAATGGACATGCCGGCAACTGCTTTGCAGTTCGATGAGGTGGCAACTTTTTCCGAATACGTTGGAATCAGCCAGTCCCTGGAGCTTTTCCAGCTCTTCAGGAGGAAGCTCAGCAAATTGTCGAAGATAGGCAGCAACCGATGGCTCAGCAAACATCCTTACTTTTATAAGAAAGACGTACCGCACAGCAACAAAGTTACCCCCGGCTTTGTCCATCGTAGGCGAAAGTCCATTGGGTGAAGCCTGAGATCATCAGTATATTTGCCGTAAGCACATCATAAATCATTGGTATGAACAAAACTACGCTACTTACCTGCCTGCTCCTGCTCGCAGGCGCTGCCCTTGCCCACGGGCAAAGCCGCGTCAGCCGAGAAGTAGTGGGGGCGGAAATAACCCACGCCCAGTTTATGGGCAAGACCCGGCCGCTTCGGCAGCTGATCCCCGTCTCTGCAGTCGGCCCCAACAAGCGCAAACAAATGGAAACGCAGGGCGAAGCGCCCGAGAATTTCTTCGGCCGGGGCAAGCGCCGTGCCCCTCAAGCGGGGGCGTTGCCAAGGGAGGGAGACCCGCTGCGGCAAAGCACTATCCCCCGCAGCAACGGGCTGGTGGTAGAACCTGGCGTCAATGTCGAGGGATTGCAGAGCAGCTTTGGCTCGCCGCAGGACCCAACCGGGGATGTAGGGCTGGATTACTACCTGCAAGCCATTAACGCTACGACCATGGCTGTGTACAATAAAGAAGGCAACCTGGTGGTGGCCCCCTTTGCAGCGAATACGCTGTGGACGAGCCTGGGCTTCAACTCCGCCGGGGATCCCATCGTGCTTTTCGATCAGGAGGCCAACCGCTGGATTATGACGGAATTCACCAATGGCAACCACCTGCTTGTGGCGGTATCCGATACCAGCGACCCGCTCGGCAGCTGGAACGCCTACAACTTTGGTACGCCCAACTTCCCGGACTACCCCAAGTACGGGATTTGGAGCAACGCCTATGCCGTTACCACCAACGAGCAGGGGCCCAGCGTACTGCATGCTTACTTCATCAACCGGCAGTCCCTGCTGGCGGGGGATTCCCTCGTGCCCATTCAGCGGCTGGAGCTGCCCGGCACTACGGGCGGCCCTGGTTTCCTGGTGGGTACGCCTGTGGATTGGTCAGGTATGGCGCCCCCCGCTGGCGGCCCCATCATCATGCGGCTGAACGACGATGCCTGGGGTGATGCCGCCGAGGATCGAGTGGAACTGCATACCGTAGAGCTGGACTGGAATGACCCCAGCAATACCGCCGTCGTCACAACCAGCCTGCCCACCACGCCCTATGATTCCAACCCCTGCTCGGTGGAGGGCTTGGGCTTCAGCTGCGTGCCGCAGGGTGGAACAGGGGGCGGCCTGGACGGCCTGCCGGAGACCATTATGAACCAACCGCACTACCGCAATTTCGGCACCTACGAAGCCCTGGTGTATACCTTCGCCGTGGATGTCTCGCCGGCGGATAGCCTCTCGGCTATGCGCTGGGTAGAATTGCGCCGCTCCCCCCAGGAAAATTGGGAAGTCTATCAGGAGGGGACCTTTGCACCGGAAGACGGGCTCGACCGCTACATGGGGTCCATCGCAATGGATGGCAGCGGCAATATTGGGCTGGCCTACGCGGTGTCCAGCGAAGAAGAATTCGTAGGGCTGCGGTTTACCGGCCGCCGCGCTGCTGACCCACTCGGCTTGATGACGGTACAAGAATACGAATTGGTGGCAGGGACCAACACCATACAGTCCAACGCCCGCTTCGGCGACTACTTCCACATGTCCATCGACCCAGTGGATGACCGCACCTTTTGGTTCACCGGAGAATACGGCGGCGGGGGCGGCAGTCGCTCTACTACCCGCATTGCTTCCTTCAGAATCCGGCGCGATACCACCGACGTAGGTCCTACCGCCTTGCTACGCCCGGAGAACAGCCCAAACCTGGGCAATGCCGAGGCAGTGCAGCTGGAGGTCACCAACCTGGGGTTGGATACCGTCGAGGCCTTTGCGCTGGGCTACCGGTTTGAGGGCGAAATGATGGAAATGGATACCATAGAGGGGCTGCAGCTAGAACCCGACAGCGTTTACCAGCATACCTTTGATACTCCCGTGGACGCGTCCGTCATCGGCAGTTACAATCTTGAGCTGTTCACTGTGCTGCCCGGCGATCAGGCGCCCTTCAACGACACGCTGCGGCGCGTGGTCGTCAAGCAGCCCCGCCGGGATGCCGGCATAGCGGGCATAGAAGGCCTCGAGGAGGAGAACTGTGTAGATACCATCGACATCCGCATAGAGTTGATCAACTTCGGTGCCTTGCCGCTGGAAAGCGCTGATATCGCTATTGAGCTGAATGGCGCTTTAGTCGAGACGCTGGACTGGTCAGGAAATTTGCCCCCCGGTGGCTCTGAATGGATTGATTACCCGCTGCCGGACTTGATAGACGGGACAAACAGCCTGAGCGTCAGCACCAGCAACCCCAACGGCGCGCCGGACGAGGTGCCGGCTAATGATGCCTTCGAGCGCAATTTCGATATGATGACGCAGGGCGTTACCTTCAGCCTGCTGTTGACCACCGATTTTTTCCCCAATGAAATCACTTGGCAGGTGGCTGAAGAGGATGGCGACATCATCGCCGCTGGCGGCCCTTACGCACAGAACAACACCCAATTTGTAGAAACTTTCTGCCTCGATACAACGCAGTGCTACACCTTTACCATTTTTGACGGTGCTGGGGATGGCATTTGCTGTGGTTTTGGACAGGGCAGCTATACCATTGAAAATGAGGCCGGCGAAGAGATCGTTGCCAGCACCGGCGAGTACGGCGCTTCCGAATCTTCCGAATTTTGTGGAAGCCAGACCTGCTTGCTCACGGCCTCGGTAGCTATCAGCCCCGAGAGCAGCGAGGGGGAAGGCGATGGCGTCATCCTGCTTTCTGCTGCTAATAACATTGGCACGATGCAGTACAGCATTAATGGCGGCGACAGCTTTCAGGAAGAACCGCTGTTTCCGGGCTTGGCTGCTGGCACTTACCATATCGTGATCACCGATGGGAACGGTTGCCAGTTTGATACCACCGTGGTCCTGCCGGCCTGTGCCCTGGATTTTATGTTGGAAGTAGAGCCAGCTACCGATGACGTTGCTCAGAACGGCAGCATACTCGTTTTGCCGGAAGGCGGCAACCTGCCGCTGCAGTACAGCATAGACGGCGGCATGACTTTTCAATCCGAGAATACTTTCGATAGCCTGGCGGCCGATACCTACACTATTGTGGTGCGCGATTCCATCGGCTGCACGGCGGAGCAAGAGGTGAGCGTTCTGACCTCCCAAAGCGGGCCGGGGCAGCGCTTGGGGCAGCGGCTAAGGATATTCCCCAACCCCACAGAGGGCGTGTTCCGCGTTGAAGCAGAAGGCATAGAACAAACAGGGGTTTTTCTGACCATAGCAATCTACGATGCCAGCGGCCAATTTTTGAAACAGCGTCGGCTGGCGCGCTACGGGCAGCGGTTCACCGGTTTGGTATCGCTGCGGGAATATCCCGATGGCCTGTACTTCCTGCGCTTGCCCGGACAGCAGCTGGGGAAAATGTGGCGCGTGGTCAAGGAAGAGTAGCCGCGGGGGTTTTCTGGTTTGTATAAAAATTGTATCTTTGCCCCTCGATTTTACAAGAGTTCACTTTTTAATACTTAATCAATGTTCGCAATCGTAAAAATAGCTGGTCAGCAGTTCAAAGTTGAGGAAGGGCAAGAGCTCTTCGTCCACCAGTTAGAAGCCGAGGAAGGAGACAGCCTCAAGCTCGACGATGTCCTTTTGGTAGACAATGAGGGCGAGGTTTCCGTCGGCAAGCCGGTGTTGGACGCCAAGGTAAACGCTACCGTGCTGGAGCACGTTAAAGGAGACAAGGTGATTGTCTTTAAGAAAAAGCGCCGCAAAGGCTACCGCCGCAAGAACGGGCACCGTCAGCGCTTTACCAAACTGAAAATTGACAGCATCGCCGTTTAATCCCCGGCTATTGATGGGAGTACGCGGTTAGATTTTTTAAAACCCAAAATGGTTGAGATATGGCACACAAAAAAGGGGTAGGTAGTACGGATAATGGCCGGGACAGTAATTCGAAACGGCTCGGCGTAAAACTATACGGAGGCCAGGAGGCCAAAGCGGGCAACATCATCGTCCGTCAGCGGGGCACCAAATTCCACCCCGGTGAAAACGTCTACAAGGGTAAAGATTATACGCTGCACGCAGCCATCGATGGCGTGGTGACCTTCCGCCGCCGCCGCAAGAACCGCACTTACGTAAGCGTTCTGCCCAACGGTACGGTGGAAACGGCTACGGCACCGCCGCCCAAGGCAAAGCCGAAAAAGAAGCCTGCGCCGGTTGCGGAGACAGCAACAGCTAAGGAAACCGCCGCGGAAGCTACAGCGCCCAAGGAAGAGCCCGCCGCTCCGGCTAAAGAAGAGCCGACAGCTCCGCAAGAGAAAGCGCCCGCCAAAGCTTCCAAATCTGAAAAAATAACCTTACCTTCCGGCAAGAAGATCAAGCAGGATGACCTGAAGATGGTAGAGGGCGTTGGCCCGAAAATCGAAGGCCTGCTCCAAGAAGGCGGCATCAATACTTGGGAGGACCTGGCTACAGCGCCTACCGAAAAGGTGCAAGCCATCCTCGATGAAGCTGGCCCGCGCTACCGCATGCACGATCCCGCTACTTGGGCAAAGCAAGCGAAACTGGCGCACGAAGGCAAGTGGCAAGAGCTGGAAGACCTTCAGGACCGCCTTGATGGCGGCCGGGAAGTAAAGGAGGACGAGGAGTAAGCCACCGTTTTTTATTAAGAAAAAAGAGACTAAAAACTTTTAGTTTTCATAGCTTTATATTTTAGTAGGGCCCTATCGCTTTCGATAGGGCTTTTTTTATAGCTTGCCAAAATATTGCTCCTATGCAGCTCGAATTAATACAGGGCGACATCACCAAGGTGGAAGCTGATGCTATTGTCAATGCCGCCAACAGTTCGCTGATGGGCGGCGGCGGCGTAGATGGTGCGATACACCGGGCAGGCGGGCCCGCTATTCTGGAGGAGTGCAAAGAGATCCGGGCGAAGCAGGGCAAATGCCCCGCCGGGGAAGCGGTCATCACTACGGCAGGAGATTTGCCCGCAGCGCACGTCATCCATACGGTAGGCCCCGTCTGGCAGGACGGGAAGTCCGGAGAGCCGGAACTGCTGCGGCTTTGTTACTTAAATAGCCTGAAGCTGGCCGAGGAGCACCGCCTGTGGTCCGTAGCTTTTCCGAACATCAGTACCGGGGTTTACGGCTATCCCAAGGAGGAGGCTGCTCAAGTAGCGCTGGCCGCTCTGCGCGCGTACGAAGAACAGCAGCCGGAAAGCGGCATCGAACGGGCCGTACTGGTCTGCTTCGATGAGGAGAATTACCGCATCTACAAAACCCAAATGGCGGGCTAGATCCGCGTTTCTGCTAATCCACCCGCCTTCCGCCTGCGGTACGCGATTTTACCGCCACCCGCTTGACTTTGTCCAAATCTACCAAAAGGTTGGCGTAGGCATCCTCTCTGGCTACCCGCCACTTCTTGCCCTCGTAAGTAACGATGCTGGACCGCCGCCGCTGGGAAGAAGCCAAGAGGGTATAACGCCCGTTTACGGTAGGGTTGGGCCCAAAAACGAGGTAACGCTCGCTGCCTTCCTCAAAGGAAATAGCGAGCCGGTTGCCCCGCGGCTGGAATACAACGACACCCGGCGTGCCTTTGGGAATGACCACTTGTTCCACCTTCCGCCCGTCTACCATTTTAATCTCTCCCGATACCACCTCCGAACGGGCGCCTTTCAGCTCCCGCCGAAGCACTATATCGTCAGAGAGGTAAAACTGAATGCGCTTCAGCTCTTGATCGCTGAAGTTGCCCTCCTCGTAAACCTGCTGGGTGAAGGGAGACAGGGTCGGGCCGCAGCTGCTGAGCAGCAGAGCAGGCAAAAAGAAAAGTAGGTAGATATTCTGCTTCATGGCGTTGTGGATTTACACTTGAACGGTACCTAGTTAAGAAAACCCCAAACACAGCGCTTCGGCTGCCGTA
Source organism: uncultured Phaeodactylibacter sp. (assembly GCA_964397205.1). Classification (GTDB taxonomy): domain Bacteria; phylum Bacteroidota; class Bacteroidia; order Chitinophagales; family Saprospiraceae; genus Phaeodactylibacter. The sequence continues at coordinate 5,994 of CAYNIT010000091.1, read as the reverse complement.
CCGGGCCCTATTTAATACACTTTAACCAGGATTAACACAGATTAACGCCGCTGCCGGAAGAAGGCTTTGAGCAGAGATTGGCACTCGGCCTGCAGCACGCCCAATTCCACTTTGGTCTTAGGGTGCAGCAGGCCGTTGCCATGCCGCAGGTAACCGCGCTTTTCATCCTCGGTGCCGTAGACCAGCCTGCCAATTTGGGACCAGTAGAGGGCACCCGCACACATGACGCAGGGCTCAAGGGTAACGTAGAGCGTACAGTCATTGAGGTACTTGCTGCCCAGGTGGTTGGCGGCGGCGGTAAGCGCCAGCATTTCGGCATGGGCCGTTACATCCTTGAGCAACTCGGTCTGGTTATGGGCGCGGGCAATGATCTGATTATGGCTTACCACCACGGCGCCCACTGGAATCTCCCCCGTATCATAAGCGGTCTGCGCCTCCTGCAGGGCTTTTTTCATGAAATGTTCATCGCTGAATACACTTAGCATGGGGCAAATATACGATGGAAATCTGCGCGAGCGGCCAAAGCTTAGCTACAGAATTTCCGGCAGTAGGCTGTCCAACATAGCAAAGGCCGATGTTGTTGAATTATTGTAAAATTCAAGCAGCTTCAAGCGCGTGGAGCCGCATTTCCTTTTCTTAGGGTAAAGCGGTAAATTCGCGCGGAAAGCGAGTTGTAAACCAATAAAACCAACGCTACTTTATGTCAAATGCCTATTTTTCTGTCCCCCCCGCTGTAAATGAAGTGCCCCTCAGCTATGCGCCCGGCACTCCGGAGCGCGCTGCCCTCAAAGCAGAGCTGAAAGCCATGAAATCCAGTCAGCGGGACGTGCCTATGAATATCGGTGGGCAATCTATTACGACAGACAAGCAAGTGCCCATCCACCCGCCCCACGAGCTCAAGCATACCTTAGGGCACTACCACAAGGGTAGTGCCGAGCACGTCAATATGGCCATCGAAGCGGCTATGGAGGCCAAACCCGCCTGGGCAGCTATGCCCTGGCAGGACCGCGCTGCTATCTTCCTCAAAGCGGCGGACCTGCTCGCCGGCCCCTACCGCTATAAAATGAACGCGGCTACTATGCTGGGGCAGTCCAAAACGCCTCATCAGGCTGAAATTGAAGCGGTGGCGGAGCTCTGCGACTTCCTGCGCTTCAACGCCCATTACCTGACCAAAATCTACGAAGAGCAACCGCTGAGTGAGCCGGGCAGCGGCATCTGGAACCGCATGGAATACCGTCCGCTCGAAGGCTTCATCCTGGCCATCACGCCTTTCAACTTCACGGCCATCGCTGGCAACCTGCCAGCCGCGCCGGCGCTCTGCGGCAATACAGTCATCTGGAAACCAGCCGAAACGCAGGTGTTTGCCGCGGGCGTACTGATGGAAGTATTCCAGGAAGCTGGCCTGCCCGATGGCGTCATCAACCTTTTGCTGGTGGATGGCCCACTGGCGGGGGATATCATCTTCTCCAACCCGGACTTCGGCGGCCTGCACTTCACCGGCAGCACCAAGGTGTTCCAGACCCTCTGGCAGATCATCGGTAAAAACATTGCCAACTACAAAAGCTACCCGCGCATTGTAGGGGAGACGGGGGGCAAGGACTTTGTGGTCATGCACCCCTCCGCCAATGTCGATCAGGTCGTGACTGCCCTTATCCGCGGCGCCTATGAATACCAAGGGCAGAAGTGCTCCGCCGTTTCACGAGCTTACCTGCCCAAAAGCCTCTGGCCCGAGCTGAAAGATAAGCTGCTGCGGGAGCACAAGAGCGTGAAAATGGGCAATGTGGAGGACTTCACCACCTTTATGGGAGCAGTGATTGATGGGGCGGCATTCGACAAAATCAGCGGCTATATCGCGCAGGCGAAAAAGGACGAACAGGCGGAAGTCATCGCCGGCGGCGGCTGCGATAAGTCCGAGGGCTACTTTGTAGAGCCCACCATCATCGTAGCAAAAGACCCGCACTACCGCACCATGGAGGAAGAAATCTTCGGCCCGGTGCTGACCATCTATGTCTACGAGGACGAGGCTTACGAGGCTACGCTGGATTTGGTTGACCAAACCTCTCCCTACGGATTGACGGGGGCGATTTTCTCTAAGGAGCGGGAAGCCACTAACCTGGCTGTAGAAAAGCTGCAGCAGGCGGCCGGCAACTTCTACATCAACGACAAACCGACCGGCGCGGTAGTCGGCCAACAACCCTTCGGAGGCGCCCGCGGCTCCGGCACCAACGATAAAGCCGGCTCTATCATGAACCTCTACCGCTGGATTTCTCCGCGCGCCATCAAGGAGAACTTCACGGCGCCGAAGGATTACCGCTACCCTTATATGGACGAAGAGTAATTCGTCAGGTCAAAACCGCTGCCAAAAGGGATAGGGCAGTTTGTTTTCCAGCAAACTGCCCTGTTTTTTGGATAGCCCCTTGCTTTATTTCAATAAACGTGCTGGCCGCCGTTGATGGCATAGTTGGCACCGGTGATGAAGGCCGCGTCTTCGGATGCCAGGAAGGAAACCAGGTGGGCAATTTCGTAGGTGCCGCCCAGGCGCCCGACGGGAATGCCTTTGATGATTTTTTCGCGCACGGACTCGTCTACTGCCATAACCATATCAGTGCCGATGTAGCCCGGAGAGATGGTGTTGACCGTGATGCCTTTGCGGGCTACTTCTATGGCGAGGGTCTTTGTGAAGCCGTGCATACCCGCTTTGGCAGCAGCGTAGTTGCACTGCCCGTACTGTGCCCGCTGGCTGTTGACAGAAGAAATGTTGATGATGCGGCCGTAGCCTTGCTCGATCATGGGGTTGATGACTTGGCGGCAGCAGTTGAAAACGCTGTAGAGGTTGGCGCGCAGGACCGCATCCCAGTTTTCCGGGCTCATCTTTTTGAAGGAGCCGTCGCGGGTGATGCCGGCATTATTGACCAAAATGTCTACGGTGCCCAGCTTGCCTTTGATTTCCTCTACCATGTTTCCTACTTGCGCGTAGTCCGACACGTCGGCCTGAAAGAGGTGTGGGGTATAGCCATCTTGCTTCATTTTGGCCTCCCAAGCCTGCGCTTTATCCGGGCTGCGGTAATTGGCGGCTACGATGAAGCCGTCGTCCATAAGCTTTTTTACCATATCGGTCCCAAGGCCGCCGGTGGCTCCTGTTACCAAGGCGATGTTTTGCTTGTCATTTGTCATAGTTCTAATTTTTGGTGTGATGGGCAATGCGGTAAATATAAACACAAATATATAGATATTTATATCTTTCTATTAATTTGTTGCGGCCTTTTTCTCAAAAAGTTTGGGGATAGTCAGCCCCGGCTGCAGGAAGGCAGGAGAAGGGGCCAAAATTTGAAAATCAGTAGTTAGCGTATAGTGGCTATGGACTATTCGGGCAATTCAGCCCAAAAAATAGCTTGAGTCAACCCCAAATTTCTTTTGGTTTGTGGCTGGTTTTGCCTAAGAAAGCCTGCTTTTCTGTTAATTTCAAGGGAGGATTCTGACGGAAAAGCATAAAACCAATGGCATCACAGGAACTAGTTTGGGCTACCTCAGGCTTATTGGCGCTGTACGGGGCAGCTATACTTTACTTTGTGATCCGGGGTGCCCTTCGGATCAAGTCTATCTCCGACTACGCCGTCGGCAGCATTCAATTTTCGCCGGTAACGGTGGGATTGTCCCTGGCTGCTTCCATCACTAGCGCGGCGACCTTCATCATCAACCCTGGCTTCATCGCCTTGTACGGCATCAGCGGCATCATAGCCCTGGGAGTAGTGTTGCCGGTGGGGGTATACCTGTCTCTCATCGTGCTGACCAAGAGCTTCCGCAAGCACGGTTCTTCGGTCAAGGCATTGACGATGGCGCAGTGGATCGGCAAACGCTACGGCAGCAAGGGGTTTGCGCTGTTTTTTGGCTTTCTCTCGCTATTGCTGATCACCTTTATTGTGTTGATTTGTGTGGGCATGACCAAGGTGATGGCCAAGGCGCTCAATGCTGAGGAGCTGTACATCCTCATCGGGCTGGTGGTTTTTGTATTCGGCTACATGATGTTCGGAGGGGCGAACTCGATGGTCTATACCAACACCATACAAGCGGTGCTGATGATCATCGTAGCGGTCATCCTGCTGGGGTCGGGCTACGAGCATTTCAGTAATGGCGTAAAGGGCTTCATAGATAAGCTGGCCGCTGTAGATCCGCTGCTGGCACAAGCGGTCAACCCGGAGAGCTTCCTGTTCCGGGACTACTTCGAGATCGTTTTCTGCTCGTTCATCGTAGGCATAGCGATCGTCTGCCAACCGCACATCATCACCAAATCTTTGCTGCTGAAGGACGAGCGCGATGTCAACCGGTACTTGCTGGTAGGCATTCTAGTGGAAGCCCTTTTCTTCGCCGTGGTCATTGCTGGCCTGTACGCGCGGCTGCGCTTCCCGGGCCTCACCGTGGATGGAGAGGCGTTGAAAATGGATGACATCATACCGGCTTATGTAGTGACAGAATTTCCGGTAGCGATCGGCCTAATCGTTATCCTGGGCCTTCTGTCGGCCGGGCTTTCCACCCTCGAGGGCTTGATACAGTCCCTGTCGAGTACCATCACGTCAGACATTATAGAGCCGGTTTTTGGCTTGCGGATGGGCGGAGAGCTGCGCAAGAGCCGGCAGTTGATTTTCATCAACAAACTGGTCATCGTGCTGCTGGCTGTGGTTGCTGTACTGCTGTCTTACCAGCAATTGCTCTACCCCAGCTTGAGTGTCGGCATCTTCGCGCAGAATGGGGTATACGCCTACTTCTCCGCTGCTTTTGTCCCCGTTCTGATGGGCATTTTCCTCAAGGAAGTGCCCCGGGCTGCCCCTATCGCCGCCTCGGTGACAGCGGTGACGGTGCACTTCGGCATGTACTACGGCCGTATCGGCGGTTACATGCAGGAGGAAGTGCGCAATCCGGCGGTAGCGGCCACCTTTGCTATACTCAGCTCTCTGGCGGTGGGGCTGGTCCTCTATTACTGGCTGCGCGAAAGAGCTAGCGACAAAAGCCCGCCAAAAGCCCCGGATTCTGCTGCGCAATCAGTAGCTTCACCGCCCCGCCCGGATAATGCGGCGGCTAAAGCATCGCAGAAGCACATGAAAATTAGCACCAAGTTGTCTCAGTACGCCAGCCTTACGCAGGGCATCGACCTGCACTACACCGTCAGTGGCTCCGGGGAGCAGTGTTTGTTGTTCGTGCACGGCTTGGGCAGCAACCACAAGGCCTGGGACAAGCTTATTCCCCATCTCTCGCCTTACTACCGCTGTATCTCCATCGATTTGCCCGGCTACGGAGCTTCCACTACTGGCGATTTGCCCTACGGCATTCCGTTTTTTGCCGACAAGATCAATGAATTCGTTTACCAGCAGCAGCTGAGGAAGGTGACTTTGGTCGGCCATTCCATGGGCGGGCAGGCCAGCATAGCCGCGGTGCTGAAAGCCCCCTGGCAGTATGAGCAACTCGTCTTGGTAGCCAGCGCCGGCTTTGAGACTTTCAACAAGGCCGCCCGGGAATGGCTGCGCACCGTTTACAAACCGGCGCTCCTGCGCTCTATGCCCACGGATCAGATCCGCCGGAATTTCGAAGCCAACTTTTACCGCTTTCCAGAAGATGCACAGTTCATGATCGACGAGCGGATGGAACTGCGGTCGCAACCGGAAGCCTATGACGCTTACTGCCGTATGATTCCAAAGTGCGTCATGGGCATGCTGGACGAGCCTGTTTTTGACCGCCTTTCGGAAATCCAGCTGCCGACCCTCATCATCTACGGGGAGGAAGACCAGCTTATTCCCAATAAAATGATCAATCCGGGCCTGACGACGCCGGCGGTCGCCAAACGGGGGGCAGCGCAGATTCCTAACAACCGCTTGGTCATGCTCTCCCGCTGCGGCCACTTCGTGCAGTGGGAATGCGCTACGGCGGTAGCAGCGGAAATCAAAGGCTTTGCCTAAGGGGTCGCGCAACAATAACTTACCGATTTAGACTCGTTTTTTTGCA
>CAYNIT010000090.1:0-15560 GCA_964397205.1 uncultured Phaeodactylibacter sp. | reverse complement strand
GCACAAAATAACTTCGCCTATTCTAGGTAACTTGTTATTGCGCGACCCCTTAGTGAGCCATGGCAAATTCGTAGGCGCGCCGCTCCGACCAGGCGAAGGGCTTGCGCGGCAGGTCAAACCCGACATGGCCGCCGAGGCGGGGCATTTCCAAGTGGAGCAAAGGATGAGAGGCGCATAACTTCACCGGGGAGCAAGCGGGCAGCAAAATGGGATCGTTCTGGGCATTGACGAGCAGAATGGGGCGGTCGGTACCCGCCATGAAATTTTTGGCGGAAGCCTGATGGTAAAAGTCTTCCGCATTCCGGTAGCCGTTGATCGGCGCGGAGTAGAAATCGTCGAAGTCCCGCCACTCTTTGATGCGGCTGAATTTGCTCAGGTCCACCACCTCCGGGAAACGCGCCGCTTTGGCTTCTATTTTGGGGCGCAGGCTCTTGAGGAAGCGCCGCTTGTAGAAGCCGTTGCCGGGCAGCTCCAGCGCCTGCACGCTGGCCTTCAGGTCGCAGGGGGCGGAAAAGGCGATACCGCTGCGGATAGGAGCCGGCACTTCTTTGCCGTGAGCCCCCAGGTACTTCATCAGAATGCTGCCGCCCATGCTGAAACCAATCAGGCTGACCGCTTCGTAGTCTTTGGTGCGCAAGGCGTGCTGAATGACCTCGCCGATATCGTCTATGTCACCGTGGTTGTAGAGGCGAAGCTGATCGTTCATTTCTCCGGTACAGGTACGGCAATTCCAGGCGAGCACATCCCATCCCCGCTCTGCAAAGAACTGTGCCATCCCTTTGACGTAGGGGCGGCTGCTGTTGCCTTCCAGGCCGTGAGAAAGGATAACGAGTTGGCGGCTGCCCCGGTCCAGCCAATCGAGATGCAGCCAGTCGCCGTCGGACAGCGGCAAGCGCTCGCGCTCGTACTTGACATCCACCCGCCGCAGCAGGGCAGGCAGGATGGTCTGCAAATGGCCGTTGAACTGGTAGCGGGGCGGCCTCGGGTAGGAAGATTGATCTAGCAAAGGCATTTAGTCGGCAGTCTCTATATCGTTTTTGGTGGAATAGTATTCAAAGGAAGCGCGCTCGGGCAGCAGGGCGGCGATTTTGTCGTTTACCGCTGACAAGTAGTACTGTATCTCGTCTTCGCCTTCCTGCTTTTCCAGCACGGCGCCGTAGAGGCCGTCTTCCGGCATTTCATCCCCCTTGCCGCCATCGTCTGTCATGCGCATCTTGTGGAAAGGGCCCTCGTCTCCGTAGCGGTAGAAGAGCCAGGCTTTGTTGGCCCCCTCTATATGAGCAGTGAAGATGTACTGATCGCCGGTGTAGAGGTGCTGCAGGCTGTCGATAGAAGGCTGGGCGTGGCCGATTACCGGGTGTTTTTTAAGGTAGGCTACACGCGCCTCCATCAGCTCGGAAATACCGACAATCTCCACCTTATTGGCTTTGGTAGTCTCGTGCAGGTTTTGCTTGAAGCCCTCGAAGTCATAGAGCTTATTGGTGTCCGCTTTGATGTGGGGCACCAGCATGTCCTGAATCCGCATGGCTTTGCGCAGGTAGGTGCTGTCTACGAAGTAGTCGTCGACGATGGTGCGGACGTGGGCGGCGTATATTTTGCGGTAGAGCGGTTGGCTCAGCAGCTGCGTGATCAGAGGGCGCTTTTGGTTGTTCTGCTTGAAGTGGACAAAGGGGCTGAGGGTCTGCATGGCCTCCAGATCCAGTGGCTTGCCCAGCCCAGCGAAGCGGAACCCGCCGAAGGAGAGGTTCATGTCCCAGACGATGGGGTGGAAAATCCCGGCTTCGTCCCGGTACAGGTAGTAATTGTGGCAAAAACGGCCGAGGTAGCTGTCCAAGTTGACCAGCACGTTGTTGAAGGCCAGCATCCACAGCGCTTCGTCCACTGCGAGTACAGACTCGATTTTCTCAGGCTTTTGATTGAGGATTTTGGTCAATTCCACCAGCTCCTTCCAGCCGTAGTCGGTTTTGATCTCGTAGTTGGCCATATAACAGGCGGAATCCCTGCCCAAGTACTGCAAGGAGGACTTGTCGCCCTTTTTGCAGGCGGGGGGCAGCTTATGGCCCCGGACTGGGTCGCATTTGAACAGGATGCCGTCGTCCTCATCGAAGTGGCGCTCGAACAGCTCGTCGTCCACGGACTCTGTATTGTTGTAAAGGCCCAAGAGTTCATCGTTGATGTAGAGCAGGACAAAATTGGCGCGGGGAGAAGCCATATAGCGGTTGGCGACATCGTAAGAGAGCACTTCTCGCAGGAAGGACGGATCGCGGAAGACGTTGCTGAGCTTCAGCTTGTCAAAACCGCCTGGCAGTTTGTGTTCTTTCTCAGTTTCGTTGACATCGATGTTGAATGGCAATTTGGCATGGTCGTTTTTGCGCACGTTGTGGTAAGAACTGTTGCCCTTATAACGGATACCTGCTCCCTCGTAGCGCTCTCCCGCGAAGACGACATCCCCCAGTAGCCGCTGATCGTAGCCACGCTGTTTGAGCGAATCGAGTATATCGGCCCAGTTTTCTTGTTCGAAGTAGATGCGGACCTCCCGGATGGAGTCCAGCTCGTAGATGTCAATATCATCCCGGTCTTGCTGTGCAGCCAAGGGCATTACCGCCAACAGCAGCAGGAGTTGAATAGCGAAGCGTTGCATAGGTCAGATTGCATGTGTGCTAAATACGAATTGCGGACCCCCCTGTCATTAGTTGAACAAGGACTCCGCAATTTATGGCCAATTCTGGCTTAAGTCAACTCAATTGTTGAGTTCTTCCAGGCTTGAGGTGTGCTGTTCGTACATGTACCGGGGCGGATCGTAGGCTACGGCCTTCGCATTCTCTGCGAAGATGTAGTACTGAATCTTGGTAGCGCCGTCGGTGGGCTTCACGACCACGCCGAAGACGCTGTCGCCCGCCTCGCCATCGTTGTGGCGGCCGTCATCGAGCATTTTAACGGCTTCAAAGGGGCTGTTTTCGTCGTAGCGGTAGTAAAGCTGCACATTGGTTGGAAACTTGTCCACCCGCGCTTGTATCTTGAATTTTGTAACCCGCTCGGAGGAAAATTTCTCCCGGCTGCTTACTGTCACCTCGCTGACTTCAGGGGGCACTACCGAGAGCACCACTTTTTCTTTGAGATATTCTGTACGCGGCGTCATGAGCTCCTTCAGCCCGGGGATGCGGCTGCGCTTGCCAATGGTTTTATCCAGGCTGGCGTTGAAGTCTTCCATGGAGTAGTAACGGTTTTTGTCTTCCTCGAAGGGCTCCTCGATCAAAGTTTGAAGCTCTTTGACCCGCTCAATGTATTGATCCTTGCGGAAGAAGTCGTTCACGATAGAGCGGATATGGGCGTAGTAAATTTTCTTGTAATCTTCGTTGCTGATCAACTTGCTGATCAGGGGCTTGGCGGCATTGTCAACATGCAGGAGCGGGTTCATGGTTTGTAATTCCTTCAGCTTGAGGTCGGAGCCAATTCCCGTGTTTTTATAGCTGCCGAAACAAAGGTTAAGGTCGAAGAGGATGGGGTTGAACTTGCCCTGGCTGTCGCGGTAGAGGTAGTAGTTTTCGCTGTAGCGGCCGGTGTAGCTGCTGAGGTTGACCAGCACGTTGTTGAAGGCCAGCATCCACAGGGTGCGGTCTACATTAAGTACTCGGCTGACTTCATCCGGCTTTTGGTTGAGCACGTAGGTCAGCTCTATGAGGTCATCCCAGCCGGATTCAGAGAGCAGCTGGAAGTTGTGGAGGTAGCACTTGGCGCTTTCGTCAAATTGGAGGGAGCCGTAGACATCGGCTTTGCATCCGCTGGGCTCGCTGTCCACAAGATTGGGCGCACAGCGTATGAAGGTGCCGTTGCTGTTGCCAAAGTGCTTGGCCAGGAAGGCATCGTCGATGTTTTCTACATTGACGAATAAGCCGTAGTACTCTCCGTTGATCAGCACTCGGGCGTAGTTGGCTTCGGGCGCCGGCATGTAGCGGCGGGCAATTTCGTAGCCGAATACTTCGCGCACCATGCTGGGGTCGCGCAGCGCGCTGGAGAGTTTGACGGAGCTGTGCCCCTGGTAGTTTTGCTCTTTGTCGATGAAGTTGAGCTTGATGTACAGGCTGTTGCGCTTGTTGCCCGGCTGGAAGGAGCGGCTTTCCCGGTAGCGCACTCCGATGTCGTTGAAGCGCCGGCCGTTGATTTCCGCTGAGCCGATCAGCAATCCATCTCCGTTGTAGCGCAGGGAGTCCAGCAAGTAGCGCCAGTTGTCCTGCTCAAACTTGATTTTGATTTCCTGAATTTTATCGGCTTCGTAGAAATTGTCCTCCTGAGCCAGCAGGCCAGATGCGCCGAGGAACAATAAACTTAGTAGGAATAGGATACTTCTTTTCATGTTGAATAGATGAGATTTCAGGATTATTGGCCAAAGCGTTTTCCACAAGGCAAGCTTTATCTCCAGTTCCGCAAACAGATTATAAATTTTGCGTTGCAATATTAAGAAATTTATTCAAGATACACACCACTGTGCCGCCGGCGAAGCTCAACTGCCCCAGAGCTGTACAATGTGCAGGTAAATGTTGACCAGCATAAGGGCCATGATGGCCAGGCCGCCGATACGCATCCACCAGGCATTGCGCTTGCGGAAAGCTTCCAGCCGCTCTGCCGCCTCCGGGTCTTTGGCTTGCATCTTGCCGATGGCCAGCAGGTACAGATAGAGGCCAAAGCCCAAAAACAGTATTTCCAGCAACAAACCCAGGTACTCCATGAACTAGGAATTGATTTCTTCAAAAAATCCGGTTTTGGTGTTCTTGCGCACCGCATCCCAGGCGAAGTACTGCCCGTTCATAACTACATAAACCCCAGCGGGAAGCACCTGAACGAAGGCCAAAGCACTGCCCAAATTGAAAAAACCGTCGGAAGATGTACCGAATGCGTAGGGGATCATAGCACCAGTCAGCACTACGGTCTTTTCCTTCATGCCGGCTTGCGCCAAATAGCGGGCGGTTTCCACCATGCGGTCTGTACCGTGGGTGATCAGTATCTTTTCGCAGGGGCAGCGCCGGCAGTTGTAGGCGATGATCTCCCGATCCTCCTCGCGCATGTCCATACTGTCAAGCATCATCAGGGTTTTGAAGTCGATGTCCAAAGTACACCGCCCCCGCTCGAACATGGCTGGCAGGTGGGTATCCTTGAAATACAACTCTCCTGAGATGTAGTTATACTCCTTGTCAAAAGTGCCTCCGGTAACGAACACCTGTATCATGTAGTCCGATTTACAGCTCTTTGCCCTTGGCTTCCGGCACTAGCAGGGGCGACTCGCCTGTCAGCCCGCCTTGCCTAAGCCATAATGCAATAATGGCTGCAAGTTACAATAACAAGCCCTCTCTTTGTGCAAAAGAGAGGGCTTGAATGCGAGGGAACCGTCTGGCCAGCCGGATTACTCCACCTTGAAGGTGTCGTCAGAGATGCCTTCGTTGATTTGCACCTCTTCTACCTTCATGGTCATCGGCATAGGCATGGCTCCTATGGTTTTCATCTCATAGGGTATCATGATGCCGTTGACTTCCCGGTAATCTTTGAATTCATTGGTTACAGTGCTTTCACCCTGCGGGCCTTCCTGTGTACTGACTTCCTTGAGCTTCATACCAGTTTCTACACTGTAGAATTCGGTCGTCTTATCGCCGTTCTCATCCATGACGATCAGTTTGTAGGCATCTTCGCCATTGACTGGTTCTACGCCTTTCAGCTCCAGCGTGTAGCCTTTGTCTTCATAATTCAGTTCAGGGAAGATTACAGCTTGTTCTTTAAGCCCTTCTGCCTCTTCGCCTTCGATCATCTTTTTTTGCCCCATCTGCGAGACAAAGCCTTTCTCCCCGTCGAAGCGGGTCTCATTCATGACATTGCCATTCATGGAGACTACCATGGCCATCTTGCCCGGCGCCTTCTGCTTGCGTTCGATCATGAGGCTGGCGCCCTGTACGGTAGTACTCATTTTCATCATCATGTCTTCTACCGATTTGAGCTGCTCTTTGCCTCCAACCGCTTCGATGTACTTGTCGATGACATCAGCGCCGGTCATGCCTTCCGGCACTACCGAGCCAGATGTCTTTACGGGTTCGCCAGTTTTGCTGAAGAATTTGACTTCGCCGACTCGCTCGAGCGATTCTGCTACTTCGTCTTTATTGCCGACTACTACCACATGCGCTTGGTCGGTCAGGATGTACTTTTTAGCAATTTCCAGGAGCCGCTCCGGCGTGACTGCCTCTACTTTTTCCAGATAGGTGCGGTAGTAGTCCTTAGGGAGCTTGTAGCGAGCTGTGTTGAGTGCAAAACGGGCTACCGTTTCCGGGCGCTCGGTGCTGCGGGCGAAACTACCGAAGATGTATGCCTTGATGCCTTCCAGTTCGGACTGCGGCACCAGCTCTTCGCGCAGGCGGTTGATTTCTTCAAGCATAGCCACTACGGCGCTGTCAGTCACTTCGTTGCGCACGCTGCCGCCGGCGGAGAAGTATCCGATCAGCTGGTCGGGGCGGATGGAAGAGGAGACACCGTAGGTATATCCTTTGTCTTCCCGGATGTTCTTATTCAGCCGGCTGGACAAACCACCGCCGCCGAGCACAGCATTCAGCACGGAAGCCGGGATGGCATCCTCGCTGCCGTACTTCAGGTTGATGGGGTAGGTGATGGTAATATTGGATTGAGAAGCACCATCTACGTGTACGAAATTGACTTGCGTAGTATCGGGGGGGGTGGGCCGCTCGTAGAACTCCTTGCTGACGTTGCCTCGTTGCCAGCTGCCGAAGTATTGCTTCGCCAGCTTTTTGGCCTCCTTGACTTTGATATCGCCAATGAAAGCCAAGTAGCTGATATTAGGCTTGAAGTAGTCCATGTAGTACTGCTTGCAGTCCTCCACCTTGATGTTGTTGAGGGTTTCCTCTGTAACTACCTCTCCGTAGGGGTGGCCGCTGCCGTAGCGCATGACATCCGCCACCGTGCCTTTTATCGCGTTGGGGTCAGAATCGCGCAGCGCCAGCTGAGACACTTGCTGCTGCTTGACCTTATCGAATTCTTCCGCCGGGAAAGCAGGCTGCAGCACCACCTCTGACATGATGCTGAGAAGCGTCTCCTTGTGTTTGCTGAGGCAGCTGGCGAAGGCGCCATTGGAGCTGGTGCTCAGGCTGGCGCCGATGAAGTCTACGGCTTCGTCAATTTCGGCCTTGGAGCGCTCATCGGTGCCGCGGCTGAGCAACTCGCCGGCCATGGTTTCCATGCCGGCTTTTTCGCCCTGAGCCATCGGCGGTACGTCCACCAGCAGCTGAAAAGTGACTTTGGGCAATTTGTGGTTCTCTACCACGATCACCTGCAGGCCGTTATCGAGGGTGAATTCCTCGTATTCGCCGAGCTCAACTTTGGGCGCGGGCCCAGGCTCGGGGGCGTTTTTTCGGAAATCGTCATCCTGCGCCTGCACGGCCAGCGCCAGGAAGCAGAGTGGTAAAGCGTATAGGAAAAAATTCTTAATACTCATTATGGTCTTTTTTGTCTTTTTGATTGGTAGAATGTGGAGCGTCAGGAGTTACGGCTGTGCCGGCTTCGGCAGGTAATAGAGCACCACGCGATTGTCCGTGGTGAAGTACTCATTGGCTACACGCTTGATGTCCTGGCGCGTCACCTTTTTGTACTCCTCCAATTCTGTATTGATCAGCTCCGGATCGCCGCTGATGGTGTGGTAGGTAGCCAAGCTGTTGGCGACGCCGAAAGTGGTGGCGTTGCTGGAGTAAAACTCCGTTTCCACTTGGTTGAGCAGTTTCTGGAATTCCTTTTCGCTGATCAGCTCCTCCTGTACCTTTTTGATTTCGGCTTCCATGGCTTCTTCCACCGCTTTGGCATCTACGCCAGCATTAGCGATGGCGAAGGAAATGGCCAGGCTGGGGCCCTCGAGCGCCAGGATGACATTCTGAACCGTCAGCGCCTTTTCCTGCTCGTCCACCAATGCTTTTTTCATGCGGGAGCTTTCGCCTTCGGACAGGAGCTTCGCCAGCATTTCTACTGCGTAGATGTCGTCGCTGTTGGTAGAAGGGATGCGGTAGGTCTGGAATACCGCTGGCAGTTGCACCTCGTCGAAAATGGTATCGCGTACCTCGCCGCCCAAAGGCGGCTCCTCTACATCGGGGCGGTAGAAGCTGCCTGGCTTCTTCGGGATGTCGCCAAAGTACTGCTCGATCCAGGACTTGGCTTGTTTTTTTTCAAAATCACCCGCCAGGACCAATACGGCGTTATTCGGCACGTAGTAGTTTTTGTAGAAACTAATGTAGTCTTCCTCGGTGGCTGCATTGAGGTGCTCCATGGAGCCGATGGTCGGCCAGCGGTAGGGGAACTTCTTGTAGGCGCGCTTAAGCACTTCGAGCAGGAAGGTGCCGTAGGGGCTGTTATCGTAGCGCTGCCGCATTTCTTCTTTGACGACCTCGCGTTGGGTTTCAATGCCTTTTTCGTCTACCTTGGCGTGCAACATGCGCTCTGACTCCAGCCACAGGCCAAGCTCCAACTGGTTGGAGGGCAGGGTCTCAAAATAGAAAGTAACATCGTTGCTGGTATAGGCATTGAGCTGCCCGCCGGCGTTTTGAACGTATTCCGAAAACTCTCCGCGTTCAATGTTTTCGGAGCCCTCAAAAAGCAGGTGCTCGAAGAAGTGGGCAAAACCGGTGCGGTCCGGGTTCTCATTTTTAGAACCTACGTGGTACATTACCCCAACGGTGACAATAGGGGTGCTTTTATCCTGGTGTAGGATGACATCCAGCCCGTTGTCCAGGGTGTAGGATTCGTATTTAATGTTCATTTGCTGTGCGGGCGCTGCTGTGAAGAGCAGCAAAGCAAACAGCGCAGAAAGTAAGCATTTGATCTTCATCATTAGGACTTGAAGTTTTTAAATTGAACTGTTGGTGAAAGAGCACAAAAGTTGAAGATGGCAATTTCTGCAATAAAACGATACAATCGGCTTTTCAAGGCCGTCGCGCCATCTTGTCCTTCACCGCCAGGCTTATTTGGCACACAATATTGGGCTTTATCCAGCGTAATAAAAACTCCATAGACGAAATTATGTTGCCCTTGGACGAATTTTGCTTGTACAGCTGATTATTACTCCCAACTAGCCGCCTCTTTCTTCATCTGCTCCGCTTGTTCCTCTCCCAGGAAACGATCTATCAGGTAATGAGCCAGGTAGATGAGGGGCGTCAGCAAAATAGCCATCGCGAATTTGTAAGTGTACTGCACGCTGCCAACCGCCAGCAGTTGGTTCCAGGACCAAGGCTCTACATTGCCTGCTAGCTCCGGCCCTATCTTGAAGGCAATGGCGAGCACGACGAAACTGTCCACCAACTGAGAGATGAGGGTGGAACCAGTAGCCCGCAGCCAGACCAACCGCTCGCCGGTGAACAGCTTGATGCGATGGAAAGAAATCACATCGACCAACTGTGCGACCAAGAAAGCGACCAGAGACCCGACGATGATCAGCAGCCCTTGCCCGAGGATAACACTGAACGCTTTTTGCATGTTTGGCACCCCTTTGCTGGCATTTTGCTCCACCCACCAATCGGCTGGCGCTAACTGTATAGCGGCAAATATCATAACAAAGGCATAGGTAATCAGCCCTACCGCCATGAACGACAGCAGCCGGATGCCCCGCTTGCCGTAGTATTCGTTGATGACATCTGTCATGACAAACACGATGGGCCAGAGCAGCACCCCGGCGGAAAACTGCAGAGCGCCCTGCTGCCCGAACAGGTTGAAATTGAAACGGCTGATGCCCAGGGTGTCCTCCAAAGCGAAAATTTTCACCCCGATAAATTCAGCCACTAGCGCATTGGCTACGAAAAAGCCGCCCAGAATGACGAACAGGAAGGTCGGCCGGTGGCTGAGCACTCCGCGCGATTTGGGTGGCTCTGCCTCCGCTTCGGAAACTTGCCCGCGCGAGCTTGAATCCATAAATTGAAAGTTCTTCATCTTACTACTTTTGCGGCTAGGGCTGATCACTCTTGGTATGGAAAGAAAATACCACAGCCGCGGGAGTTGTTTTCAGAACACGGCCAAAATTGATGGAAATCCTCCTGCCTATTTGGCTTTATGCAGCTCAACTCCTACCTTCTGCTCCTGTTGAAGAAGTAAAAAATACTGTACTTGCCATGGGCAAAAAGAACAAGAAGAAGCGCGTCGGAGTCGTCTACTCCACGAATCCGGATTACGAATACGCATACGGCTCAGATTCCGAGGAGGAGGAGCCCCCGGCCAACCAGCAGCGCCTGCGGGTGCTGCTCGACCGCAAAGGCCGGGGCGGCAAAGAAGTGACGCTTGTGACGGGCTTCGTAGGCCCGGAGAACCGCCTCAAAGAACTCGGCAAAATGCTGAAAACGAAATGCGGCGTGGGCGGCAGCGTTAAAGAAGGCGAGATCATCGTGCAGGGCGACCACCGCGATCGCGTGGTTGAATTGCTGAAAAAAGAAGGCTTTAAGGACACCAAGAAGTCCGGCGGGTAGTCAAATCCGCTGACTCTCCTTCCAAGCGTGTACCAGCATGATGACCCGGCTGTAGTTTTTGATCCCCTCCTCTATGCCCTGTGCTTTGAGGTAAGCGTCGTAGGCTTTGTAGCGCAGGTCCGGCATCAGATCCGGATACTTGAGCAGCGTTTCGTTGATGGCATCAAGATCTGCCTGTATCCCCAGCGGCAGGCTCTCCCGATACGCTTTATAGGCATCCGGTGCAAAACGGCGGTAGTTGATCGCCAGCGTGCGCCAGTAATTGAGGTGGCCAGCGTAGGCGATCAGTGGATCGTCTACCCGGGTACACGCCAGATAAGACAGAAAATTGCAGGTGCCTTCGTAGCCAAACCCATAACCGTGCCCGAGCTCGTGGGCCATGACGCTGATTTTTTGTAAAGGGTGCAAGCCGGCATCCACATGGCCTTCTCCAGTCCATGGAAAATACAAGCCAGACGAACTGAAGCGCAGAAAAATGCCCTTGGGGTATATCAGCTTGCCCCTCACCTTGCCAACAGCTGGAAAGCCTTGTTCCTGCAGCCAAGCTTCCAGGCTCTCCCGCAGCAGCTGCTCCAGATGCTCAGGCAAGGCTTCCTCTGCAATAGATGCTGTCCTCAGGCCTGGTATCTCCCGGCGCAGCGCCCGGAGCCGCGCCCCTTCTTCATAAAGTTCCTTTTTCAATTGAGACCGGCTGAGGGGCTGCATGTTTAGCCCAAGTTGTTCTTCCAGCGGGACACGGCCATAGTTGTACCCCCAGAGGAAAAGGAAAAAGAACACGCCTCCTCCCAAAAAAGCAGCGAGCTGCAGGAGCAAAGCGCCGGCTTTCCGCCAATGACTGCCGTAGGGCTTGAACCACCAACTGCGCAGACGGGCGATTACCCAATAAAGCAGGACAGGCAGGAATAAATACAGCAGCGGAAAGGGCAGCCAAGCCAGCAGATAATCAATAAACAAGCGGATGCCTAGGAAAAGGCCGCGGCTGTAGTACTGCTCAATCAGCTCGGGGGAAGCGGAAAGCAAAGCGCGCAGCAGCAGAGCAGCGGCGCCGAGGCTTATCCACAACAGGTTTGTTTTTTGGCCACGGGTCATGGATCATGATGATTTAGAACCCTGAACTTTTCAAGCTCGGGAGTTGTTTTTGAATTTGTTTTAAACGCCGCTGCGCCTGTATCTTTTGGTTCAACGCCTAAAGGGCAAACCAAGCTGGTTCTATTAAAGTTGCCCCACTTGTCTTTGCGGCGACGGCTGAGCGGCCCGAGGGCAATGCCCGGTAAAACTCTGAAGGGTTCCCTGCTGTTTGCAATAATGCAAAACGGTACCTGAAAATTATATAACTGACAAAACTGCAAGCAATGGCATTCGAGTTCACTGATGCGAATTTCCAAGAAACGGCACTCGAAGACGGTGGCGTGGCGGTCATCGATTTCTGGGCAGAGTGGTGCGGCCCCTGCCGGATGATTACCCCCATCATCGAGGAGCTGTCCAAAGAATACGACGGCAAAGCTAAGATCGGCAAGGTCAACGTCGACGAAAACCCCGAAATTTCCATGAAGTACGGCATCCGGAGCATACCTACCATTTTGGTGCTGAAAGACGGCGAGGTAGTCGACAAACAGGTAGGTGTGACTACTAAGAAAGTACTGACGGACAAGATCGAGGCTCAACTGTAACATAAATATCAATTGACCCGGCAGCAAGCCCTTACCCCGTTGCCCTAAGGCGAGGTAAGGGCTTCTGCTATGTATACAACCCACTTTGCCCATGCAACTTAGCGACCACTACGATATACGCGATCTCGACAAACTGGAGCTGCTGGCCCGGCAGGTCGTAGAAGGCTTTATCATCGGCTTGCACAAAAGCCCATTCCACGGTTTTTCCGTAGAATTCGCAGAGCACCGCCTCTACAATCAGGGCGAGGATACCCGCAACATCGATTGGAAGGTATACGCCCGGACCGACCGTCTGTATACCAAACGCTTCGAGGAAGAAACCAATCTGCGCTGCCAGATCGTCATCGATACTTCCTCTTCTATGTACTTCCCAGAGCCTAAAGGCAAAGACAAAGGCAATTACCTGAATAAACTGCGGTTCTCCGCCCTCGGCGCGGCTGCCCTGATGAACCTGCTGCAGCGGCAGCGCGATGCCTTCGGCCTGAGCCTCTTCGATGAGGAAGTGCGGGTCAATACCCATTGCAAAAGCAGCACCTCGCACTACCGCCTGATGCTGACCCACCTGGAAAAGGCGATCAACAACCCGGAGCGCAACCGCTCTACTTCCGCCGCACAAGCCATCCACCAAATTGCCGACAGCATCCACAAGCGGTCTATGGTCATCCTCTTCAGCGATATGTTTGAACAGGCTGATGAGGTAGACCAGTTGTTCGCGGCGCTGCAGCACCTTAAACACAACAAGCACGAAGTGGTCCTCTTCCATGTAGTGGATAAGGCTCAGGAAATCAACTTCGAGTTCGACAACCGCCCTTACCTATTCGTGGATATGGAGACGGGTGAAAAGGTGCGGCTGCAGTCCAATCAGGTCAAAGACTATTACGTTAAGCAGATGGCGGCTTTCAAAGAAGAACTCAAGTTCAAGTGCTTGCAGTACCGCATTGACTTTGTGGAGGCCGATATCAATGAGGGCTTCAAGCCAGTTCTGCAGTCTTACCTTGTGAAGCGCAACCGTATGCGGGGGTGATTTGGTTTTAATCGGCTATCGTTTCAATCCTCCTGCTTCGGGCTGAGCGAGCGCAGCCTCAGCTCTAACCCGAGCACATTATCCCCCAGCCGCTCCCGATAATTCAGCAGCGCCGACCGGGCCGCGCTGATCTCGTCAAATATCAAGCCAAGGTATAAAGCATACCCGCCTTCTAGCTCATTGAAGCAGCCCAGCCATACTGCATTGGCCATGAAGCCGTAGGATTGCAGCTCCCGGATGCGCCCCTGCACCTCCCGAAAAGAAGCATACTTGCCTGCCTGAACGATGTAAGCCGTGCGCCGCAAATTGCGCACCCGAGAACAATCGTAGGTGTGGACACCGTCCCCTATCTCTAGCTGCGCCAGGAACTCCTGCCGGGAAGCCGGACGCTTGGGTGCGCCGCCGGCAGCCTCCGCCACTTGCAAACCTACACCGGTATAAGGTTCTATATCACTGCGTATCGGGTAGGGCCAGACAAAGGGCGTATCCATGACAAATCCGTCCGGATCGCGTTCTAGGTAGCGCTCGATATTGCCCGCCCGCGCTTTTTCCATGCGGCGCCGGTAGGCCTCGGCATCCTCCACCTCCTCGGTCTTAAGGGCTTGCACTTCCTGATAGAGCAGATCTCCGACCAGCAAAGCGGACAACAAGCAGAACAAAAACTGGTACTTGTAACGCCTCAAGTTGCTGCCGCGGAATTGCTGCATCCAAGTTTGGGCTTTGCCCGGAGGCATCAGGCGCTTAAGTTCGGAGGGGCTCAGCAGAGGGATGTTGCTGCGTTTGGCTTTGAAAAGGTCCTGCCGCGAGGGCGTGATCTGCATCTGCGGCTGCCCGTCTGCCCGCACTACAATCAGCCCAAACCCATTGAGGATGCACTGCCGGCGCAGCTCCTGGTAGTAAGGGTCTTGATGAAAATTGGCAAAAACATCCTCCCCGATGGCAATCCACTGCTCGTCCGCAAAGTACTGCTTGAATTGCTCCACTGCATAAATGTACCGATAGCGGCGTTTCCGCCGAAAGAGCAGCAGGTAGAGGAAGTAGAACAGCACAAACAGGAAAAGGACTAAGGCGATGCACCCCCACAAGCCGAAGCGGGCCACCGACCACCAATGGATAAAATAACCGCCGACGTAAGCGCCCGCCGACAGGGTAGCCGCTACCGCTGCCGCGTCCCAACGCAGCAGGGGGCGGCGCAGCCGGAATGCCACTTCGTGCCGCTTGTCCAGAGAAGTAGCCTCAAAAGTAGCTTGAAAAAGCTCCCCGCCTTTTTTGGGGTAAGACAGAAAACCGTCCGCCACTATACCGCCAGCGCCGCGGCGGTCGGAAGAAAGCTGGGTCCGCCCCTCCCGCTCGCGGAAACGATAATAAGCCTTGAGGAACTGCAAGGTCGTTTTTGTAATCGCCTTTTCGCTAATTGCCGTCAATGGGTTACACTTTTTCCAATTGCTGCCACAATTTAATGGTTTCTACGGCAGGGCGCACGTCGTGGGCCCGCAGGATTTTCGCGCCCTGCTGCAGGGCAATCATGTGCAGGGCCGTAGTGCCGTTCAGCGCCTGCTCCGGTTTGGTCTTCAGCACCTTGTTGATCATAGATTTGCGGCTCAGTCCCGCCAAGAGGGGAAGGTCGAGTATTTGGAAAACCTGCAATTGCTTGAGCAGCTGATAATTGTGCATTACCGATTTGCCAAAACCGAAGCCGGGGTCCAGTACGATGTCCTTAACGCCCAAATCCCGCAGTTGCCCTACTTCCGCAATGAAGAAGTCCAACACCTCCCGCACCACGTCCTCGTAGCTAGGGTTGAGCTGCATGGTTTTCGGGCTGCCCTGCATGTGCATGAGGATGTAGGGGACATTCAGCTCCGCTACAGTAGCGTACAGCTCGTTATCAAAAGCCGCCGCAGAAATGTCATTGACGATCGACGCCCCGGCATCCACCGCTTCCCGAGCCACCCGCGCCCGTATCGTATCAATGCTGATGATGGTTGCTGGAAACCGCTCCGCAATAGCACCAATGGCCGGCAGCACCCGCTGCAGCTCCTCCTCTACGGGGATCAATTCCGCTCCTGGCCGGGAAGACATCCCGCCAATATCAATGATAGAAGCCCCTTCCTCCAACATGGTCTCCGTACGCCGCAGCACCGCCGCTGTAGCTTCGTACCGCCCCCCGTCGAAGAAGGAATCCGGTGTCACATTGAGTATCCCCATGACGATTGGCGATTCCAGATAAAGCAGCCGCCCCCGGCAGTTCAGGGTCAAGCGTGGGTTCAGCATTTTTCCGCTAAAGGTAGGCCTTTTGCACTAGATAGGGCGCAAGCTCAAAGGATAAAGTGAGCCCCGCACGCCTCACAAATTTCCACATTTCCTATCTCCACATTTCCT
>CAYNIT010000089.1:0-15672 GCA_964397205.1 uncultured Phaeodactylibacter sp. | reverse complement strand
ACTTCCACTTCCGCATGCACAACAGGAACGTTGCTGAGCTGCCCGGCGGTCTGCAGCTGCGTAAGCGCCAGCTCCACAAATTGCTTGCTGATGTGGTTGGCAGCTTCCGCCTTCTCTTTGGTAGCCTGAGCCGCCATAACCGGGAGGTCAAGAGCCTCATACTCCGGATAGACGACATGCAGCAACTCCACATCCGCCTCGTAAATGTCCGCTAGCTTCAGACAGTAGCGGAAGGCATTCTGTGCAGTATCCGAAAAGTCAGTCGGAAACAAAATTTTTTTGATCTCTCTCATAATTTAATTGGTGCTTTTGTCGAATAGGCCATTGGCTGCGGGCAGCTTTAACTGTAGATCATGACGAATGCCAGCAGCCCCAGTACGAATATCATGCTCAAACCGAGGGCCAAGCGAGCCGGCCAATACCGCCCGCGCGAGCGGTCCAGCAGGACCATGCCGGCAGCGATAAAACTCACGAATGACAACATCCATCCGATGGCGAGAAAACCCAGCAGAAAGGCAGCAAGCCCTACTACGGAAAGCCCGAGGGCCGCCTGACCCCGCAGCTCGCAATCATCTGGTACAGGCATCGGCTTGGCTTGATTCTCCGAAGGGCGAGGGCCAGCAGCCGGCGCGGGGCCTGCCGCCGTATCCTCCTTGGCAGAAGCTCCGGTAGTTGCCAGTAAAAAGGTCATCGTGGAAATAAGGCCCGGTTTCATAGTCACTTGTTTTGCTGCTTTGGGCGAAAGCCCAATGTTGTGCGGTTTGAAGAACTATTTCAAAACAGCAGTTTTTTCCGGGGATGCCAGATGAGAAAAATCACCAGGCAACTTGAGATTTATCAGAATGCGGTGATAAATAAGCCCAAGCTGGCAGCTTGCTTAACGTACGATCAAAAGCGGGTACGCTTCAAGTTCCTGCACCAGCTTCTCCGTCACGGAGCCGAAAAGGAAAGTTTCGAAGGGGGCGTGGCCTTTGGCACCCATTACGATGAAGCTTCCTTTTTTCAGTTCGCGGGCGTACTCTATGATATGGCGAGCCAGATCGCTGCGCAGGTTCTCCCGGAAAGCTTCCGTGATGTCCTCGTGGTTTAAACCCTCTTGGCGCAGAAATTCCTTGGCTGCCTTCTGCGCGGATTCCAGCAGCAAGCCACGGTAGCCTTGCCCCGTTCCGGAGCGGTTGTAGTAATCCTCCGGCGGCAGATCGATGACGTGCAGGCTGTGTACGGAAATGCCCCCCATCCGGTGGCTGAGGTCCATAGCCGTTCGGATGGCACGAGCGGAATTGTCGGAATAGTCGTTGGGGACGATGAGGCGCTTGGCCGTGGGATCGGCGCCTTTCGGCAAAAAGAGGATTGCACAACCAGCGTTGCGCGCCACCCGTTTAGCGGTGATGCCGCTGCCTTCGCTGACTGCTTTTTTGCCAACGATCAGCAGGTCGATGTTTTTTACCTCTATCCAATGGAGCAACTTCTCGTAGGGTTTGCCTTCCCGTACTTCCACCTCCCAGCTTATGGTTGTCGTCTTGCCGAAGGCTTCTTCCAAACGCTCCTGTATCTTTTCGCTTACCCGCTCGTCCACCGGAATATCGGGGGCGAACATTTTCTGAAAAGCGGTATCTGCCTGTTTGGGCAGAGCAAAGTCAGGGATGACGTGCAGGAGGTAGAGCTTTTGGATGCCTAAAGCCTCTGCATGCTGCGCGGTGAAATGCAGGATTTCCATGTCTATATCAGACAGGTCCATGGCTAAAAGCGCTCTTTTGAAAGTTGGCATTGGCTGATTTGTTTTGGGTGGAAAAATACAAAAAATGCGGAAGCCAGAGTACTGCCTTTCCGGCAAGCAGCACTTCTAGGCTTTCGCTTTGTGCAGTGCTACTGCACTTCGACAGTCTGGCTGTCCGTTTCTTCGGCTTCCGGCACATCGACAAAGGTCAGGCGCAGGATGCCGTTTTGGTACTGGGCGCTGATTTTTTCCCGGGCTATGCTGCTGGCCAATTTAAATTTGCGCTCGAAGGAGTCGAAGTCGAATTCTTCCAGCACGAAGGTGCCTTCTCGATCATGGTGAGAAAGGCTCTTTTCTCCTTTGATGGTCAGCACGCCATCGTCTACGAATACGTCCAATTCTCCTTTTTTGAAGCCAGGGACCATGACTTCCATTTCAAACAGTTTGCCGTTTTTGATGATGTTAACTGGCGGTACCTTTGGGTACCTAACATCGAATGCGCTGCGCCCCAGAAAGTGGTTGGGATCAATCAGGCGAGCGTAGCGTTCGCCCATTCGGTCAAACGCGCGGTTTTGGATTGGTGCACGTAACATGTGTTGAGGTTTTGGTTAGGAATACTATTCTCCAACCTCAATTTGCTGGTATTTGCTGCAATTGCTCCATGCTATTCGTCATTGCAGAGCGGTGACTTTGGTCAGGGAGCTGGCAGGGGCAATAAAAAACCCGAGAGCAAGTCTGCCGCTCTCGGGCCGATTTAGGATCTTAGATATTCCCACCGGTGTGTGTGTTTTGGTGGCCGTGCATCTATAGAGTGTGGTGTCGTCAAACGGGTACATCCGCTGAATCGTACAGCGGAAAAGCTGACATAAAAGTATTAACTTGTTCCCGTATTTCCGCTATCCGGCCTTCATTTTCTGAATTTTCCACTACGGCATCGATCCACTCGACGATCCTGAGGCAGTCCTCTTCCTTGAGGCCGCGGGTTGTAACTGCGCTTGTTCCCACGCGTATGCCGGAAGTCACAAATGGAGTTTGCGTATCAAAGGGCACCATGTTTTTGTTAACGGTGATGTCTGCCTGGCCCAGTGCTTTTTCTGCTGCTTTGCCTGTGATGTTCTTAGAACGCAGGTCGATTAGCATAAGGTGGTTGTCGGTGCCGCCGGAGATGACTTTGTACCCTTTCTGTACAAAAGCTTCTGCCATGGCCCGGGCGTTTTGGATCACCTGATCGGCGTAGGCTTTGAAGGCAGGTTGCAGGGCTTCGCCGAAGGCCACCGCTTTGGCGGCGATGATGTGCTCCAGTGGCCCGCCTTGCATGCCAGGGAATACCCCGCTGTTGAGAATCGCCGACATTTTTATGGGATTGCCCTTCTTGGTTTTCCGCCCCCAGGGGTTTTCAAAGTTTTCGCCCATCATGATGATGCCGCCCCGCGGGCCGCGCAGGGTTTTGTGGGTGGTAGAAGTTACAATATGGCAGTGCTGCAAGGGGTCGTTGAGCTTGCCGGCAGCTATGAGGCCAGCCGGGTGGGCAATATCTGCCAACAAAAGGGCACCGACTTTGTCCGCTATGGCGCGGAAGCGAGCGTAGTCCCAGTCGCGGGAATATGCAGAAGCCCCGCAGATCAGGAGCTTGGGCTTTACCTCCATGGCTTTGGCTTCCACCTTGTCCATGTCGATCAGTCCGGTATCTTTTTCTACACCGTAGAAATGTGGCTGGTACACTTTGCCGGAAAAATTTACTGGAGAGCCATGGGAAAGGTGCCCGCCGTGGGAAAGGTCGAAGCCAAGTATGGGGTCTCCGGGTTGCAGGACGGAAAGGAAAACTGCTGCATTGGCCTGCGCGCCAGAGTGGGGCTGTACATTGGCGTAAGCGGCGCCAAAGAGTTCCTTCAGGCGGTCGATGGCGAGTTGTTCTACTTCATCTATGACCTCGCATCCGCCGTAGTAGCGCTTGCCCGGGTAGCCCTCGGCGTACTTGTTCGTCAGCACGCTGCCGGAGGCTTCCATGACCTGCGGGCTGGCGAAATTTTCCGAGGCGATCAGCTCTACGCCCTTCCTTTGGCGATCTAATTCTTTATGGATTAAGTCGAATACTCTATTATCTTTACTCATCTTGGTGCAGTTTTGAATTATGAGTAATAAAGCTGCTGTAAAGGTAGGCTCTTTAGGGCGAAGAAAGAAATGCAGCATGTTGCTTAAACGTAAAGGATTCGGACAGCTCCGTCTCTGCAGCTTATCGGCGCTTGAGCAAAAGCGAGCGGAATTGGCCTGGATCAGCTGCCTGAACACAGGAATACAAGGGCCTACACAATAAATCGCCTGCAGGAAACCTTGTATTCCTCATAAAGAGCGACACCCAAGATTATTTGTCTTTTTCAGACCTTAGGGCCCGGCAATGATGTTATACACGATGGGGTTATCCCACATTAAAACATTATTGTACGAACAGTACAGCAGTAAGGCTGCTGCCCATCCCCCCGCTGACAGGAATCAAGCCCGATGGAGAAACGGACCCATTGAAAACTGAGTTAAAACATCAACGCAAAATTCGGACTATATGTCGAGAAAATGCTTCCAGTATCTTCTGCCTCTTTTACTCTTCTGCCTCGCAACTCAAAGCATGCAGGCCGAAAGCCGTCGTTTCCGTTGCATGTGGAGGGATGACCCCGCCACTACCATGGTGATTGGATGGGAGCAAGTCTCTGGAGAAAACCCTACGCTTCACTACGATGTCATAGACTTTGGGGCACAAGCAGTGGCTTACCGCAATAAGAAGCGCCCAGACCGTATAATTTTCTCCAAAGGAATGCACAACCACTTTGTACGGCTTTCCGGTTTATCGCCGAATACCGTCTATTACTTCGTCATCAAGGATAGCAAGGATGTCAGCCAGCGCATGTCCTTTAAGACAGCCCCCGGCAATCCGAATACCCGGCTCTCGATTATCGCCGGGGGGGATTCGCGCAACAACCGGGAAGTGAGGCGCAATGCCAACCGGCTCGTCAGCAAACTACGCCCCCACTTTGTGGTATTTGCCGGGGATATGACAGGGGGCGACACCAACGAGAACTGGCGCAATTGGTTTGACGACTGGCAGGAGACCATCGGCAGCGACGGCCGGCTGTTCCCTATTGTGCCCGCCCGCGGCAACCACGAGCGGGAAAACGGTTCCATCACCGAGCTTTTTGATGTCAGCAGCAGCGATGTGTACTACGCCCTTACCTTCGGCGGCAAACTCCTGCGCCTGTATACGCTAAACACCCTCATCTCCGCCAGCGGCAGGCAACGCACCTGGCTGGAAGAGGACCTGAAGGCCAATCAGAATGTCATTTGGAAGATGGCGCAGTACCACCATGTTATGCGGCCTCACACGCGGGTGAAAGCCCCAAGAGGCGATGTATACGCCAACTGGGCGAACCTGTTCTTTGACTACGATGTCAAGCTCGTCCTAGAGTCAGATGCCCATGTAGTAAAAACCACCTATCCTATCCGTCCGAAGCCTACGGGCAATAACGATGAGGGCTTTGTCCGCGAGGAGGACGGCACGGTCTACATTGGGGAAGGCTGCTGGGGCGCGCCGCTGCGCCCCAACAACAGCAACAAGAGCTGGACCCGTGCCAGCGGCAGCTTCAATCAGTTCAAGTGGATATTCGTCAGCCCCCGGGAGATAGAGGTGCGCACCATTAAAACCGAAGGCGTACACCGAGTGGCTGAAGTGAGCCAAGACAATATCTTCGAGCCGCCGGTTGGCCTGGTTATCTGGAAGCCTCAAAGTGGCGACGTTCTGACCATACGCAACGAGCGCTACCAACCGCCAGTATCAAAGCCACAGCGCCCCCCCTATGACGGCCACGTGCCGGCTCCGTCCAAGCCACAACCGAAGCCCAAGAAAAAGGTGGACCGCAACGATTGGTCCGCATTTCCAGCTGTGGAGCCTAACGCAGATGGGGTCGCTACCATTCGTTACCGGATGCCCCGGGCGGGCGAAGTCACCATCAAGCTCATCAACCGCGACTGGAAAATGGTCACTGATGTCAAGCTGCCCGATGAGCCTCCGGGTACAGCGGTGAAAAACCTCAACCTCAAAGACATTTCCCGTGGCGAGTACTTGCTTGTGATCAAAGCAGACGGCAAACTGTTGCAACGTTTTCGGGTGGTCAAACGATGAAGTTTTGTAGCTTTGGGCAGCAAAACGCACAAGCATGGCCAAGTCGCTGGACGCTATCAAGCAGCCAATCGAAGAAGAGTTGAAAATTTTTGAATCCCGCTTCCGGGAAGCCATGCGTAGCCCCGTAGCCCTGCTGGACAAAATCACCTACTACATCGTCCGGCGCAAAGGCAAGCAAGTCAGGCCGATGTTCGTCTTTTTGACAGCAAAAATCTGTGGAGGCGTAAAGGATGCTACCTATTCAGCGGCCTCGCTAGTCGAATTGCTGCATACCGCTACCCTGGTGCACGACGATGTGGTGGACGATGCCTTCGAGCGGCGTGGCTTCTTCTCCGTCAATGCCCTGTGGAAAAACAAGGTCGCTGTTTTGGTGGGAGACTACCTTTTCTCGCAGGGTATGCTCTTGGCCCTGCGCAACGGAGAACACCGCCTGCTGGAGATCGTCTCGGATGCCGTCAAAGCCATGAGCGAGGGAGAGTTGCTGCAAATTGAAAAAGCCCGGCGGCTGGACATCAAAGAGGGCATCTACTACGACATCATCCGGCAGAAAACCGCCTCTCTCATCGCTTCTGCTTGCAGTGCCGGCGCAGCTTCCACAACCTCGGATGAAACAACTATCGAGAACATGCGCCTCTTCGGCGAGAAGATCGGCATTGCTTTTCAAATCCGGGATGACCTCTTCGACTTCGGCACCGATGATGTGGGCAAGCCCCTTGGGATTGATATCAAGGAAAAGAAAATGACCCTGCCGCTGATCTACGCGCTGCAGCAGACGGAGCGGCAACAGCGCCGCCACATCATCAATATCATTAAGAAAGACAGCGATAAGCCTGAAAAGGTCAAGGAAGTTGTCGACTTTGTTCGGGGCAGCGGCGGTTTGGAATACGCTCACGCCGCCATGATCCGGTTCCGGGATGAAGCCTTTGAACTGCTAAAGGCTTTTCCTCCTTCTCCGGCCCAGCAGTCTTTGGAGAACCTGGTCATTTTCGTCACAGAGCGGGAAAAATAGGCTCCCTTTTAAGAGTTAGAGACAAAGTCATCTTCCAGTATCTGCAGCTGCTCCGCTCCATTGGTATGCTGAAAGCACCGCTTGGACTCTATAGTGCGGCCGTCTGGTTCTAAAGCTCGGATACTTAGATAATGGGTGCCCGGAGGTAGGTTCGCTGGCATAGGAGCTTTCCACAAATGAGCGCAATCTCTTGGCTTCATCCAATTTGGGTACTCATCGGCAAATTTTTCCAAAAAGTGCAATACCAGGGGGTCGGGCATTACACTGCGTTCCATGGTCCGGGGAGTAGCGTCTCCAATCTGAACAGTCACAGTAGCTTCAGGGCTTGCAGCGTAAACGTTGGCAATGATGTGGCAACCATCGGTACAGGCAGCGAGTGGGCCCTCTATGGGGTACCGCCAGCCGATTTGCTCTCGAGCGGGTGAGCCAGCCGCTTGAAAACGGTAGTTGTAGTTCGATCCGTCAAAATCAAATATCCAATAGCCGTTAGGAGCACCGTCCATGCCAAGCCGTACCGGAAGGCCCTGCCAGTCGCGAGGGCCCTTCCACCAAGCTCCGCAAGCGGCTCCACAGATGATGTGTTGAAAACGAGCGTTTTCTGCCCAGCCAGCTCGTTCCATTTTGACTTGCTCGATGAAGTGGGTATGGGCGGCGAGCGCCAATAGGTTCTCCCTGCCCTGAAGGAGCTCGAACAACTTGTCGCGATTCTGTATGTTTCGGTAGTCGTCCTTTGGAAGGATATCGGTATAGATGGGAATGTGCATCAACAGCACCAGCAGCCGGTCTTTTGGCACCAGGGCCAGATCATTGCTTAGCCACTGCAACTGCTGCTCGGACAATCGCCCTTCGATATACCCCTTGCTGTCGGTTGCTTCGTCCCAGCCTCTGTAGCCGATGTCGTCGAGCACAACAAAGTGAGCATCGCCTTGGTCAAAGGAGTAGTAAGAAGGTGCAAAATAGCGCTGGAAGGTCTCTCGGCTCCAGGCGGGTTGGCGGGCTCGGAAATTAATATCGTGGTTCCCGCATACTGGGAAGTAGGGGCGTTGTACGCTTGCGAGTGCCTCGCGTATTTCGGGGTAGAGGCTCAGCCCGTCCCAGGCAATGTCGCCCAGAGGGACGAAGAAGTCCATCTCCTCATCCAACAAGTGGTTGACGATTAGTTGCCGGAAGAATTGGATGTCCTGGCTGGTTTTCGGCTGAATGTCGCCGAAGAATACTGCCCGGAAGTGCCGCTTGTTTTCAGCCGGCAGCAGCTCGAAGTCGATTGATTCCCTTTCGGGAATAGCAGGAAATGCTGGATACTGCAGCTGCTCGGCTTGCGGGCTTCCGCTGGGGCGCAAAAAGCAGAAAAACTGCGGCTGATTATGGGCATTTGTGGGAAGGCGATAACCCGATGGTTTGCAAATAAAAACCACCCCTTCCTGCCCATGCCGGGGCAGCTCGTACCGCCCTTCTTTGTTGGTCAGGACTACTTCTTTGCCGTTGGAGACTTTTACCCCTGGTATGCCATACTTTGCCCCGCCTTTTCCGTAAAATACCAGTCCTTGAATGCTCTTGTCATTCATAAAGCAATGATTCGTGCTTCGTTTTGGCTAAGGCTGCCCAAAATGCAAAACTAAGCAGCGGAGCGGTTTCCATTCGACACTAGCCGATTAAGTTTCCATTATGCTTGTATCCGCTGATTTAACATTGGGTTCACTTTAACTTGCCGCCTTGTGGTAAAAAATAGAGGGTTCAGGCTTATCTTACCAGCAGTATCTCCCCCCGCAGCTGTTCCCGCTCGCCCGTGGCATCCACGGCTTCCAATTGGTAAACGTATAGCCCTGGCTGAGCAGCCCGCCCAGCGTATTGGCCGTCCCAGAACAACTGCTTCGCCGTTGAAGGGAAATCGGTGGCTTCGTATACCATACCACCCCAGCGGTTGTAAACGCGGAAGGCGACAATTTGGAAGGGGATGCCAGAGTAAGCCTCGAAACGATCGTTTCTTCCGTCGCCGTTGGGGGAGAAGGCAGAGGGGACATAAATGGGGCAATCTGCTTGCAAGCTGGTATCTCCTCGGGCGATGCAGCCCGCTTGATCCACCACTCGCAGCCGGTAGCTACCGGTGCCCAATCCGACAAATGCCGAATCGGTTTGCAGGGGAGCACCGTTGATTCCATACTGGTAGGGAGGCTGTCCGCCTTCGGCTTGCAAGCTGATCCGGCCATTAGGGTCGCCGCATTCACTGTTTTGGGCTGTCAGCGTAGTGATTACCGGGTTTTCCCGCAAGTCGGGCACTGACACCTCTTCCCGCAAAATGCAATCAGCGCTGTTGCGGATAGCGAGTTGATACACGCCCGGGGGCAGCCCTTCGAATACCGGGCTGCTGCCGAATGCTCCTCCGCCTATGCGGTAGGTCAAGCCCGCCGTATCTGCTACTTGCACTTCGATGCTGCCGAGAGAATCCGTGCAGGTGATGCCTTCGGTTTCAAAACCGGTTAGTTCGATAGCTTCTGATACAGGCACCTGCACGAGGGTGTCGGCCAGGCAGCCTTCGTCATCCCGAACCGTTACTTGGTAAGAGCCGGCAGCATCTAGGGTGAAAGAAGAATCCGCTTGAAAAGCTCCATTGTCCAATTGGTACTCGTAGGGCGGAGCCCCGTTTTCCGCACGGACGGTCAATTGAATACCGGCAGGGTCGCAGAGCTCAAGGTTGACTTCCGACACAGAGGGAGCGGCACTTCCAAGAATCATGGCGCGGTCGGTAGCTGTACAACCATTATTATCCCGTACGGTTACGTCATAAATGCCCGGCCCCAGGTTGGGGAAAATATTATCTCCCTGAAAATTGATGCCATCCAGGCTGTAGGTCAACGGCAGTGCTCCGCCCTCCACCGCGACGACCAGCTCCCCATTGTTTTCGCCGCAGGAGGTATGGATCAGCTCAAAGTTAACGATCTCGACCGCATTGCCAGTAATCTCGACCTCGACTGTTGTATCAGCGCTGCAAAGAAATTCGTCCTCCACATACAAATCGTACAGCCCGGGGGCCAATCCGTCGAAAGTCGGGCTGCTTTGGAAAGGCCCGCCGTCGAGCTGGTACATCAGTTCCCCATTGCCTCCTTCTATCTCCACCGTAATGCCGCCCTCCGCATCTAAACAACCGCTAGGCGTTGTACTTACCCCGGCAATTTGCAAGGGTATGGCACCCAGGAACTCCAGTTCGCTGGCGGCGCCGAAGATGCGCTCGTCCATATAGCAGGCCAGATTAAGCTCTTCCGTTTCAAAGTTAATCTCGTAGACGGCCCCATCGCTGCTGGAGCTGCTGGCGTAGGTCAGGGCATCATTGCAGTTTTCGGCTATAGTCACTACCCCAAAGATGGGGGCATTGGTGAAAAAGTCCAGGATGGGCTCGCTGTCCAGCGGATTTTCCAGGTCAACGCGCACCATCTGATTGCCGTAGGCGGCCATGACCAATTGCCCATTGGAAAAGGTAAGGTCGCCCGCTGCCCCGTATCCAGTATTGCCCAGGAAGTCCGCCGTCCCGGTGGAGGGGTCGAATACAAATAAATTGCCCTCATCGCTGGCGGCGTACAGCAAGCCGTCCTGGCTGCCCACTAAGCTGGTCATGAAGTCGCCAGCTTGGCTCGCCTGCCCGGCGAAGTCTGCATCACCGGTGTTGAGGTCGATTTGGAATATCCGGCCCTGTCCGTTGATGCCCCAAAGCGTGCCGTCCGGCCTGAAGGCGATGTCGGTCAGGGAATTGGGCAGGTCAACTGCTGTGACAAAGGTTTTTTCGCAGCCCTGCAGCGTCACTGCCGAAAGCCGGTTGCCCGGGGTCAGGATGTAGAAGTCCTGGGCGAATAGGGGTAAGTTCAGCAGTATACCGAGCAAAAAAACGGGAAGCGTTTTTCTCATAATGCTTATATTTTGGAAGGAAAGCGCCTGGCTTGCAGGACAGCCCGAAGTGAAAATGGAAAACAAAGCGCCGCCTTGCGTTGTATTTTTTGATACTTTAGCTTTTCCCATCAAAACCGCTTGTCCTGCTTTATCGGCAAAAAGTCAAAGATAATATGTATTTCAATGCAAAAGGCCAAGAAGCGGCCACCTATGATGCCATCGTTATCGGCTCTGGCATCAGCGGCGGCTGGGCTGCCAAAGAGCTCTGCGAGAAGGGGCTGAAAACCCTGGTCCTAGAAAGGGGCCGCATGGTGCGGCACGGGGATTATCCCACCGCTATGAAGGAGGATTGGGAGCTGCCGAATCGCAACCATTTGTCAGCAGAAGAGCTGAAAGATTATGAAAAACAAAGACGCGTGGGTTATACCATGCGCCCCTCCACTAAGCACTGGTGGGTGAAAGACACAGAGCACCCCTACACAGAAAAGCAACGGTTCGATTGGATACGCGGCTACCATGTGGGAGGGCGTTCTATCATGTGGGGGCGCCATTCTTACCGCTGGAGCGATCTCGATTTTGAGGCTAATGCCCGAGATGGGCATGGGGTGGATTGGCCTATTCGCTACGCCGACTTGGCACCCTGGTACGATCATGTTGAGCAATTCGCCGGGATACAAGGGCAGGCGGAAGGCTTGGCTCACTTGCCCGACGGCCGGTTTCAGCCTCCGATAGAACTCAACTGTATAGAGGCCCACGCCCGGGAGCGCATCAAGCAGGCCTTTGGCCGTACGCTGACCATCGGGCGCACTGCCAACCTCACCCAGGGTATCCACGGGCGGGGTGCCTGCCAATACCGCAACCGCTGCATGCGGGGCTGCCCCTACGGAGCTTATTTCAGCAGCAATGCAGCTACGCTGCCCGCCGCTGAAGCGACTGGCAACTTAAGGCTGCGGCCCCATTCGGTGGTGCACTCCATCATCTACGATGCTGAACAAGGGCGTGCTACCGGCGTACGAGTGCTCGATGCCGAGACTGGAGCATCCATGGAATTCTTTGCACGTATTATATTCTCCTGTGCCTCTGCTCTGGGCTCTACCTTTATCTTGATGAACTCAAGGAGCGATGCCCATCCCGAAGGCTTGGGCAACAGCAGCGGGCAGCTTGGGCACAACCTGATGGATCACCACTACCGCGCTGGCGCCACTGGCCTACACCCGGGGTTTGCAGACCGCTACTACGAAGGCCGCCGCCCTACCGGCTTTTATCTGGCGCGCTTCCGGAATCTGGATAAGAGAAGTGAACGGAAAGACTACTTGCGCGGCTTTGGCTACCAAGGCCACGGCAGCCGTCAGAATTGGACACGCGGCATCAAAGAATGGAATAAAGGGCTGGGTGCCGATTTTAAGGATGCCCTCATCACGCCGGGCCCTTGGCAGGTGGGTATGACAGGTTTCGGCGAATGCCTGCCCTACTACGAAAACAAGGTGTCGCTCAATCCTGATGTCAAAGACAAGCACGGGTTGCCTACCCTTACGATGGACTGCGCCTTTGGGGACAACGAAAAGGCGATGCGGAAGGATATGATGGAGTCAGCTGCAGAAATGCTGGAGGCTTCTGGTTTCAAGGAGGTCAAGACTTTCGACACTGGGTCTTACCCGGGGCTGTGCATACACGAAATGGGCACGGCCCGCATGGGGCGCGACCCCAAAACGTCCGTGCTCAACCGCTGGAATCAAGTCTGGGATTGCCCAAACGTATTTGTAACAGACGGGGCTTGCATGGCTTCATCGGCCTGCCAGAACCCATCTTTGACCTATATGGCGCTGACAGCCCGTGCCGCCCACCGGGCCGTAGAGGAATTGAAGAAAATGAACTTGTAAACTATGGACCGCAGAGAAGCCCTCAAACAAGCCGCCCTGCTCGCCGGTTATTCCGTTTCTGCCGCTGCCCTCAGCAGCGTATGGCAAGGGTGCAGCACGCCGCCCAGCGGAGGGGATATCGGCTGGGAGCCCCAATTTTTTAATACGGACCAAGCTGCAGCCATGGCTGAAATGGCGGAAACCATACTGCCGCGCACCGATACGCCTGGTGCCAAGGATGTGAAAGTACCCGCCTTTGTCGACCAATTTGCAGCCGTCTGCATGAAGCCGGAAGAACAGCAGGCATTCCGCCAGGGGCTGCTGCAGCTGCTGGGGCAATGCGAACAAAAGTACGGGCGCTCCTTCCTGGATTGCCGCCCGGAAGAGCGCCTGGCTCTGCTCAATGCTGCGGATGAGGCAAGCCGGCAAGAGTTGGCGCAATACCAGGATCAGCCAGAAGAGGAGCATCCCTTCTTTCTGCGGTTCAAAGGTGTAGTGCTGTTGGGGTATTTCTCCTCAGAGCAAGTGGGGAAGGAAGTTACTGCCTTCTTGCCGATTCCCGGCGGGTACAAACCCTGCATGCCCTACGAAGAGGGCCAGCCTATTTGGACTATCGAGTGGTAGGCTCTACTGCAGCTTTTGATAAATCTGATGGCGATCTGGGCGGAAATTCACCCAAAGCAACCAATTTTTTGTTGCTTTAATGTACGGCATTTTTGCCAAAAAGCTTCCAAATGAAACACGTTGTTCTATACGGTGCCCTGCTAATGCTCGCCGGTACTGCCTGTGTGAGCAAGAAGAAACACTTGGCTGCTGTCGCCAGCTACGAACGAGCAGTTGACAGCCTTGGGGCTGAGTTGGACTCGACTGTAAACCTGGTAGGAGCGCTCCGGCGGGATACAGCAGAGCGGCGAGGGGAAAACACAGCCCTGCTGCTCAGCCAGAACCAATTGATGGACCGCATTATCGCCTTAGATGACGAGATAGAGCGGCTGGAGCGAGAAGCTGCTTCTTTGGCGGAGGATCAGGATGAGCTGTTGCAGCAGAAAGAAGCGAAAATTGTGGAGCTGGACCAGCGGATTGCAGCCCTGCAGGGGGTGCTTCGGGGGCGGGAGGCGGCGCTGGCCAATCTGGCAGCACCGTTGCGGGATAGCCTTCTACTGCTGGATAGCACTGCTTTTACCGTAGAGGTGAAAGGCGGACGGCTTTCCCTGAGCATCTTATCCGATTATGTTTTTAGGCCCGGCAGCACCCGCAGTATGACCGACAAAGGACAGCTGGCGCTGGAAAAAGCTGTTCAGTTGCTGTTGCCGTACACCAGCTTGGAAGTAGTGGTCATTGGGCATACCAATACCGAGCCGCTGCGCCGCCGCAGCATCGATAACAAGTGGGAATTCACTGCCATGCGGGCAGCTACGCTGGCAGCCTACCTGACCCGCGAGCTGGAGCTTAACACCAGCCGGGTCATGGCGGCTGGCAAAGGGGACTTCGCGCCCCGAACCTCCAATGATACGGCCGAGGGGAGGCGGCTGAACGATCGCCTGGAGTTGCGCATTCAACCTAGCGAGGAACGGTTGCTGCGCGACCTGCGGCGTAAATTGGAAGAATAAAAACAACTCATGCTGCTCTCCGCACTTTTCCTTATTTTCGCTTCAAATAAAAGAAGAGACTATGATTTCAGAAAAAATGGAGCAAGCGCTGAACGATCAAATCGAACTGGAAGGCTACGCTGCTCAGCTGTACCTGTCTATGGCAGCTTGGTGCGACCTGCAGGGCTTGGAAGGATGCACGCAGTTTTTCCACCGGCAGTCCGAAGAGGAGCGCATGCACATGCTGAAAATTTACCACTACTTGAGCGAGGTGGATACCCGCGCTCTGACCCCAGCTTTAAAGCAGCCACCCCACGAGTTTGAATCCGTGCGCGCGCTGTTCGAGCAAGTTTACAAACACGAGCAGGAGGTTACCAATGCCATTCACGGATTGATGAAAATCGGCTACGACGGAAACGACCATACTACCCTGAACTTCCTGCAGTGGTACGTAGAAGAACAGAAAGAGGAAGAGGCGCTGATGCGCACCATACTCGATAAGATCAAGCTGATCGGCGATGGCCCGCAGAGCCTCTACTACATCGACAAAGAGGTGGATGCCGTCAACAAGGCAGCGGAAGCAGCCGAGGAAGAAGCCGCCTAAGCATGGAAGAGCGGATACTGGACTACTTCGGAGACTTTGAACAGGAGGGCCGTATCGTCGCGGTCAAGCACTTCTTCCTGGAGTCGGAGGCGCATCTGTATGCAGCTCGGCTCCGGGAAGCCGGTATCCCGCATTACATCTCCAACGCCAATATCATGACGGCCCTGCCACTGGGCGGAGGGGGCGGTATAGGCCTTCATATCAGAGAAAAAGACCTGCCGGAGGCCAGCCGCATCATCGCCCGCCTCGACTACCAAAAACAACACGGCAGCATCGAAGAAGCCTACCACGAAGCCGATGCCGAAGATATTGAATACCTGCGCAGCTTGCACAGCGAGCCGTCTCGGCATAAACGCACAAACTACTTGTACTGGGCTATTCTCCTCATCGTTTTGCTGCTGATCCTGCGGGCGTTTCTGCGGGCTGCGGGGGTAGTGGGGAGGTGGTGGGATTATTTTTAGGGGTAATGTAGAATGAGATTGGCACCGCTGTATTGAATAATAAGGGGGCTGTTGAAGCGCTTTTCTATAGCAAATAGAAACTTGAGCAAGTATATCCTATCCATCTTAGGTTACACAAAAATTTTGCATCGCAACGATTGAGTGCTGACGCGCCCGCAGAAGTAGTTTTATGACAATGGCGGTTGCCGCTCCTATGTGGTGGAGTAAAATACCTCAGTCGCCGTAGGCTAGGAACTAAAAAACGAGTATTGTGGTTTGTATTTTGTATAAGACCATTAGCCTATGAATGTCGAGATAGAAATACAAGATCTTAAACAGATGATTGCTGACCTGCTCCGCAGTCAAATAGAGACGGACCGCAAGTTCCAAGAGACGGACCGCAAGTT
>CAYNIT010000088.1:0-15843 GCA_964397205.1 uncultured Phaeodactylibacter sp. | reverse complement strand
CGCACAAAATAACTTCGCCTACTCTAGGTAACTTGTTATTGCGCGACCCCTAAGGTAAAAAAAAGTCAAGGAAGCCGCCGAAAGAAGACAAAGCCGTTTTTCTCCTCTACCAACTCCAGCTTCGGGTTGTTCCGAAAGGGGGCAGAGCGGTGTACCTTTACAGAGAGGTAAACCGGTTTGTCGACGGCTCCCTGCAGCAGACGCTCTGCACATGAAGCATCTTTAAAGCAAGCGATGCCAGCTTTTTGCGGCCGCGCGTAGAACAGATGCACGTAGGATTTAAACCCCTGCACCAGATAATGCGCTTCCTCATCGGCACGCTGCTCGAAGAATTCAACATTGGCGCGTTGGGAGTAGCCTTCAATCCGTTTGATGAAGAAAACGAGGGTCAGCAGGACAAAGAGGGCGGTGCCGCCGAAGAGGGTGAGAAAAGCCCGCTGCCGGTTGCTTTGCATGCTGCGGGCGAAGGCGATAAGCAGGCCCAGCAGGAACAAGCCAGGGATAACTTCCCAACCGGTCCAGTTGACCTCCGCCTGCAAGTTGCCCCGGGCGAAGGGGTCGTCGAACAGGGGGGCCAACACTTCCGCCTGCATGCCGATAAAGGGCAGTGCGAGGGTCACCAGTACAAAGAGCCCGCCGATGCTGTACAACAGCCCCCGCATCCAGGGCCGCCAGGAGATACTCCCATCTAGCAGGGCCTCCACGCTCAGCGCCGCCAGATAGGTGAGCGGGAAGTAGCACATGGAGGAATAATGCACGATTTTAGACCGGACGATGGTAAATAGGATCAACACCGTCCAGAACAGGAATTTCATCCAAATCCGGAAGTCCTTTTGGTAGTTGAACTCCTCCGCCGGAAGCCGGAAAAAAGCGCGTACAGCGAAAATAGAGGCTGGGAAACAGCCTACCAGCAATACGACAAAGTGATAGCCAGGGAACCCTTTGTGCCCGGCATCGGGAGTGCTGAAGAGCCGGTATTGGTACTGGTTGAAATTGATGATGAACTCTGGGCCGTTGCGCAGCGTCTCCAGCCCGTACCACAGCAAACTGACCAGCGTTGCCGACAGGGTGAAGAACAGGAACTGCGGTACATTGACGTAAAAGCGAAAACGCTGGTATACCCAATATACCCCCATGGTAAGGACAGCGATGAGGTAAGCGACTTGCCCTTTCGTCAGTATGCCCATTCCGACCCAAAAACCGCCCAAGAAAAGGTACCACCAATAATTTTTGGGCAGAGAAATGCCCGCCATCTTTTCTTTCTTCCAGTAAGCCAGCACGAAGTAATACAGCCCTAGAAAAATGAAGAAATTGAACCAGGGGTCAATGATGCCCGATTTGAAATACAAGAACGGCAAGACCGAGCCAAAGTAGGTGCCCGCCCAGATGATGCCGAAGCGGGTATCCTTGAGCCGCCGGCCAATGGAAAAGAGCAGGGGCAGGGTGATGATGCCGCACAGGGCGTTGGGCAAACGAGCCGCGTATTCCCCCACGCCTAAGATGGCCATAGCTCCTGCTTGCAGCCAGAAGTAAAAGGGCGGCTTTTGGAAAAAGGGCTCGAAATTCACAAACACCCGGGTGTATTCCCCGGTGATCAGCATTTCGCGGCTAATCTCGGCGAAGTTGACCTCGTCCCAGTCGAAGAGGTGCACACCACCGAGGAATGGCAGGAAGAAGAGGGCGCCAAGCAGGGCAAAGCCCCAGGCGTATGCGGCATCAGAGTTGGGCTTCACTATTTCTTTTTACGGTTGAATAGATTCAGGACTTTGCTGATGAAGTCATCGTTGATTCCAAGCGTGCCTTTGAGGTTGCTGTAGATGTTGACCAGCTGTTTGTCCAGGTAAATGAAGAGGCTTTTGATGCCATCGCCGGGCCGGGCCCGGTAGTTGGTGTTCCGTTTGCGGGGCGCTTCCTTTTCCTCTGTGAAGTAGTAGAGCGCGATCGATTTGCGGGCCATGTCTTCCGGGCATTCGATGGGTTCCGGCAAGCCATGGTAGGAGTCTTCGTCGGTATTGAATACGACACAGCGGTTGAAGATCGGGCTTATTTTTTGCCGGCAGGCTTCCATGTTGCGGTCCCACAGCTCCAGATGGCCTTTGAAGTCTTCTTCCCAGCCTTCGTTTAGGTAAATCAGCAGGTTGACCCTCCTGCGCCAGGTCCGCTTGTGCGGGTGGACGGTGAAGTCTGCGTGGATGTTCAGGTACCCCCCCCGCTGGCTCTGGTGCAGGCCGCCGCCCTCGAGGGTGGGGTCTGCTTTAAGGCCTTCAATGCCGGTGAGTCGGCTCAATTCAGCTACGAACTCGTCGCTGTTGAGGGTACGGATCACGCGCTGCAAAAACTCGGGGATGGCATCCATTTTATTGAGGCCGTGCTTGCGTTCGTTGACGTGTACGTAATGGATCCATCCATCCCCCTTCACGGGCGGGAAGGCCTTCATTGCTTCCCGAGCCGCCCATTCTTCCAAAAAGCCGTCAAACTTGCCGTGAGGGTAAGGATACGCCTGCTGATAATCGCCAGCCTGCTCGCGGAAGATGCTTCGCCATTTCGTCAAGTCGAGAATCTGCTGCTGGGTGTCTTGTCGTACCATAGAATGTCTTCGTTTTAGCAAGAAAGGGCAAATATAACGGATAAGTGAGGTTTGCCCCCTTTTGCAGCGGGAAAATGCAAAAAGATGGAAGCCAGCCGATATGGGCAGGCTGCGAAAGCAGTAAACCAAGCGCGGCTCTTTTGCCTAAGGCGCCAGTGCAAATGGCTGTCTGTTAGCAGCCATTCCTGTTTTCTTTTTGCCGCCCTGGCTGCCAAAATGCCAAGATGTGTATATTCGCTCTGTGAACGTAAAAAAATTGTCTGTGCGGCTTTCCGTTCTAATCCTACTTGTTATTTATGGCGGGGCCCGAGCTTTGGCTCAGGAGCTTCCCCCGCTTATTGCTTTTGAGCCGGATACCTATCAGGGCGGCAATCAGAACTGGATGATCGCTCAGGGGGCAGAGGAATTCATCTACGTGGCCAACAACAAAGGCTTGCTGGAATTCAACGGCGAGCAATGGTCCCGGTACCCTTCCCCCAACGAAACCATTATCCGGTCGGTGCGGGCGGTCGGCAGCCGGATCTACACTGGCTGCTATATGGATTTTGGCTACTGGGAGCGCGATAGTACTGGACAGCTGCATTATCGTTCGCTCAGTACTCCGGTTAAGGAAAAAATGGTGCCGGATGAGCACTTCTGGAACATCGTCGCCTACGAGCAGTACCTGCTTTTTCAGTCCTTGGATCAGCTGTTCGTGTACGATTTGGAGCAGCGCGATATTGGCGTGATCACGCCGCCGCACGGCATCGCCAAGCTGTTCCAAACTGAAAAGGGGCTTTTCTTCACTGACGATCAGCGACAGCTGTACGCCCTGCAGCAGGGGGAAATCAAACCACTGCTGAAGGCGCCGCTGCCTGTACATCGCATCATGCACTTGTGGGCTGAAGAAGGGCAGCTGTTCTTGCAAACTGCCGAATCCGGGCGGTTTCGGCTGGATAGGGAGCAAGGCCGGCTGCGCCCCTTGCAGCAGCAGCCCGCGCTGCTGAAGGGCAAAAGCATCTACAGCGCCATTACTTTGTCCAATGGGCAGCATGCCTTCGGGACCATTTCCGATGGCGTATACGTCCTCAGTCCGGAGGGGCAGAAGGTGTACCACATGGAGCAGGCCGACGGGCTGACGAACAATACCGTACTCACCTTATTCGAGGATCAGCGCAGGAATCTTTGGGTCGGTACGGACAATGGCATCAACTGCATCAATCTAGCCGCTCCCATCCGGGAATACACCGATGAGAGCGGCCAGCTGGGCACCGTATATGCAGCGCAGGTGTTCGATGGGCAATTGTACCTCGGCACCAATCAGGGCTTGTTTTGCAAAAAGATGGGAGCGAGTGGTGCTTTCCGCTTGGTACCCGGGACTAAGGGCCAGGTTTGGTCGCTCTTTGCATACGATGGGCATTTGTTTTGCGGCCACGATGCCGGCACTTTTTTGGTGGAAGGAAAGGCGGTAAAGCCTATCTTTACGGATGCCGGCACCTGGCGGTTTGAGCGGGTACCGGGCAGGGAGCAACTGCTGCTGCAAGGCAACTACGATGGCCTTTCGGTTTTGGAAAAGCGGGGCGGGCAATGGCGGTGGCGCAATAAAGTTCAGGGCTTCGATTACTCCGCCCGATTTTTGGTGCTGCCCGATACCAAACACGCTTACGTCAGCCACGAGTACAAGGGGATTTTTGGCCTGAAGCTGGGCGATGACTTGCGACAAGTAGATACCGCTAAGGCCTATTCTTACCCTACAAAGGGGAAAAACGCTGCCCTAGCGGCCTTCAGGCAGGATGTGCTCTACGCTTCCCGGGAGGGGCTGTTTCGGCTTCGCAGCTTTGAGGAAGGTTTCGAGCGGGACAGCACCCTCAGCCAGGTATTGGAACAGGATACCTACGAATCGGGCAAAATGACGGTAGAAGAGAGCGGCAGGCTGTGGCTGTTCGCCGGCGGCGGTATTTACCACTTCCGGCAGGGATTGCTGAGCGAAGAGTGGACCGTACGCTCGGTGGCTATCCCTTCTGATATGATCAATGCCATGTCCGGCTACGAAAACACCGCCCGGTTAAAAGAAGAGGACTACCTGATCGGCACAGCGGATGGTTATCTGCGGCTCGATTTGGAAGAGCTGCCCGACAACGAACACCAACTGCATCTTACCGCGGCCCACTGCCGCGATGTGGACCGCAGGGAGCGGAGCTTATCCCTGCATGGAGGAGGGGACATTTCCTACGCTTTTAACAGCCTCTCCATCCACTTCGCTGTACCGGTGTACAGCAAATACTTTGTGCCGCATTTCCAGTACCGCCTCC
The DNA here is from genome assembly GCA_964397205.1 of uncultured Phaeodactylibacter sp. Classification (GTDB taxonomy): domain Bacteria; phylum Bacteroidota; class Bacteroidia; order Chitinophagales; family Saprospiraceae; genus Phaeodactylibacter. The sequence goes on along the minus strand of CAYNIT010000088.1, from coordinate 10,965 downwards.
GCGGCTTTTACGATGAATGGAGCCCCTGGTCCACTGCCTCCTCCGCTGATTTCAAAAACCTGCCCTATGGCGACTACCGCCTGGAAGTCCGCTCTCGGGTGGGGCAGCAGCTGTCGGAGCATACGGCTACGGCTGTTTACGCTTTCAGCATCATGCGCCCTTGGTATTGGTCAAGGCTTGCTATTGCCCTTTACGCCATGCTGGCCTTGGGGCTGGTGTACCTCATTCACCGGGCGTATACGCAGTACTACCAAGCCAAGGAGTCGAAATTGCGTTGGGAGAACCAACAACGGCTGGAGGCCCAGCGGCGGGAAAACGAGCTGGAACTCATCCGGATGAAGAATGAGCAACTGCAAAAGGACATCGAGAGCAAAAACCGCGAGCTGGCCATCTCCACTATGAGCTTAGTTAAGAAGAACGAACTCCTGCACCGCATCAGGAATCAGTTGCAGGCTAGCGCGGATGCCAACCGGAACATCAATTCTGTGATCCGGACCATCGACAAAAATACCGACGAAAAGGAAACCTGGAATTTATTCAAAGAAGCCTTTGAGAATGCCGATCAGGATTTCTTCAAGAAGATTCAGCAGCGCCACCCTTCCCTCACCAACAATGATTTGAAGCTTTGCGCTTATCTGCGGTTGAATTTGTCCTCCAAAGAAATTGCGCCGCTGCTCAACATATCTGTGCGCAGCGTGGAAGTGAAGCGCTACCGCTTGCGCAAAAAAATGGAATTAGAGCACGACGAAAGCCTGGTAGCTTATATACTAGGGGTTTAACTGCCACAACATCGCCTATACAAGCCTCTTGTTCCCGCTAGGCACTTCTAGCTTTGCTTGGCTTTCGCCAAAGCCAATATTGCTGAAAAATTACCGCCTGCCACCAAGTATTTGAGAGCCATAAGGCTTGATATACAAACAATTATTTGGTGCTGTATGATTTTTGTTGTGGTGCTTTTTTAGCATCAAGCCAGCCTTACAGGGTAATTTTGAAATAATAGAGCAACCAATGCGGGCCGGCGGCCCTCAGTAAAACAGATGAATATGAGGCGAATCTTATTGCTATCCCTAAGCTTGTTTCTGAGCTGCAGCCTTTGGGCTCAGGAATACGACATCAGCGGCACTGTGCAGGATGCCGCGACCGGCGACCCCCTGATCGGTGTAAACGTACTGGTAGTGGATGCCGCCGATGGCACCAAAGGCACCATCACTGACTTTGAAGGCAAATTTACCCTGCAGGCTGTGCCCAAGGGCAGCGAGCTGCAGTTCTCCTACATCGGCTACCAGCGTACCTTGCTTGAGGTAAAAAGCGGCGAACCTCTCGTCGTAGAGATGCTGGAGGACGCGCAGTCTTTGGACGAGGTGGTCGTTATCGGCTATGGCACCCAAAAGAAGCGGGACGTTACCGGCGCGGTATCCATAGTGGATTCTAAGACCATCGATGAACTGAAACCCATCAAAGTTGAACAGGCGCTGCAGGGCACCACTCCCGGGGTTAATGTCACCACCCAATCCGGTTCGCCCGGCGCCGGGCTCAACATTCGGATCCGCGGCGTGTCCACCAACGGCCAGAACGCGCCGCTCGTCATCATTGATGGCTATCAAGGGGACCTCAACACCCTCAACCCGAACGATATTGAGTCCATTACAGTGCTGAAAGATGCACAGGCAGCCGTGTACGGTACGATCGGTGCCAACGGCGTGGTGCTGGTAACTACCAAATCCGGGCAGAAAAACCGGGCGCCGCAGCTCAGCTACAATACTTACTTTGGCCAGCAGGAAACCACCCGGGAGCTGCCGATGCTGAACGCCACGGAGTACGCCCTATTGCTTAATGAAGCTTACGCTGCGGGCGGGCAGGACCTTCCTTTCCCCAATGCAAGCGGCCTGGATTTTGGTACCGACTGGCAGGGAGAGGTTTTTGAGCCGGCTCCCATTATGAGCCACGACTTGACCGTTTCCGGGGGGTCTGACCGAGTGACCTACTCCTTCAGCGGCTCTCATCTGGAGCAGGACGGTATTGTGGGCGGCGGCAAATCGGGTTTCCGCCGTAGTACTGCCCGCTTGTCGGTAGGCATCGACCTGACCGAGCGCCTGAAGTTTACTACCAATGCCATCTACTCCTACATCGACCGGGATGCCCTGAACGAGAATGGGTTGGGCTCTGTCCTGTTCAACGCCCTGAACGCCCCTCCTACCTTGCCCGTGCGCAATGACGGCGGCGCCTTCTCCCTCGTGCCGAATACGCCAGGGCTTGGCATCGAAGTCATCAACCCGTTAGCGCAAATCGCCAATACCTTCAACGACTTTGATCAGAACAAGCTCAATGGTATGGCCTCGCTGGACTACGAACTGATAGACGGCCTCACTTTGACCGGCCGGGTCGGCTTCAACCGCAGCTCTAGCATGGGGCGTACTTTCAATAAGGAGATCGACTACGGCGGCAAAGTCTTTGACGTGCAGCGCAGCAGCGTCAACCAGAACGAAATCAACGACAACAACTATTCCATCGACCTTTTCGCTACCTACGAGCGCAATTTTGCCGGGGTACATCAATTGACCCTCACCGGCGGCTCCACCATCTTCAAGGAGACCGGCAACGGCCTGTTCGCTACCGGCTTTGACGTGCCCAACAACGATTGGGCATTCGCAGACATCGCGCTGGCCAACGGCACGAGCCCAGAGGGGGCACGTGATGTAGGGGCTTACGCCTACGACGAGCGCCGGCTGTCCTACTTTGCCCGGGCGCAGTACGACTTTGACGGCAAGTACCTGCTGTCCGCCATGCTGCGGCGGGACGCCTCCACGAAGTTTGGGCCCGAGAACCGGGTGGCCTACTTCCCCTCCTTCACCGCAGGCTGGGTAGCTTCTGATGAGAACTTCTTCAACCCGGATGGCCGCTGGAACTTTGCCAAGCTGCGCTTGAGCTACGGCGTACTAGGCAACGACCAAATCGTCAACAACGGCTACATCGGTACACTCAGCGGAGAAGCCACTTATGTATTCGATGGGGCCCTGACCAACGGCACCGCGATCGGCGCGCTGCCCAACCCGGCCCTGCAGTGGGAAGAAGCCAAGAAGTTCAACGGAGGGATTGACCTGGGCTTCTTCGATTATAAGATCAATATCACGGCGGATTACTTCATCAATACCCGGGACAACCTCCTGATTGCTAACATTCCGGTCTCCGGTATTACCGGCACCGCTGCTCCGGGTGGAGCCTCTCCCACGGTCAATGCGGGCTCCGTGCGCAATCAGGGGCTGGAATTCTCGATTGGCTACCAGAAGCTTTTCGACAATGACCTTAAAATCAACTTCAATTATAATGTAACCACCCTGAGCAATGAAGTGCTGGAAGTCAACAACGGCACTGGCTTCATCGAAGGCGGCTCCTTTGGCGTGGGCCAGCTCCCACCTGCCCGTATGGAAGTCGGCCAGCCGATTGGCTACTTCTACGGCTACGTAACTGACGGTATTTTCCAAAACGCCAGCGAGGTAGAGGCGCATCCTTCCCAGGCAGCACTGGGCGCCGAGGCACAACCTGGAGACCTGCGCTTTGTGGATTTGAATGGAGATGGCGTTATCGATACGGACGACCGGGCTAACATTGGCAATCCGATACCGGACTATACCATGGGGCTGAACTTGAACTTCAAGTTCCGGGGCTTCGATGCACTGGTGTATACCTTTGCTTCTATTGGCAATGATATGGTGCGCAATTACGAGCGCGCGCTGTCGGATGTGAACCGCCTGGATTATTACCTGAACCGCTGGACAGGCGAGGGGACGAGCAATGAGGTGCCGCGGGTGACCACCGCCGCTACTTCCAACCTGGTTTTCTCCGATTTCTTCGTCGAAGATGCCAGTTTCGTGCGCATTCAGAATGTCCAGCTGGGATATACCTTCCCGCTTCGCTTTTCCGCCAATAAGAACGCCAGCCTGCGGGTGTACGCCAGCGCCAACAACCTGCTGACCTTTTCTGGCTACCGTGGCTATGACCCCGCTGCTTCGAGCGGCGCGCCCATCGGAGGCGGCATTGATTTTGGCTTTTACCCTATACCGCGCATCTACATGATCGGGGCAAATCTTAACCTGTAAAATCGAAAGACATGAAACCATCCATCATCTATAAATCGCTGGCCGTGCTCCTGCTGCTAGCTATGGGTACGGCCTGTAGCGACGAATTCGTAGACCGCCGGCCGGTCTACTCCATAGACTCTGAGAATTATTTCAATTCCGAGGACGATTACAACAATGCGCTCATTGCAGCTTATGACTTGCTGCAGGCGACTTATGTGAATGTCATGCTAGGCGAAATTGCTTCGGACAATACCCTCTGCGGAGGGGAGAGCGCTACGGATGTCATCGGCTTCCAGCAAATCGACGACATGGTGCACACCCCTGTGAACGACAACCTGCAGGACCTCTGGAACTGGATGTTCGCCGGGGTAAACCGCGCCAACTACATCCTGGAATTTCAGGATAAAACCGATTTTCCGGGCAAAGAACAGATTTTGGCGGAAGCCCGCTTTCTGCGTGCCTACTACCACTTCGAGCTGGTCAAGTGGTTCGGCCCTATTCCGCTTAAAGAAGGGTTCCGGTTTGAGGTAGGCGATGAGACCCGCATCCCGCGCTCGCCCGTCAGCGAGGTATACGCCTCTATTGAGGCAGACCTGCGTTTTGCGGCCGAAAACCTGGCCGAGCTTGCTCCGCAGGTCGGGCGGGCTACCAAGGGGGCGGCGCAGGCGCTGCTGGGCAAGGTATACTTGTACCAGGATAAGTTTGCAGATGCCGCTATGGTGCTGGAGGAAGTCATCAATTCCGGCAACTACAGGCTGGTAGACGACTACGAGCAGATTTTTGAAATGGAGGGCGAGAATGGCCCAGGATCGGTCTTCGAAGTGCAGTACAGCGATGCAGAAGGTGCAGGATTTGGCTGCCTGCAGTGCAGCGAAGGCAATATCGCTGTGGGTTTTAACGGGATCCGCAACTACGCTGGCCCGGTATACGACGGCGGCTTCAGCTTCAATGTACCGGTGCAGGAAGCCTACGATGCCTTCGAGCCAGGCGACAGCCGCCGCGATGTATCTATTCTCGATATAGAAGCCTGGGCGGAGGAAACCGGTGCCACCTACGGTATCGGGTATGAGCACACCGGTTACTACAACCGCAAGTACATCTCTCGCAAGGGCGATGCCAACCTCGGAGACCAGAACCTGACTAACCCGAATAATTACCGCGCCATCCGCTATGCAGATGTGTTGCTTATGGCAGCCGAGGCGCTGAACCGCGGAAACATCGACGACGAGCGCGCCCGCACTTACCTCAATCAAGTGCGCCGCCGTGCCTTCGGCGATATGGACCATGACATCAGCGCCAGCGGAGAGGCGCTGACGGACTTCATCCTGGAAGAACGCCGCCTGGAACTGGTAGGAGAGGGGCACCGCTTCTTCGATTTGGTCCGCACCGGCCAGGCTGCCGAGGAAATTGATGGCTTTGTTGCTGGAAAGCACGAGTTGTTCCCAGTCCCCTTCGAAGAGATACAATTTTCCAATGGCAATTGGCAGCAGAATCCTAATTATTAATCAATAGCGGGCCGAATGGCCTTGCCGAGGGGGCCCTATCTGGCAAGGCTAGCCCTGACAAAACATAAAGATCATGATTAACGTCAAGTATAACGTCTTCCTCTTACTGCTGATGCTGGTGGCGGCCAGTTGCAGTGAAGACGATGAGCTGCCCAACCTCAGCGATGCGGCAGCCCCCAGCAATCTATCCGCCCTGTTTACGATTGCGGACGACAATTCCGGTTTGGTGACCATTCAGCCCAACGGCCAGGGCGTTACTGCTTATACCGTTTTCTTCGGCGACGGCAGCGACGAAACCGCTGAGTTGACACCAGGAGAAGCCGTACAGCATGTCTATACCGAAGGCACTTACACGGTGATCATAGAAGCCATGGGCATCGATGGCAAAGTGGCCCAACTGTCGCAGGACCTCACGGTTTCCTTTGTAGCGCCGCAGAACCTGCAGGTAGAGGTGCAGCCCGTAGCCGGCGACCCCTTCTCCATCGAAGTCAGCGCTACCGCCGAGCTGGAAACCTTCTTCGAGCTTTACTTTGGCGAGGAAGAGCAGGAAGAGCCTGTTGTCTTTATGGAGGGGGAAACGGTACAGCACACCTACAGCGAGACGGGCACCTACGAACTGCGGGTGGTGGCGCGCAGCGGAGGCTCCGCAACAGCGGAATTCTTGGATACCATCACCATTTCCAACCCGCTCTTGCTGCCCATTGACTTTGAGTCTGCCTCCCAAAATTACGCCTTTGCCAACTTCGGCGGCGCTGAAGCTACCGTCGTGGACAATCCCGACGTGTCAGTGGGCAACATGAGTGCCCGGGTTGGCCAGCTTACCAAGACGGACGGCTCCGAAGTATGGGCCGGCGCTTTCCTGGAACTTGGCGCGCCTATTGATTTCAGCGAATTTCAGAAAATCAGCATAAAGACTTGGGTCCCGCAGGCGGGTATACCCATCACCTTGAAACTGGAGAATGCCGCGGATGATCAGGTCTTCGTGGAGGTTCAGCAAACCAGTACCACCGCCAACGCCTGGGAGGAGTTGATCTTTGACTTCAGTGGTTTGGACCTTTCGCAGGATTACCAGAAGGTGGTGCTGTTCTTTGATTTCGGTACGGCTGGCAACGGTGCTACTTACTACTTCGACGATATCAAGCTCACCGACGGCCTGCCGGCAATTGCTTTCCCAGTAGGTTTTGAGAATGTCGAGCCAGCCTTTACCGGTTTTGGCGGGGGAAGCGCGGAGGTCATCGACAATCCAGATCCCTCTGGCCTGAATACCAGCAGCCGGGTAGTCAGTTTTGTAAAAGAAGATGGCTCCGAAACCTGGGGAGGCGCTTTCTTCGATATGGACAGCCCCATTGATTTTGCCGCCGGCCAAACAGTACGCATGAAAGTATGGTCGCCTAAGGCTGGTGCCGATGTGCTGCTTAAACTGGAGAATATCTCCAACGGCGACATCTTCGAAGAGCTGATCGCCACTACTACCACTTCTAATGAGTGGGAAGTATTGGAGTTCGACTTCACCGGCATCGATGCTTCCAACGATTACCAGAGAGTGGTCGTGTTCTTCGATTGGGAAGTCAGCGGCACCGGCGAGCCTTATTATTTCGATGATCTGGAATTAACGAATTAGAAAAACTTAAGAAATGACACGCATCCATATATTTTCTCTCTTGCTGTTTGCCCTGCTCATCCTGGGCTGCGAGAAAGAAGACAACTCCTTCGGCGAGATCACGGAGCCCAGCGGGCTGGAGATTAACGCCCTCATCGCCGGGGCTAATGAACAAAATCCCACTGGCGATGGCAGTGGTTTGGTCAATTTCAGCGCTACTGCCGAAAATGCCATCACCTATAAGTACGTGTTCAGCGATGGTACCTCCGAGGTGGCTCCAAGCGGCAAACTGGCCAAACGCTTTACCCAGGTAGGTGTCAATACCTATACCGTCACGGTCATTGCTTCTGGCACCGCCGGTGTTTCTACCTCCGCTACGGTAGAAGTGACGGTGCGCAGCGATTTCAGCGATGCTGAAGCCATCCAATTCCTAACCGGCGGCAGCAGCAAGACTTGGTACTGGGCTGCTGACGAGCCCGGGCACTTGGGGGTCGGTCAGAACGACGACAATGCCGAGCAGAACTACTTCGCCAATTTCTACCAAGCCGTTCCCTTTGAGAAAGACGGCGCCGATGAGAGTTTATGCCTTTATCAGGATGAGATGACTTTCTCTCTGGATGGGGAACGGCTGCTGTACCAATTGGACAACAAAGGGCAAACCTACTTCAATGCATCTTACGAAAGTGTGGCGGGCGGTTCCGCCGGCTTTGATTTTTGCTACGATTTTGAGGTGATGGACGAGCCGCAGGTCGTCACCCTGGCGCCCTCCGAGTCTGTTGTAGCTCAAAATGACATACCCGGCCAGACCCGCGGCACGGTACTCAATTTCTCCGAGGGCGGCTTCATGAGCTACTACATTGGCGCGGCCAGCTACGAAATCCTCTCGGTCACTGAGAACCGCCTGGTGGTTCGTGCTGTGCAGGGCAACGACGACTTTCTGGCTTGGTACCACATCTTCAGCTCCACCAAACCGGGGCAAGATGATCCCGGGTTCGACGAGCTGGTATGGGCGGATGAATTCGACGGAAGCGGTGCGCCGGACGAAGCCAACTGGATCTACAATACTGGCCGGGGCAACAACGGCTGGGGCAACGGCGAGGCACAGTACTATACCGACCGCAGCGATAACGTGGTTGTGGAAGATGGTGTGCTGAAAATTACAGCCAAGCGCGAGGACTTCAGCGGCGCGCAGTATACTTCTGCCCGGATTACCAGCGAGGATAAGTTTGAATTCACCTACGGCAGGGTAGAAGTGCGGGCGAAGCTGCCCACCGGCGGCGGTACCTGGCCCGCTATCTGGCTGCTGGGCGAAGATTACGCGACCAATGAATGGCCAGGCTGCGGCGAAATTGATGTCATGGAGCACGTGGGCAATCAGCAGGACGAGATATTCTCCTCCCTGCACTTTCCGGGCAATTTCGCCGGGGATGCCATCACCCGTTCTACGGTTGTGCCCGGGGTGTCAGACGAATTTCACGTCTATGAAGTGGCCTGGTCGCCGGATTTCATTACCTTTTTCGTAGATGGCGAAGCGTACCATACCTTCGCCAATAATCCGGATTTACCCTTTGACAGTGACTTTTTCCTGATTCTCAATGTCGCGATGGGTGGAACCTTTGGAGGGGAAATTGACCCTGCTTTTACGGAGTCGACGATGGAAGTCGATTACGTACGGGTATACCAATAGAGCTGAAAAGTCACGATACCATGTTCTTACGGATTAGCCTATTTGCGGTGGTAGCGCTGCTGAACAGCGCCACCTTGTCATCACAGCCTATGGAAATTGACAAAAAGATAGAAAGCCTGCTGTCCCGCATGACGCTGGAAGAGAAAGTCGGGCAGATGAATCAGTACAACGGATTATGAAGGCCTGCCTCTATTTGGAAGAACTGCCCGAGCTAGTGAGGAGCGGAGTTGTGGACGAGGCGCTGATCGATGATGCCGTGCGCCGAATACTGCGGGTTAAGTTCGAGCTGGGGCTGTTCGATGACCCCTACCGATACTGCGATGAAGAGCGGGAAAAGGCAGTCATCGGCAGTAAAGAAATCAGAGAGGCTGCGCTAGACATGGCGCGCAAATCGATGGTGCTGCTGAAGAACGAGGGCGATGTACTGCCCCTGGAGAAGAGCGGGCAGACGGTCGCACTGATTGGTGCGCTGGCGGATGACCCGGACAGCCCGCTGGGCAGCTGGCGGCTCGCTGCTGATGATAACTCAGCGGTTACAGTACGTCAGGCAATGGAAGCTTACCAAGGCAATACTTTGATCCAGGCACGGTATTCTGGCCGCATTACATTGACCAGGCCAATAGCCCACTTTTTCCATTCGGGCATGGCCTGAGCTACACCGATTTTGAATACAGCAATTTACAGCTTAGTGCAGACGCTATCAGTAGCGGCGAGGAGCTTACCGTCGCAATAGACCTGGAAAACACTGGCGATCGCAAGGGCCGGGAAGTCGTACAGCTCTATCTGCACGACCGCCACGCTTCTGTCGTGCGCCCTGTCAAAGAGCTGAAAGGGTCTGAGCTGGTGGAGTTGGAGCCTGGCGAAAGCCGCCGGATAAGCTTCACAGTAGACGAATCGCTGCTGTCGTTTTACGATCGGGATGGCCAGCGGAGGGCCGAAGCCGGGATGTTCGGCATTATGGTCGGCGGCAGTTCCAAGCATGTCCTGAGCGGGGCGTTTGAGCTGAAAGCGTCGGATTGAATAATGGGGCTTCACTGCCTTTTAACAACAACAAACTACTTTCTATGAAGCAATGGCTAGCTTTAATCGCCATCCCCTTTTTTACCCTGCAAGTAAACGGGCAGGAGCTGCTGTGGTCAGAAGAGTTTTCCGGCAGGAAACTCGACCCGCAAGTCTGGAATTTTGAGCTGGGCGATGGCTGTCCGGAACTCTGTGGCTGGGGCAATAACGAGCGGCAAGTCTATACTAAGCGCAACCACCGCTTGGAAAACGGCAAACTCATCATCACCGCCCGGCTGGAGGACAGCCTGTATACTTCGACGCGGATTACGACCCAGGGCAAGAAAGTGATACAGTACGGCCGGGTGGAAGCCCGGATAAAGCTGCCGCGCGGCAAAGGGCTATGGCCAGCTTTCTGGATGCTCGGCAGCAATATTGAGGACGTAGGCTGGCCCAGATGCGGGGAAATTGACATAATGGAGTACGTGGGCCGGGCGCCGGGGCAGGTCTTTACCTCCTTGCATACGGAGCACAGCCACGGCAATACGATCAATTCTAAACAAACCGCCATCGCCAGCCTGGAGGAAGGTTTTCATACTTTCGCTGTGGATTGGTCGCCGGAGCAGATCGCTTTTTACGTGGACGGCAAACGGGCCTACACCTTCGCGCCCCAGGATAGAAGCGAAGCTGTCTGGCCTTTCGATCAGCCTTTCTACCTCTTGCTCAATCTTGCAGTAGGAGGCAACTTCGGCGGGCCGGAAGTTGATGACAGCATCTTCCCGCAGGAATATGTGGTGGACTACATCAGGCTGTACACACTAGAGTAAAAGCCTTCAGCGTTTTGCCGGTTATAGTTGTAGAAAGCCAAGTTCTGCCGGGTTGGGGGCAGCAGTTCGCCTTGATCCCCCGCAGAATGATAAGTATTTGCATTACTTTGCTACAATTTAGTAAGTGCCGGCCTCTTCGAGGAGTCAGCCTTTTTTAAGCAGCAAGCGCAGCAGCAGGAGCCATGGAAAACCATGCAGCAGCAAGTCAAACCAGTCCAGCCACCCCATGCCTACAGCGCCGCCCCACAGCCATTTCAGTTTTCCCCAG
>CAYNIT010000087.1:0-15951 GCA_964397205.1 uncultured Phaeodactylibacter sp. | reverse complement strand
ACCACCGCTTTACTACCCTACGCAAAGACCCCATCATGGACATCAGCGGCCGCTGGTCGGTCACCTTTGGCGTAGACGGGCAAGCGCCCTACCCTGCCATCGGAGAATTCAAGCAGGACGGCAACCACCTCAGCGGGACTTTCCTTACCGAAACAGGCGACTACCGCTACCTCGAAGGCAGTGTGCAGGCTAACAAAATCTACCTCAGCACCTTTGATGGAGCCCACGCCTATCTGTTTGAAGCCAAAATACAGCCGGACAGCAGCCTGCTGGGGTCCTTCCGATCCGGCAAACACTTCCGCACCCTCTGGCGGGCCGAGCGGGCAGACAGCCTTGCTTTGCGCAAGCCCGATGAGATAGCCTATCTCAAAGAAGGCTACGAAAGCATCCGCTTTGCCTTTCCCAACTCGGAAGGCGAAATGGTCTCCCTCAGCGACGAACGCTATCAAGACAAAGTAGTCATCGTGCAGCTGATGGGCACCTGGTGCCCGAACTGCCGAGACGAAACGGTTTTTCTGAAAAATTACCTGGAAAACCACCCTTCGCAGGACCTGGAGGTAATAGCGCTGGCTTTCGAACGTTACCAAGAACAAAGCAAAGCCCGGCAAGCCATCCAAACCTACAAAGAAGAAATGGGGATAGAGTACGAAGTCCTGCTGGCCGGAACAGCCAGCAAGGAAGCCGCCTCCGAAGCGCTGCCTATGCTCAGCGAAGTGGCCTCTTTCCCCACCATGATCATAATCGGCCGGTCGGGCAAGGTGCAACGCATCCATTCGGGCTTTGCAGGCCCGGCGACTTCGCGCTATGCCGATTTCAAAAAGGAATTTAGTACATTTATCGAACAGCTGCTCCGGCAATAACCCAAAATCAACTTTAAAAACCATGAGTACCAACAGCATCGCACTTGCCTACTGCGCCGACAACCAAGACACCGTGCGGGGAATTGAACAACAGCTGCAATCCGCTTCCTATACTTTTCACCACTACGCCTGCAACCGTTCTACCAACAACACCTTCCTGGCAGATCAGCTGCTTAACCAATCTGACCCCATCTTGCTGTTCGTCAGCGACAACTTCTTGAAATCCGCACAGTGCATGAGCCGCAGCCTCAAACTGCTGCAGGAACGCCGGCACGACATACTGCCTATCATCATAGACGGGGTGGCGGAGGACGAAGAAACCGGCGAAAAAATCAAAGTACCTACCGAATTCGAGCGCGTCAGCGACATCATACAGTACATCAATTACTGGCAGGACCGCTACCTCGACCTGCGGCGGGAAAAGCGTCAAATCAAGGACCTCGACGAAGAAGCCTTCAACGCTCACCTGAAAGTAATGCGCGAAATTTCCAGCGAAGCCGGGGAATTCCTCCGCTTGATGCGCAGCATGAATTACCTCAGCCTGCCGGAATTCACTGTCAACCACTTCGAGCAGTTCTTCATCTTCACCGAAGACCGCGACGGCTGGGTACAATACAAATCTACGGTACATAGCTACCAGCCAGACCGCCTGCAGGAGCAAGCACCTTCCCAGCCGCAGGACACCCAGCCGCCGCAGGAAACGGAGAGCTCGCAGGGAGAGGAGGAACTGGATATTGCCAATATCCCAGGCATGAACCTGATCCCCCCCGATCAGGGCGATGGGAAAAAAGGAAGCACTCCCCCGGAGGAAGGGACCGAAGAAACGGACCATCCCGAGGAAGGGGTGCCCGCCAACCGGCCTGAAGCCGGGCAGCCGCAGGCAGAAAGCCGCGGCCGGGACTCCGAAGACATCCCACGCCTCGAAGAAGAGCCGCAGGAAGAAAGCGCCGAACCGGTGCTGGGAGATGCACAGGACCTGTCTGGGAAAGAAGAAGAAGAAGAAGGCAGCTCCGAAAGCGAACTGATCGAACGAGCATTGGCCTTCTTCAAGCAGGGAGAACAGCAAAGGGGCTTGGATTTCATGGCGGATGCCATCTCGGATAACCCAAAGAGCGCCTCTCTGCGGTATCACTACGCCCTGATGCTGGCACAGCAGCGCCACGACTACACTGCCGCCCGCAGAGAACTGGGGCCGGTCATCGAACTGGAGCCCAAAAATACCGATGCCTTGTTCCTGCTGGGCGAACTGGAAGAGTTGGAAGGCGACTTCTCCGCCGCTCGCAATCACTACCTCCGGCTAGTCGAAATTGATTCCGAATACCCCAACGCTTACTACCGCCTTGGCATGATTACGGCCGCCCACTTCCCGGAAGAGCGCAAAGAAGCCGCTCACTACTTCAAACAGGCTGCCAAACAGGACAAGAGCAACCACGATGCCCTCTACCAGTACGCACTGCTCTTAAACGAAGTCCTCGACAAGCCCAAAAAGGCGATCAAATACTTCCGCAAAACGCTTAAAGCCAATGCTTTCCACCCCTTTGCCTACTACGACATGGCACTGGTTTACCACCAACAAGGGGAATATGAAAAAGCCGCCGACGCTTACAAAAAAGCCATACAGATCAACCCGGAACTGAAGACGCCGGAAAATGACCTCGCCTTCCAGGTGCCAGAACCTCCCAAGCAGGAAGAAAAGCAAGCAGCAGCGCCTCGCCCGCAAATGGAAGAACCCAGACAGCCTTTCAATTTCGGCGCGCTGGAATCCCTTAAGGACAACATCGAACAGCTCGAGGAAATGCTGCGGCAGCGCGAAGAGGAGAGCTTGCGCCTGCGCGAAGAACTGCTGGAAAAACAAGAGCAAAAACCGCAACCCAAGAAGGTAGACCAAACCGTGCTCGTCACCGGTGCCACCTCTGGCATTGGCCGGGCTACCGCCGAACGCTTCGCCGAAGAAGGCTACCGGGTCATCATTACGGGCCGGCGCAGCGACCGACTGGAAGTGCTGAAAGCGGAATTTGAAGAACAGTACGAGGCGGAGCTGCTCACCTTATCCTTCGACATCCGCAGCCCGCAGGAAAGCCGCGAAGCCATTGCTGCCCTGCATGGCCCCTGGCGCGAGATTGACCTGCTGGTCAACAACGCCGGCAAAGCCAAAGGGCTGGCGCCTATCCACGAGGGCAACCTGGAGCACTGGGAAGAAATGATCGATACCAACCTGAAGGGACTGCTGTACCTCACTCGCCTGGTAGCTCCCGGCATGGTAGAGCGGCAAGGCGGGCAGATCATCAATGTTTGCTCCACGGCCGGCAAGGAAGTATACCCCAATGGCAATGTGTACTGCGCTACCAAATCTGCAGTGGACGCGCTGACCAGAGCCATGCGCATCGACCTGCACCAGCATAATGTTCGTGTGGGCATGGTGAGCCCTGCCCATGTGGACGAGACAGAATTCGCCCTGGTGCGCTTTGACGGGGATGCCGAGCGGGCCAATATCTACGAAGACTTCAAGCCGCTGAGCAGCCAGGATGTAGCGGATGCTATCTACTTCATGGCTACCCAGCCCCCTCACGTCAACGTACTTGACCTGGTCTTGCAAGGCACCCAGCAGGCGACCAGCACCATCATCGACCGCTCGGGCCGGGCGCAATTTGAAGAGGAGGAAGAATAAAGGGAATTAATACTGCATGATCAACGCCAATAATATACTGATCAAATACGGCGACCGGCTGCTGCTCGACCATATCGACCTGAGCATCCCGGAGGGCGATAAAGTCGGCCTGGTGGGGCGCAACGGCGCCGGAAAGTCCACCCTGCTGAAGATTATCGCCGGTTATCAATCGCCGCAGGACGGGAAAGTGGTGCGCCCTGTCAACAGCACCCTGGGCTTCCTGCATCAAGAAATGGTGCTGCCCAAGGGGAAGACGGTACTACAGGAGACCCTCACGGCATTCGAAGAAGTGCGCCGGCTGGAGAAACGCATCGAGCAGATGAACCAGGAAATGGCCGAGCGCAGCGATTACGAAAGTGAATCCTACACCAAATTGCTGGAAGACTTTTCCGAAGCCAACGACCGCTTCCTCGTACTGGGCGGGCAGACCATGGAGGCAGATGCCGAGCGGGTGCTGACCGGCCTGGGCTTCGGGCCCGAGGATATGGAACGCCTGACCGACGAGTTCAGCGGCGGCTGGCAGATGCGCATCGAACTGGCTAAGATGCTGCTGCAGCGGCCAGATTTTCTGCTGCTGGACGAACCGACCAACCACCTCGATATCGAGTCCATCATCTGGCTGGAGCGCTTCCTGAGAGATTATCAGGGCGCGGTGGTGGTGATTTCCCACGATAAAGAATTCCTCAACAACGTCACTTCCCGCACCGTAGAGGTGGAACTGGGCAAAGTCTTCGACTACAAAGCCGCTTACAGCGATTTCGTCGCCCTGCGCGAAGAGCGGCGCGAGAAACAACGGCAAGCCTACCAAAACCAGCAGCGGGTCATCGCCGAAAAGGAGCGTACCATCAACCGCTTTATGGCGAAAGCCAACAAGACCAAAATGGCGCAGTCCATGCAGAAACAGCTGGACAAAATGGAACGCATCGAAGTGGACGATGCCGACCGGGCGGCTATGAACTTGCGCTTCCCGCCCGCTCCGCGCTCCGGGCAGGTAGTGGTGGAAGCTAAGCAGCTCTCTAAAAAGTACGGTGAGCTGTCTGTACTGGAAAATGTGGACCTCAAACTAGACCGGGGCGACCGCATTGCTTTCGTCGGGCAGAACGGGCAGGGCAAAACCACCCTCGCCAAAATCATCGTCGATGAACTGACCCTGACGAGCGGAACGCTCCAACTGGGGCACAACATTCAAATTGGCTACTACGCTCAGAACCAATCCGACAGCCTGCACGCCAATCTCACGGTACTGGAAACCATGGAGGCTGCATCCCCTCCCGAAATGCGCACGCAGCTGCGCCATATCCTCGGCGCCTTTCTGTTCAGCGGTGAGGATGTGGATAAGAAAGTGTCGGTGCTCTCCGGCGGCGAACGGGCACGGCTGGCGCTGGCCTGCCTGCTGCTGCGCCCTTTCAATTTGTTGGTGCTGGACGAACCGACCAACCACCTCGATATCATCTCCAAAGATGTGCTCAAACAAGCTCTGATGGACTACGACGGCACGCTGATCGTCGTCTCCCACGATAGGGAATTCCTCGCCGGCCTGACCAACCGCACCCTGGAATTCCGCGACCGCCAACTGTACGATCACATCGGCGATGTGAACGCCTTCCTGGAAAAGCGGGAGCTTGACAATATGCGGGCGGTGGAAATCAGCCAGCCTTCCGGCAAGCCAGCCCCCAACGGCAGCGCGATTGCCTCCGGGCATCCAAAGCCAGAGCTGAGCTACGAAGAGCGCAAACGCTTGCAGCGCGCTATCAACAATGCCGAAAAAAAAGTAGCCCAGTTGGAAGAAGCCATCGAATCACTGGAAGCCCAGATGGCCGATCCCAATTTTTACCAGTCTGAAAAAGCCGCCGAAATCTCCAAACAACACGCCGATAAGCAGCGGGCGCTGGAAGAAGCGATGGAGGAATGGGAGGCGGCACAGCTGGAGATGATGCCCTACGAATAATTTTTGGCACGCCCTTTGCTACCCTTAAAGTGTACATCAAAATCGCCCCCCGATTTTAATTTACATGAAACACTTTAAAGAAAAGCAAAATGGCTAACAAAAACACTTTCATCGCATTGGCTCTGGCTCTGCTTGCCAATCTGGGGGCCACCCAAGGACAAGAAACTGAATTCGCACTGGACGCCAGCTTCCGCAACAACCTCATTTACACCCAAGTGCCTTCTGCAGGAGGCATGCTGAAGCTCTTCACCAACACCACCGGCGGTGCCTTCATCCGCGAAAGCGCGATGCAGGAGCACGCCCTGCCCGGCCTTACCGACGACTCCGGCAACTTCTTCGTTAAGATGAACGAGGTGCTGGAACTCGGAGCGCTGCCGGCCCTTCCGCGCAATTCCGCCCTCGTGCTGCCGGATGGGCAGGGCAACCTGGAGCAAGGCGTACACGGAGCGCTCGGACAGGCTTGGTTCGGGCAGTACTGCTGGACCTTCGATTTCCTGTCGCAGGAACTGAGCTGCCACTCCCCTGCCCTATCGCCGCTCGAAGCCAATACGGTGCGCGTCGATTTCAAAGAAAGCGCCAGCGGCAACCGCATTTCCAGCCTGCCGAGAATTTTTGTAGAAATTGACGGCGAGCAGTTTCCGGTACTGATCGATACCGGTGCCAAGCTGCACCCCAGCCCGCAGGCTAGCCGGGCGCTGAACAGCAAAAGCGGCGCGCCTGTCGCCACCTCCTTTATCGTCGAGTCCGTATTCAAACAGTGGGAACAGCTGCATCCTGACTGGACGGTCATCGAACGGGCGGATACGCAGCTGGGCAACGTCCGCATGATCAAAGTGCCGGCAATCAGCATCGCTGGCCAAACAGTAGGCCCAGTATGGTTCTGCTCCCGCCCGGATGCCAATTACATCCAGTACTATTCCCGGCTCTGCGGCTCTGATGTGGAAGGAGCCATCGGCGGCAATGCGCTGCAATTCTTCCGCATGACCATTGACTACACCAATAAACTTGCCCGCTTCGACCGATAAGATACACCAAAAGCAGCCTGCCGCTTAGGGCTGCTCTATCCCCCCATCCCTTACTTTGGCACAACCGCCACCCCCTGCACTACATCAAAAAAAAAGGCGGAGCTACCGCTGTCAACTACATCAAATATTAGACAGGAACCCCGGAGAAAGGCGCCTTCTCCGGGGTTTTGCTTTTAGCAGAAAGCGTATACCAGCCCAAACTGTACGAGCATGAGGCCGTCCACCAAGCCGGTGAAAAAATAGTCGTGCCGTACCTGCTCCGACAGGTAAACCAGAACCGCAGCGATTAGCGCAGAACCGCTCAAAGCAGCAAAGTTGGAAGCGCTGTAAACATCCCAGTAGTAATTCAGGGCGGCCAACAGGCACATCAGCAGCAGGGCAGCTGCCGCCAAACGTTGGCTTTTCCGTACACCAAGGCTCGCCGGCAGCGTCTTGACCCGGTTGTAGGCATCAATCTCCAGGTCCCGGATATCAAAGGGTATCGTAATGGCAAAAACGAAGGCCAAGCGCTCTAACACCATGACGTACAGCGGCAGCGCGTAGGACATGCCCAGCTCTAAGGCGGGCAGAAATACCGTAATCCAGCTCCAGGCGATGGCGATGAGAAATATCTTGACGTAGTGCACATCCCGCAGGCGCTTGCCTTTCCAAACCGGCAGCACATACGCCAAGGCCAGCAGGCAGGGCGCTACGGCTGCCATCATGAGGCGAAATGGCAACTGCAGGTAAAACAGCAGCGCGCAAAGCCCGGCAACCAAAGCGTAGAAAACAATGTGAGAACGAAAGCGCGAAATGACCTGATACCGGCCTTCCTGAAGAAAGGGCTTAGAGCGCCGTAACCCAACTATACGGTGAATAGCATATAGAAACAAGGTGGCAAAAAGGATGAATCCGAGCAGCGGCGTGGGCTGAACACGGCCGGACAGCAACAACTGGGTCTGCGCTGCCATGGCAACAGCCGCCATGGCTATCCACAGATTGCTGTAAAGCAGAAGGTCAATAATGGCAGTAAACAGCTGCCGCAAAGCGTTCTTTTGCCTTAAAAGTACTTAAAATTATGATCCTTTTCAATGCGCTGCAGCACCTCGTAGATCAAACGGATGACGGCATCGATATCCTCTTTGTGCGCCATCTCCACCGTAGTATGCATGTAGCGCAGCGGCAGGGAAATCAGTGCGGAGGGCACCCCGCCGTTGGAATAGGCAAAGGCATCAGTATCGGTGCCGGTGCGCCGGGAGGAAGCCTCCCGCTGTAATTCGATCTCCCGCTCTTCGGCTGTCTCCACAATCAGATCCAGCAGTTTGTTGTGCACCGCCGGCGCATAAGTGATCGAGGGCCCCTGCCCGCCTTTCACATCCCCGTGCTTCTTGCTGCTGACCAGGGGCGTATGGGTGTCGTGGGTCACGTCAGTTACAATGGCTACGTTGGGCTTGATGGTATGGGCAATCATCTCCGCTCCTCGCAGCCCGACTTCTTCCTGCACCGAATTGACTACGTAAAGGGTGTAGGGCAGATCCACCTTATTTTCCTTGAGTATGCGGGCTACCTCAGCGATGCAGAACCCGCCGATGCGGTTGTCGAGCGCCCGGCCAACGTAGTAGCGGTCGTTCAGCACCATCATTTCGTCCTCGTAGGTGATGACACAACCGACGTGGATGCCCATTTCCAGCACCTCTTCTTTGTCCTTCGCCCCTACGTCAATGAAGATGTTATTGGTCTTTGGCGCGAGCTTGGCGTCTTCACCGTGCCGCGTATGTATGGCGGGCCATCCGAATACGCCCTTGACGATCCCCTTTTTGGTGTGGATATTTACCCGCTTGGAAGGAGCGATCATGTGGTCGGAGCCTCCATTGCGGACGACATTCAGGAAGCCGTCATCGGAAATGTAGTGCACAAACCAGGAGATTTCGTCGGCATGGCCCTCTATCACTACCCGGTACTCCTTGCCAGGGTTGATTACGCCGTAGGCAGTCCCGTAGTTGTCAATCTGCCATTGGTCAATATAAGGCTTGATGTACTCCAGCCACATTTTCTGGCCAGAGGACTCAAAGCCAGTAGGAGAGGCATTGTTGAGGTATTCCCGAAGAAATTTTTCTGATTTGGGTGTTATGACAGACATGCGTGTGGATTAAATTAGTGTGGTGTCTCTTCTTTTGGCTGAAAGCCGGGAAATTTGACCGGCAAAGATAGAAAATTTATCCAAACCCAGTAATTTAACCATGCAGCAGCTACTTTGATCACGCTGGTTGCCAATTTTCCGGCGATGCTCGCCATTGCTGCAAGGTTTGCAGGTCGCTCGCGCCTACGTATTGCTGCTTGACAGCTTCCTGCAGCAGCGCGCTATAGTTGCTGAGGGTCTCCAGCCGGCAGTTGGCTTCTGCAAAGGCGCTTTTGGCGTGATCAAACTCATAAGTGAATATGGCCAGAACGCCCGCCACTTCGCAGCCTGCTTCCCGCAGGGCAGCTACGGCTTTCAAGCTGCTGCCGCCGGTGCTGATCAGGTCTTCTACCAGCAGCACCCGGGCACCCGCCGGCAGTTCGCCCTCAATAAGGTTCTGCCGCCCGTGCCCCTTTGCCTTGGAGCGGACGTAGGCAAAGGGCATATCCAGCCGGTCGGCCAGCAGCGCAGCGTGCGGGATGCCCGCTGTTGCGACCCCGGCTACAGCATCAATCGGGCGGAAGCCGGCAGCCGCCTCCACAAAGCAAGCGAGAATAAAATTGCGCACAGCAGGGTGAGAAAGGGACAGGCGGTTGTCACAATAGATGGGGGATTGCATGCCGCTGGCCCAGGTAAAGGGCTTTTGCGGACTCAGCTTTATTGCATTTATTTGCAGTAGCCGACGGGCCACTTCTGCGGCAGTGCTCATTTCCTGGATTCGGTTTTTTCCTTACTTTTTCTAATCAAGCTAGTTGCGCAAATGTACAAAATCTACGTCAATGGCCGGCCGATCGTGCTGAGCGCCATCCCGGAGGGAGGATTCCAACCTTCCAGTGCTCCGGAGAACCTGACTACCATCTACACAGGCAATCCCAAGAGCCTGCTGGGCTACGTTGACATGCTCGAGAAGAACCCGCGCTTCGGCAAAGTCAGCCTCTACAGCCCGGATGCCGAAAAGCTCTTCCTCGACTTCAAGGGGCAATTTACTGTGCTCGAAGCGGCCGGAGGCCTGGTGTACAACAAACAAGGCCAGGCGCTGCTCATCTACCGGCGTGGCTCCTGGGACCTGCCCAAGGGCAAGATTGACCCCGGCGAAACGCCTAAGGAAGCAGCCGTACGCGAGGTGAAGGAGGAAACTGGCCTGCGGGAAGTGGATGTAGGCGATTTCCTGGGCACGACCTATCACACTTACCGGGACGAGCAGCACGGGCGGGTGCTCAAACCTACCTACTGGTACCGCATGTCTGCCGCGCAAACCGAATTAGAACCGGAAACCGAGGAGGACATCGAACTGGCGAGTTGGATGGATGTAGCTGCTTTCTTGCAATCGGGCAAAACGGTGTACCCCAATATTGAGCTGGTGCTGAGGGAAGAGCTGTAGGGTAGTAAAGTAAGCCATTCTCTCACTGCAGATCACTGAAGAGCGAGCGGATTTCTGTAGCTTCTTCTGGCTTCATGCGGCCGCTGAGGATGAGGCGGGCCTCCCGGCGGCGCGGCGCGCCATCGTACCGCTGCTGCTCAATCTCAGTCAGGGGCAGCACCGGAGGCACCGGTATTGGTTTGCCATCGTCGCTCAAACCGACGAAGGTGTAGTAAGCATGGTTGCAGCGCCGGGCATCGCCGCCCTTGATGTTGTTGGCAAAGACCTCGACGTATATTTCAACTGAAGTCCGAAAAGCCCGGGTCACCGTTGCCTCCAGCGTTACGATGTCGCCGACTTTGATAGGCTTCTGAAAGGAGACGTTGTCAACGGATGCCGTGACCACATGGGCTTCGCAGTGCTTGCCCGCGCAAATGCCGGAGGCAATGTCCATCCAGCGCAGCAAGTTGCCGCCCATCAGGTTGCCCATCGGGTTCGTGTCGTTGGGCATGACCATCTCGGTCATCACGGTGCGCGATTCGCTCACGCGCTTGTCTTTCCGTTCTCTCATTGGCTATCGTATCATTACCCCCTTGCGATTGATGAATGGGATAGTGGTAAAGTTATCTTCCGTAATGCTGCCCTTCACAAAGACGTACTTCTTATCGTACATATAGTCATCGTGGGAGAAGCTGATCCAGTATTCGTTGGTCAGATCAAAGAGGCGCACCTGTATCGGCTCGATTTTCACAACTTGCAGCGGGCCAATTTCCTCGAAGAAGTGGCGCAGTATGGTCGTTTTCATTTTCTCGCCGTTCACTTCGCCGTAGCCACGGGAGTTGACCAGCACGTTGGAGATGGCCTCCTCTTTCAAGTTGATGAGATAACTGTCCCAAAACTTTTCCTTATCCGGATCCCCTTCGGGCCGGGGCGCTACCGCAATTGCAATATCTTCCACTTTCAGGTTGGGGATGTCTTTCATCATAATACTTGAAGGCTCAGTGCCCACTTCGCGATTTTATTGGCTTGGAAGCGTACTCAAATTCAAATAAGCAGGCGAGTTGTTCTTTCAGTTTGGCTTTGGCCTCCTCAAGATCAACGCTCGCTCCGAGCTCCCGTTCTAGGGAAGTAACGTCTCTGCCGGCTTCATTAATGCCGCAGGGCACGATATAGTTGAAATGGGAAAGATCGGTATTCACATTGAAGGCGAAGCCATGCAGGGTTACCCACCGCCGCAGGTGCACGCCTATAGCACAAATCTTGCGTTTGGGCAGCGTAGCCGTCTCCGGGAGCCAAACCCCAGTGTAGCCCTTTTCGCGCCTTCCCTGCAGGCCGTAATCGGCAATCGTTCTTATGACCGCCTCTTCCAGATAGCGCACGTAGCGGTGCACATCCGTAAAAAAGCAGTCCAGGTCGAATATAGGATACCCTACGATCTGCCCGGGGCCGTGGTAGGTGATGTCGCCACCGCGGTTGATTTTAAAAAACTCAAACCCACGCTGTTCCAGTTCCGCTGCCCCTAGCAACAGATGGTCCATCGAACCGCTTTTGCCCAGGGTGTAGACCGGATGGTGCTCGCAAAACAACAGATGGTGCTGCTGTGGCTCTTCCGGCAGGCCCTGCTTGCCCCGTTTCCGGTTGTCCAGTTTCCGGCCGACCACCTCCGACAGCTTTTCCTCCTGCATATCCCAGGCAGCCTGATAACTGATTCTCCCTAAGTCTTGAAATACAACTTTTTGCATCTTCCAAAAATGTGGCGCAAAGGTAGTCCCCTTTGCCGATAATTCTATAATTTTAAATGCCTATTTGTGTAGCCCAGATGGATGCGCAAGAGGCAGGCATTTGGGGCATACACCTGCTGCTGTGGTCAGGGTGCTGCAACAAACTCAATGCCTGCCGGCCATCCAAATTCAGCTCGGCGGCATTGGCACATTATGCATTGCCCCTGATCAAGGATACATAGCAAAGCTCATTTTGTTTTTCATAGTAACTCGCCTGCCTGCATTTGAGTACACAAAATCTTGCAATGACCAGCCTGAATTGTCGGCAGCAAGTAAAGTTTTGCCGATTTGTTGCAAGGCTCTAGCAAGCCCGCCTATATTTGCCCGAAAAATCGCTAATGATCACTCGATACTTGAGCCCATTCTGCCTTCTGTGCCTGCTCGCTGCCTGCGGCAGCGATGCCCAACCCACTGATGAGGACTCCCAAACGGAAACAACGGCTGAGGAGACAGCCGCTGACAGCTTGCGCTACGAGCAGGAGACCCACCTCAGCAACATCCGTCAGCTGACCTTCGGCGGGGATAATGCGGAGGCCTACTTCAGCTTCGACAACAGTCAGCTTGTTTTCCAAGCCGCCAATGAGGAGTGGGATGCGCCCTGCGATCAGATCTTCGTCATGCCTGTCACCGGCTACGAAGGAGAACAGCCCCCTATGCTAAGTACTGGAAAAGGCAGAACCACCTGCTCCTACTTCATGCCAGGGGACACCAGCATTCTCTACGCCTCCACCCACCTAGGGGGCGCTGAGTGCCCGGAGAGCCCACCGGTCGTCAACGGGAAGTACGTCTGGCCCATTTACGAAAGCTACGACATCTTCGTAGCCGACCTGCAGGGGAATATCAAGAAGCAACTAACCGACAATCCGGGTTACGATGCGGAAGCGACCCTCAGCCCGGACGGCAGCAAAATCGTATTTACCTCTACCCGCTCCGGCGACCTTGAACTGTGGACTATGGACGTAGATGGCTCCAACCTGCAGCAAGTTACGGATGAACTCGGCTACGATGGCGGCGCTTTCTTTTCCCCCGACGGAAGCAAACTGGTGTTCCGGGCCTCCCGCCCCAAGACAGCGGAGGAACAGAAGACTTACAAAGAATTGTTGGCCCGCGGGCTGGTGCAGCCTACAGAGATGGAGGTATTCGTCTGCGATGTGGACGGTTCCAACCTCACCCAAATCACAGACCTGGGCGGTGCCAACTGGGCCCCTTTCTTCCACCCCTCCGGCGAGAAAATCCTCTTTGCTACCAACCACCACGTTGAGGGAGGGCGGCAGTTCAACATCTTTGCTATCAATCTGGACGGCAGCGGCTTAGAGCAGATTACCTTCGACGAAGCTTTCGATGCGTTCCCCATGTTTTCCTACGACGGCAAAAAGCTGGTCTTCTCCTCCAACCGCAACAACGGCGGCACCCGCGATACCAACGTGTTCATCGCGGACTGGAACGATTAGCGGCAAATCAGTCGACTCCCGTAAGCAGTTTGGCAGGAGCTTTTAAAAAAGCCAGTGTACATTCGCAGAGAAAAGCCTTACCTTAGCCTCTAAGAAGCCAGAACGATGAAACACACTTCAACCCTATTGCTACTCCTGCTGTTCAGCGCAGGGCTAGCTGCGCAAAACGGCCTGCCGCCCATGGGCGGGGCAAGGGCAGCTGGTATGGGCTACACGGGCGCTACCTTTACGGATATCAATGCGCTCTTCAGCAATCAGGCCGGCCTGGGCCAACTGGAAGACATCACGGCTACGGCCTTCGGGGAGCAACGCTTTCTGTTGTCTGAATTGGGCAGCTATTCCTTTGGTGTGGCTTTGCCTACCAACTCGGGCACCTTTGGGCTGTCGCTCAATCAGTTTGGCTTCGAGGGCTACAACGAGCAGCGGGTCGGCTTGGCCTACGGCAGGCAGCTTTTCGACAAGTTGTCTATCGGCGCTCAAGCCTTGTTGCTCCATACGCAAATACCAGAGTACGGCAGCCGGGCAGCTGCTACTTTTGAGCTAGGGGCGCTAGTGGAGCTGCTGCCTCAACTGCAGATTGGCGTACATGCCTACAGCCCGATCCGAGTAAGTGTAGTGGAATCAGAATTTCTGCCTTCCCTCCTGAAAGCGGGGCTGCAGTACCGCCCATCAGAGCAAATCCTGCTGCTGGCAGAAGTAGAAAAAGACATTGACCATCCCGCCCGTGCCAAATTCGGGCTGGAGTATCGAGTAGCAGAACCATTCCGGCTGCGGGTAGGAGCTGCCACCAAGCCGACGACCGTCAGTTTCGGCTTCGGCTACCAGGTAGTGGACCAATTGCGCTTCGATATCGCCTCCGCCTACCATGAGGTACTGGGGTTCAGCCCGGCAGCCGGGCTGGCTTACGCCTTTTAGGCTTAAACGCTGACATTTATGAAAATACTCATCACCGCTGCTACTGCCTACGAGATTGCTGCGCTGCAGGAACATTTACGCAACAACTTTATTGCCGCGGGCCCGCACCGCTACCAGCGGGGGGAGGTGCAGGTTGCGCTGCTCATTACCGGTGTCGGCCTGCCCATGGCTGCCTACGCTATGGGGCGAGTCATCGGAGCAGAGGAATGGAACCTCGCCATCAATGCCGGCATTGGCGGCAGCTTCAGCGATAAATTCAAAGCGGGGGATGTGGTGCAAGTCATCAGCGAGCGCTTCGCTGACCTGGGCGTGCAGGAAGCCGATGGCAGCTTTACGGACCTGCACGAGCTTGGCTTGATTGAAGCCGGGCAAGCTCCTTTCGAAGAGGACGGCCGTATCCTCAATCGAAGAGCATCGGAATTTGATTTCCTGCCCCAGGCTCATGGCATCAGCGTCAACCGCGTCCATGGCTGCGCGCCTGATATTGCGGCTGTTCGGCAAAAGTACCCGGATGCGGAAGTGGAAAGCATGGAAGGTGCTGCCTTTTTCTACGCTTGTGCCCTGGAGGAAGTGCCCTATTTGCAAATTCGAGCTATTTCTAACCGGGTAGAAGCCCGAGACCGCTCCGCCTGGAAAGTGGAGGAAGCCCTGCAAGCTCTCAACCATACCCTGATCGAATTGACCGGCTCCTTATTCGCCGCCCGCTCCTAGCTGTTCTAGCAGCCGATAGGTTGCGATGCCCGCCGCCATCGCAACATTCATGGAAGTATTCAGGCCGTACATGGGCAGGTGAATGCACTGCCGGCAGCATCGCAACAGGCTTGCCGGAATGCCCTGCGCTTCGTGCCCGAGCACTAGTACGCTGCCCGCTTCGGGCTGACAAGCGGTATAGGGTACGCTGTGGGTGGTGATTTCCAATCCGATAAAAGGGCGGCGCTGCGAAAGCGCTACGGCTTCTTCCATTTGCAAAACCGAATGGGGCACCCACCTCACCGTAGAGCGGGAGATGCGCTTCAGCTTTTTGGGATTCAACTCCTGCGGCCAGCCCAAGAAGTAAAGGTGCTCTAGGCGAGCAGCATCGGCAAGCCGAAACAGCGCGCCGATATTGCGCACATCATCTAGCCCAGCAGCCAGCAGGCTGAGCGGATGGGGCTTTTTTTGAATTTGTTCCAAATAACCAGCGGCCTGCTCCGGGCGTTCCTCCTCAAAATCCAGTTGTCGATCCGGCATACCCTAAAAGTTCGGGCATTTAACGTTGGTGCGCCAGGTCGCCGGATGGGTGTAAATAAAGCTCACTTCAAATGCTCCCCGAGAGTTGTTGGCAGCCGCCAGCACCGAAGTCGTGACATCGTAGCTCAAACCGATGTTCCAGCGCTCCATTTCCAGCACAGTTGTAAACACCACCGCATCCAGGCCCACGCCTTGTTCCAGTTGATTGGCAACGTGCACCCAGCCGCCGGCTCGGATGGCCACTTCCCGCCAATCCCGATTGGTGTAGCGGAAATTGCCGCCACCCGTCATGCTCCTGTGGGGCCCCTGGCCCATCACTGCAACAGCCGGCAGCAGGCTCAAGCCCTGCACCAGCGGAATTTCACCCCCTGCCTGGCCTATCCAACGGGTATCCAGCTGAGCACCGCCGTTTTCCAGAAAGGTAATGCTCGGGTTGTTGAGGTGCTGCAAGGAACCACCGACGTAAAAACTAAGGTCATCTTCAAAGAGAATGTACCACAGCAGGCCCGCGTTGAAATCCAGGTAAGGGTCGGTATTGAGCGCTCCATCGAACCC
>CAYNIT010000086.1:0-16082 GCA_964397205.1 uncultured Phaeodactylibacter sp. | reverse complement strand
CCTGGGCCACGCAAGCTTCCCGGCAGCGGCTGCTGGATATTACGGTGGAAAATGTGCGCGGCTTTTTGATGGGGGAGTTGCAGAATGAAGTGGGGCGGTGAATTATTTTGTCACTGCTTGAATGAATGGCGGAAGTAAAACGTTATCACAAAAAATATCAGATCATCATGGACTGGAAAGAACGTATCGAATCAAAGCCAGAGGTAATGTACGGTAAACCAGTTATAAAAGGCACGAGGGTCCCGGTTGACTTGTTACTCGATAAAATGGCGGCAGGGGAGACAGTCGAAGATTTACTGGGCGCTTATCCGAAGATTACCCTGGAGCATATTTGCGCTTGTCGGGCATATGCATCTGACTCCGTGAAAAATAAAAGTTAAGGTAGGCTTATGCCAGATGCTTGCTCAGCCATTTCGTGATAAGATAAAACGAATTGCAGTACCGTACTCACAACCCAAACCGCATCTCCCTACGGCTCATCTGTAGCCCTGCTTTTTCTACTTCCGCCTCCTCGAAACTACCCTCTTGCAGCAACGGGTTGGTGTGGTTTAAATGGATACGCTGCCGGATACGGTCTGGCAAGCCCGCAAATCGCTGTAAGCTCTCCTGTACAAAAGGGTGGGGGATTTCCGACATATCTCGGCCGGGCAGCTCTTTCTCCGAGTAGAACGCCGCATCGAGCAGCGCCACATCGTGCACATCCAGCAGGGAATCAATATCGACACTCCAGCGTTCCCATTTATCGATATCTGGGAAGTAGAGCAGCTTTTGACCCCGCCCCTGCACACTAGTGGATTGAGCCGCAAATGCCTGACCATTTAAGGTGCAGCATTTGCAAGGGCTTCAGGGGCAAGAAAACTAGCAAGTAATTCGGCCTAGTCGCACTAGTTTTTAGTCTAGTAAAAAGTCTTCAAAGTTCTCTTGATGCAGCACCTGTACCACGGCCTCCGGGTAAGCCTTGGCAAAAGCTGCTGGCACTTTAGCTTTCTTTGGCTTCCATTTGAACTCATAACCATGCAGCTGGCCATCGGCTTCCTCCAAGTAGTCCAACGCTTGTTGGTCATGCGTACGCCAGAAGTACTGCTTGGGAAATTGCAGGCGCGCGTGTAGGTACTTCATGCGTTCCGCCACTAGGAAGTTTTCCCATAACGCGCCTCGGTCTGCCCGGCCCTTTAAGGGCTGATACTGCTGTATGATACTGTTGCGTACGCCCAGGTCGTAAAAGTAAATCTTCTTCTTTTTGCTTACCTCTTTTCGGAGATTGCGGCTAAAGGCAGGTAGCCGGAAAATAACGAATGCCTTTTCCAGCAGGTCAATGTACCTAGATACTGTACGTTCGTTGACCTTGAGCTTAAGCGCCAGTTCGTGTATAGAAACTTCGTTGCCGATTTGAAAAGCCAGCAACTGCAATAATTGATGGACAATATCAGCTTTGCGGATGTTTTCAAAGACGAAAATATCCTTGTAAAGATACCGTGCTGTCAGATCGTCAAGCAAAAACTTGGTGTCTTCCTGTGAAGCTTGTACGACTTCCGGGTAAGTGCCAAAGCGCAACCAGTTTTCCAATAAGCCCGACCTTTCGCTTGGCCGGTACAGTGCCCCGAGTTCTTCGTAGGAAAAAGGGTAAAGGGTGAAGGTTAGTGCCCGCCCGGTAAGCGGTTCACCCGTCTGCTGTGCCAGCTCGAAACTAGAAGAACCCGTAGCTATAATCTGTACTTCCGGCAGGTGGTCCGCTATGACCTTTAGGATTTGTCCGATATTCGGGATGTACTGCGCCTCGTCCAGCACAATCAGTCGGTGAGTGCCAAACTCACGTCGCAGCAGTTCGGGTTCCTGCTGTTCCAGCACTTGCCGTACAGAAGGGATTTCACAGTTGTAATACGCATTTGCACCCCCACCGTGCTCCCGCAATAGCACTTTGGCCAGTGTGGTCTTCCCTACTTGCCTTGCACCGTACAAGATAATCACCTTTCCCCTGAAGAGCCAGCGATTGACCACCGCTTGCAGTTGCCGCTGCACCATGATTTTTGTACTAAAATACAAATATTTACATTTTACAACACCAGCAACTGCCCGTACACCCGTTTAACACTCTGTACCACCGCCACAAACTTGCCCGCCGGCAGTTCCACCGTCTGCACACCCTTTTGCAGCGGGTACCTCAGGGCACCCTTGCCATCCATAGTGTAGAGCTGGCAAAAGACCGTTTCTTTAACCGTGGGAGGTATCGTTACCTGCAAGGCACCGTCGCTGATTTGACGCAACTGGGCAGCGGGGTGTTCGTTTCCTAATGGTGTTTGGATACCCGTAAGTTCTGTGGAGAACCAAGCCATGCCACCGTCCTCCAGCACTTCTCCCTCGAAATCGAAGAAAGCCGCGTTCTCTTTGTGCGACCCCTGCCCCCAGGGCGTGTAGCAGGCCGTACTGACCCAGGCGGGTTCCCAGTAAAAGACACCGCTGCCGCCGCTGGCCGTGACTTCCTGTGTCAGGTCTAGCATCCATTGCTGCTGTGCCGCGGGGCTGAGGGGCGAATAGGCAGGGTGAGCCTCGGTGAGAATGTTGTTGGCTCCATCTGCAAAGTCGAGCGTCCAGGGGTAGCCGGTTTCAAAAATCATCACCTCTTTATCTGGGTATTCCGCCCGTAGCGCCTCGATGATGCTGCCCGTTTGCGCAATATTCGTTGGTTGGTGCCACTGCCAGTAGTAAGACAGGCCGATGATGTCGTAATCGGTGACGCCATGCGCTGTGAAGCCATTGAGCAGCCATTCCGCGTTGGTCGGTCCTGCGATATGGAGCGCAGTCTGTATAGACGCACCGCTAGCCGCTTCTACATCTTTCACCGCCTGCAGCGCACTAAGGAAAAGCGGCGCGTTGCGTTCCCAATCCAGTACCCAGCCCGCTGCGTTTTCTTCTGGTGTCAGCAAAATGCCCCGGTTGGTTTCGTTGCCAATTTGCACCATTTCCGGCAGCAGGCCCTGCTCGTGCATTTGCGAAAGCGTCCCGTACACATACTTATAGAGAGAATCCTGCAAAACGGGCAAGTCATCCGCAACCGCTTCCCACGCAGCGGGGATCCACTGCCGGCCGGGGTCCGCCCAAAAATCGGAAAGGTGGAAATCCAGCAAAATCTGCATACCCGCCTCCCGCGCCCGCTCCGCCGACCGGCAAACATCCTCAAAGTCGCTGTACCGCTGCCCTTGATTGAGGGTGTCGTACCAGCTCGGTGTATGCCAGAGCCGCAACCGGACGATGTCGCAGCCGCTTTCTGCAAATAAGGCATAGGGGTCGCGCTCCACTCCATCTAGGGTGAAAACCGCTCCGCAGTCTTCCATTTCATTGACGTAGGAAAGGTCAGCCCCGCGCAGGAAGCCGGATTGGGCCGGCAGGCTCAGGGAAAAGCATAGCAGTATAGGGAAAAGGCGCATGATGGATGTTTTTTCTTCCTAATGCTGCACAATATATCGCTTTCCCCCAGCATTAGTAAGCCTGACCAATCCGATCGCTATAAGCAGCAGCCTCTACCTCACTAAAAATGCTGAATACCTATGAAGCTGTCCTACGGAAGCCTTCCTTTGCTGCTATTGCTGTTCACCGCCTGTAGTTACTTTGAAAACGAGCCGGCAGTGGCATCTGAACCAAAGCCGGAGGCCAGGGTTTATCCGGGAGTAGATGAAGCGCTCTGGGGGTACTTTGCCCGCTACGAGCAGGAAGCCGCCCGCCGGGGGGTAGAAGCAGACCTTGTCGCCGCTGAGATTACCGGAGCAATAGCAGGCCTGCCGGGAGAGCAGGTAGCTGGTCAGTGCAATTACCATTCCCAATGAGCTGATCAGCGATTGACCCAATGGGCTTCCCTGATAAGCCAAGTGGCGGTTCCTGAAGCCGTTCCTGGCGGGCTAAATGGTAAATATCGTTGCATTAAGTTGCCGGCTATTTTGATAATTACGACGATTTATGCCCTTGTATTTCCTGCGTTTGCCGGTCATTTGACTAAAGCTCTCTTGCTTCACTGCTCCTTTTATCCTTATATTTGTAGAGTGAAGCAGTTGTGGTCTATACCGTTGTTGATCCTGATACTGGCTCAGGTAGCTTACCTGCCTGGTCTATCCCTATGGCTGGAATACAACGCCGACTACATTGCCAACGAGCTCTGCAAAAACCGTTTCGAACCCGAACTGATGTGCAGCGGTAGCTGCTACATACAGGAAGTAACCCAAGAAGCGGTTGGACAAGAGCGGCAAAGCGAAAAAGCGCCGGTTACGGAAGACAACCGCCCGAGCTTTTCGCCCTTTCTACCGGCTCACTGCGGCCTGTCTGTAGAGCGTGCTCTCCCAGCGCTTACCCAATTGCCAGCTGTTTCGGGCTGGCAGCCAGTTTTGCTTCCCTCCGGGGTGTTCCATCCCCCGCGCGTCTAAGCTCCTCTTTTGCCCTCCCTTTAAGGCTTACCGGCCATCCATTGTTTGATGAGCCTGGGTTGACGCCTTTGGTAAACCTGATGGCCTGCGGGACGGCCTGTTGCTTTTAATTTTTCCATGCTGAATCTAATCTATGCTGATCCGATCTATCCTGTTCGGGATGCTGCTGATGTGGCCGGCACAGGCCTTTGCCTGTGATGCCTGCGGCTGCAGTGTCTCCCAATCTTTCACGGGTTTAATGCCCCAGCTGGGCGGCCATTTTGCCGGCTTGTGGTGGCAACAGCAGCGTTATCGCGTTTTTCGGGAAGACCCCTTTGACGGTGAGCGCACCGCCCATTCAGAATACTTTAATTTCCTGGAGGCGCGGGCGCGCTTCCAGCCGCACCGGCAGGTACAGCTCTCCGTACTGTTGCCTTACGCCTATCATTCCCGCTGGCGGGAAGGCGGCGAGCGGATCGTGGAAGGAGCAGGAGATGCAGTGGGATTCGTGCACGTACAGTTGTTCAACAATGCCGACAGTTTAATGAGCCCCTGGCGGCACCGCCTCGCCCTGGGCCTGGGGATCAAAGCGCCGACCGGAGACTTTCAGCGGCCGGGGCCTACGGAGGTGGTTAACCCCAATTTCCAGGTAGGCACCGGCAGTTGGGATGCACTCTTCAACCTCAGCTATACCCTGCGCCGCGGTGACTGGGGCTTTAACCTGGATGCCACCTACCGGCGCAATGGCGAAAGCCCTAATGGCTACCGCTTCGGCGAACGGGTCTCAGGGGTAGCAAGCTTATTCCGCCTGGCCTATCTCGGGCCTCTGCAATTGATGCCCAATGCTGGCATCTACTACGAATACGCGGAATTGGATACAGAAAATGGCTTCTTCCGCACCAATACTGGAGGAGAAGCAGCCATGGCTAATGCCGGCCTGGAGCTGTTCTGGCAGCGCTTCAATTTAGGGTTTACCTACAGCACACCTTTGCAGCAGAATTGGAATTCCGGGCTCGTAGAAGCACAGGCCCGCACAGCCGTACACCTCAACTATTTCTTTTGACCAATGACAAAACAGAGCTTAACCTTGACCTTGCCCCTTTTGTGCTTGCTGGCCTGCAGCAAACCGGACGCACAGTTCGATGAAGAGGGGCCTAATATTGAAGTCACGCAGCCGCAGGCCGGGCAATCTTATCCAAAGGGTACTACCCTGCCGGTGGAAGTTACCCTTTCGGAAAACCTGGGCTTGCATACCTACTTCATCTGGTTGGTGGAAACGGAAAGCGGCCAGCCCTATCTGGTCGATAAACAACACCTTCACCGTCGGCAGTACGAAATTGACCTGGGCTTCCCGCTTGATGAACTGCCGGCCGGCAGCTACCAGCTGCAGGTGGAGGCGACCGACCACGACCATAATGTATCGGAAAAGGAGGTGCCGATCAAAATTGAGTAATGCCGGCGCGAGCGCAGATGGCTGTCTCGCTGCCCTGCCTCCATTAACCTAATTTTATTAAAAACTAAAACAACTTTTTATGACACGCATTTCATCTTTCCTAAGCCTTCTATTACTAGGGGCTTTTACCTTGACTTTCACCGCCTGCGATGAGGACGATCCTAGCATGGATGCCGAAGAGGCCATGCTCAGTATGATGTTCGAGTATCAAGTAGATGGTGCTGCCTTTACCCCCGGCGAAGTCTACAACATCAACGGTACAGATGTTAAAATCGATATTGCCCATTTTTACGTGGGAGGGATTGAACTAATGCCGGAAGAGGGCGATGCCGTAGTACTGGAAGACAAGTACCTGCTCGTCAAACCGCAATCGGGCATGCAGGAACTGGCTTCGGTCAATACCGGCCACTACCATATGCTCCGATTCTTAGTTGGCGTGGACCCTGAGACTAATGATCAGAGCGAGGACGACTTTACCAGCCGGGATGCAGACGACCCGCTCGGCATCCAAAACCCCTCTATGCACTGGGGCTGGAACGCTGGCTACCGTTTCTTGCGCATCGATGGCGAGGTAGATACCGATGGCGATGGCACGATGGACGAGAGCATGGCGTTCCACCTGGGCAACGACGAGATGCTCCAAAATGTACAGCTGATGGCTCACAAAGATGTGGAAAAAGACGGCAGCAACATGCTGCACATCCGCTTTGACCTCGCAGCACTCTTCGATGGGCTGGACCTCTCCACCGACTACAGCACGCACACCAATAACGACCCGGAGCTGGCAGCAGCGGTACGCGACAACATCCCGGGCGCTATGCAAATGGCGCACTAAGCGGCATGGATCAGATCGATGAGACGAAAGCGGGCGGGGCGCTGCAACAGCGACTTCCACCCGCTTTTTTTGTTTCGGTCAACTCCCGGGAATACGTGCTCCGCCCCAACCTTTCGACGCTGCTGTCCTTTTATTTTTGGAATCCAAAACTAGCATCAATGCGCATCATTTTATTCACCGGGAAAGGCGGGGTAGGCAAAACGACGCTATCGGCAGCTACCGCCCTGCGGGCTGCCCGGGAAGGCAGCAAAACCCTCATTCTTTCCACGGACCCAGCGCACAGCCTGTCCGATGCCCTCGATCAGGAGCTGAGCCCGGAGCCGCAAGAAATCGCGCCCAACCTCTTCGCCCAGGAAGTGGATGTGTACTACTCCATGAAGAAGCACTGGGAAAACGTGCGGCAGCTTATGCTGGCGGTCTTCCGCTTTCAGGGGGTGGAAAATGTAGTAGCCGAGGAGCTGTCCGCCCTGCCCGGCATGGAAGAAGCCTCGGCTTTCCTCTGGCTGGAAGAGTACTACCGGGCCGGCGAGTACGACCTGATCATCATCGACAGCGCTCCCACCGGCGAGACGCTCAGCCTGCTGTCCCTGCCGCAGGTCACCCAATCCTGGGTAATGAAGGCTTTCCCCGGGCAGCGCTTTGCTATGAAAAGTTTTGGCTCTATGGTACGCGGCATGACCGGCATCCCGCTTGACCGCGGCATGGACGAGCTGGAACGCCTGTTCGATAAGCTGGAAAGCATCCAAAAGGTAATGCAGGATCCCGACATCAGCAGCATCCGGGTGGTCCTCAACCCGGAACGCATGGTCATCCGGGAGGGGAAGCGGGCGATGACTTATCTGCAGCTCTACGGCTATAATGTGGATGCTGTGCTGATCAACCGCATCTTCCCGGAATCAGCCGGGCAGGGCGGCTTCGAGCAGTACCTGGAGCGGCAGTCGGCTTATTTGAAGGAAATCGAAGAGACTTTTGCACCATTACCTTTGTTTCGCCTGCACCATCAGGGGCAGGAGGTCTTTGGCACCCAACTGCTGGAGCAGATCGGCACCAACCTCTACGGCGATGCCGATTTCACCTCGGTCCTCTACCACGATAAGCCATTTGAGCTGAAAGAGCAGCGCAACGGCTACCTGGCTCGCCTCAAACTCCCCTTCGTGAAGGACCAAGATTTTTCCATAGACAAGTACGGCGACGAGATCGTCATCAGCCTGGGCAATCAGCGGCGCTCTATCCTGCTGCCCCGCTTCGCCCACTACCTGCAGCTGAAGGGGCACCGCTACGAAGCCCCCTGGCTGGAGGTGGAACTGCAGCGGTAGAGCTGGTTGAATACCAATAGTTATTTGATGAAAAACGAAGACTGTACTGTCTCCTAAGCGTAACGCCGGATTAATAGTCATGCTAATGTGCACACCATCTGAACAAGTTCCAGCATCTAGCAGGTAGCAAAAAATTACAACATGAAGAAGCTGCTCTGGATACCAATGTTGGGCCTGTTGGCGCTGCCCGCTTGCAATAAGGGGGTGAAAAAAGCCCGAAACAATGATGAAACTGTGACCTTCGAAGACCAATCCGTGTCGGAAGAAACAGAAATTCCCAATCCGCAATTCTTTCCGGTCTCGCCTCCAAATTCTGCACCACCGCCCCCACCTCCGCCGGAACCACAGGTGCAGGAAATATTCAAAGTACAACCTTCCTTCAAAACCGAGTCCTACGCCCACCTTCCGGCAATGGCAACTACGCTTACATTGACGGCCTTCAGGAGGCTCGCAAGGTGCTGGTCAGCGAATTTGCGGGGACCATGTATGCTATCGCGAAGGACGTCAAGTTGCAGATCGAATTCAACCCCGCTCAGGTTGCTGGTTACCGCTTGATTGGCTATGAGAATCGCCTGCTGAACAAAGAGGATTTTAATGACGACCAAAAGGATGCCGGAGAATTGGGCGCTGGCCACACAGTAACCGCCTTATACGAACTGGTCGCGGCAGGCGATACCATTCCCTTCTACGCCTCAGTAGATAGCCTGGTCTACCAAAGCCAGCGGACCGTCCAAGGGGCAGAGGACTGGCTGACCCTCAAACTGCGTTACAAAAAGCCGGATGGCGAAAAAAGCCGGCTGTTGTCACAAACGGCAAAGGACGAGGGCAGTAGCTGGGAAAGCTTAGACGATGATTTTCGTTTTGCCGGGGCCGTTGCTGGTTTTGGCCAGTATTTGTGTAAGTCAAAGTACACCGATGGGCTTGATTTACAATCGGTTGCAGAATGGGCGAAAGCAGCCAAGGGCGTGGACGAAGCAGGACATCGGGCGGCTTTCGTACAGTTGGTGGCGCTAGCCAATACCCTGGAGGAGACAGCTGATACTAATGATGATTAAGCTGCAAAGCGGAGGGCACCCTTCTTGGGTATGACGGGCCGGCGCGATGGGTGTAGCACAGTTTTATCTTTTGTACCTGACAGCACAGGCCATTGGGCTGGGGCTGCCTTCTCCGTATAAGAACTGGTTCGTTTCTAACAACTTATTGCCCATTTCCTGCATTTTTGTTTTTATCAAAACTTGATGAAAGCGATGAGGGATACAAACCGGTCTATGCGGCCAGCTTTAGTCTTAGTTAGTTCATTGATTACTGCTTTGCTGCTCAGCACTGGGCTCAATGCCCAAACCACCGGAAGCCTTTCCGGCTACGTGAAGGATGCCAAATCGGGAGAGCCGCTCGTCGGCGCCACCGTGCAGTTGGAAGGTACTGACTTTGGAACCACTACTGATCTGGATGGCTACTACGAAATCAAAGGGGTTCCCCCTAAAACCTACAATGCGACGGCCAGCTACCTGGGCTACCAGCCGTCGACTTTGTATAACATCATCGTCCGTTCGGCGGGCACGCCTTCTGTCAACTTTGAATTGACCGAAGCAGCAGAGACCCTGGATGAGGTGGTCGTACAAGCCAGCTCGCTGGAGGACATCATCAGCCCGCTTTCTTCACAGACTTTGTCGGCAGTAGAAATCGCCACCTATCCGGGCGGCAACAACGATATCGCAAAGGTAGTGCAGTCTCTGCCGGGCGTAGCGGGCTCCATCGGAGGTTTCCGCAACGATGTGATCATCCGGGGCGGAGCGCCGAACGAGAATGTCTATTACTTGGATGGCGTGGAGATTCCCAACATCAACCACTTCGCTACGCAGGGCAGCGCCGGTGGCCCAGTTGGCTTATTGAACGTTTCCTTTATCGAAAACGTAGACCTGGCTACTTCTGCCTTCAACGCTCGTTATGACAACGCCCTGTCCGGGGTGCTGCAGTTCAATCAGCGCACTGGCAGCTCCCGGGAGTTCAAGGGGAATGTGCGGGTCAGCTCCTCAGAAACTGCCCTGACGCTAGAGGGGCCGCTCTTGCGGGGGGAGGAGGAATCCTCTAATACGACCTACCTGGTCTCGGCCCGCCGATCGTACCTGCAGCTGCTTTTCGACTTGATCGGCTTGCCCATTTTGCCGGACTACTGGGACTATCAGTATAAAATCAACCACAAATTCGACGAGTACAACGAGATTAGCCTGATTGGCGTGGGCTCGATCGATGACCTTGCGGTCAATGCGATTGAGGAATTCGACCCGGAACAGCAGGCTGCTCAGGAACAGGTACCGGTTATCCGGCAGTGGACGACTACCGTGGGCTTGTCCTACAAACGGCGTTTCAAATCGGGCAACGGCAATTTCCGCTCCACCCTCAGCACCAATATTCTGAACAATGAGTTCACGCGCTTCCGGGATAATGTAGCAGAGACCGGTGTGATCTTCCAAAACGACAGCCGCGAGTCTGAGGTCAAGTGGCGGAATCAATGGACCTACTACCTGGGCGAATGGATCCTCAGCGGCGGCTTCAGCCTGCAGCGGGCGGACTACAGCAATGCTACGCTTAACCAGGTCGATTCCGTCCGCTTCGATACGGAGCTCGACCTGTACCGCTACGGAATGTTTGTGCAGGCTGCTCGCACGCTGCTCAACAACCGCCTTGACTTATCCTTTGGCCTTCGGGCGGATGCCAATACCTTTACGGAGCAGGACAACCAGCTGCTGGAAACGCTGTCGCCCCGCCTCGGGCTTTCCTACGCGCTCGATCCTGCCAAGCGCTGGCGGCTCAATGCCTCGGCGGGCGTGTACTACAAAATACCGCCCTACACCATCCTCGGTTATCAAAACAACGCTGGCGCGTTCATCAACCAGGATGCCCGCTACATCCGCAGTACTCACCTGGTGGCGGGGCTGGAGTTCAAGCCGCGGCCCTCGACCACGATTTCTGCGGAAGGTTTTTGGAAGATATACGACGACTACCCGGTTTCCATCGCCGACAGCACCTCGCTGGCCAATAAGGGGGCCGGATTTGAAGTCCTGGGTAATGAAGCCGTCGAATCCGTCGGAGCCGGGCGCACCTACGGCCTGGAGCTGCTTTTTCAACAGCAGTTCACCGGCGATTTCTACGGCATACTGGCCTACACGCTGTTCAAAAGCGAGTTCACCGGCTTTGGGGATACCTACCGGCCCTCGGCCTGGGACAGCCGGCATCTGCTTACTTTCACCGGCGGCTATAAACTGGGAAAGAACTGGGAGGTCAGCCTGCGCTACCGCTTTGTTGGCCGCACGCCCTATGCGCCAGTCGATGTACAACAGACACTGGCTACTTACCCGGCTTTAGTGCTGGATTACGAGCGCCTCGGTACCGTCGAGCTGAATACTTTCAATCAGGCGGACATCCGCATCGATAAGAAATGGAATTTCAAGGCCGTTTCCCTCAATGTCTTTCTGGAAATCCAGAATGCCTTTGCGCAGCAGGCGCCGGAGCCGCCTTCCTTCGGCCTGGATCGGGATGAAAGCGGGGGAGTCGTCGAGCCCCGTCGGCTGGTGGAAGTCCCGATCGACAACGGGAGTGTGCTGCCGACCGTCGGTATTGTGTTCGATTTCTGAAGTTGTAGCTCGAAGCTCACGTGGGCCATGCCCCGCTTGTACCTTTACCCTACTTCGCCCTTCGATAGCTATCGGAGCGGCGGGGGAAG
This sequence comes from uncultured Phaeodactylibacter sp., assembly GCA_964397205.1. Taxonomy (GTDB): domain Bacteria; phylum Bacteroidota; class Bacteroidia; order Chitinophagales; family Saprospiraceae; genus Phaeodactylibacter. The sequence goes on along the minus strand of CAYNIT010000086.1, from coordinate 4,363 downwards.
CATTTTGCATTCATCATTTTGCAGTTTTACATTCCTTGCGTTTTCCTCCCCCTAGCCCCCTCTAGCCCTGTGGAATGGTATAGCAACCATTGGGTTATTCCACAGGGCCAATGGGGACACGAGCGGTGCAGGTCTTTGGGGCGGAGAGCCGGGTTTTTTAGCCTTTGATGCTTTACCCTTACTTTTGACTTCTGCATTTTGCGTTTTGCAGTTTTACGGTTCTTCAATGCTTCAACGCACATAAGCTCAGCCACAGCCCCCTGCAACCAAGCGCAACGCCCCGACTTTTAACTTCTACATTTTTAAAATTTCACATTTTACGGTTTGAAGTGATCCCATACGCCGTCCGCACCAATTTATGTTTCCGCGTATGCGCGCGTATCGCCCGGTTGCGGTCCATGCTCTCCTTGGTTTTGTAGCCCCGCTTGTGGTCGAGGTGCAGGAGGATGGCGCGGTGGCGGATTTGCTTGCTCTTGATGCCGAGGTTGAAGAGGCGTTCGCCTAACTCGCGGTCTTGCCCGCCGTACTGCATACGTTCGTCCCCGCCGTTGACCGCGAGTACATCTGCTTTCCAGACGGAGGTGTTGCAGCCGTTGAAGGTGGCTTTAGTCGGGGTGATAAAGTCTAAGAAAGCCCCCCAGCGTGGGCTGGCGCTAAGTTTGCGGAGTTGGCTGCTGCCCGTCAGCCCGTTCGCTTTCAGCCATTGGGGGTCAAAGCAACGCTGCTGTTGGATGTCTTCTTCCGATATTTTTTGGCTGAGTGGCATGGGCAGTTTGCAGTAACCGCCGGACAGCAAGTAGCCTTTTTCCGCAAAATGTACGTGGGTGGCGAGGAAGTCTGCTCTTGGGATGCAGTCCCCGTCTGTAAAAAGCAAGTAAGGGTTGTTAGCCGCCACGGTTGCTTTATTCAGTATCGCCGTCTTTTGGAATCCCCGGTCTTCGTGCCAGACGTGCCGGATATTTAGCTTGCCTTTTTTCTGGTGTTGCTCGATCAACTGACGTGTCTCCTCCCCGGAGCCATCGTCGGCGATGATGACTTCAAAGTGCGGGTAAGTCTGCTGTTCGTACCCAATCAACACCTTGTGCAGCCAGGCCGGCTGATTGTAGGTGGAGATGATGACGGATAATTGTAGGGGTGTATTCTGATCCATGACACAGCGGTGCTTTAATCCTCGTTACGGCGGCGGAGCTCCCACAGCCGGGCGTACTTCAGGAAGTTCAGCCCAGCCGCCAGGCAACAATAAATAAAGCCGTAATAACCATCCAAAAAACCGCGCTTGAGGATATAAAGTTTGAAGAACTTGAAATACGGTCCCAGGATCAAGTCCCGGTAAACGGAGGCACTTTTGCCAGCCGCCAATTTGGTCCGGGCATCAATCTCCGCGAACTTCTGGATTTGCTGCACATGCTCCATAATGCTGTAGTAGGGGTAGTGGAGCAGATCCCCCGTCAGCCGCTTTGCTTCCTGGCCGGATAGCAGAACCTTATCGTGCGGGTTAATGCCGCCCCATTGGCCTAGCCGCCGGTCCCACAGCCGGGTTTTCCAGTCGGGGTACCAAGCGTGGGGCAGCCACTTGCCGCAGTAGTTATTCAGCCGGTTGAAAGCATAGCCTGACCCTTCCCAGTTTTGCTTCACTTGCTTGATGCTCTTCGCCATTTCCGGCGACAGCCGCTCGTCGGCATCGAGCGACAGCACATGCTCGTAGCTGGCCTGCTGCACGGCGTAGTTCTTTTGCTCGATATAGCCTTTAAAGGGATGTTGGATAAACCGCACCCCCAGCTCCTCGCAAATCTCGGGCGTACGGTCCGTGCTGAAGGAATCCACCACCACTATTTCATCCACTACCGGCTGCATAGAGCGAATGCACGCGCCAATATGCCGCTCTTCGTTGAGGGTGATGATGAGACCGGAGATTTTTACAGATTTTGCCAAAGCAAGTGATCCATTTGTTCGACTGCAAATGTATGGAAAAATGACATGCCTGCTCCAGAAGCGCCTTATCGATCGTTGGCCAGCCCTGCCGGCAACTGTACGGAGGCCTCCTGATCTTGCTCAGGGCTTTCTACCTCCTCCATCGCCACCTGCTGCGTCGTATCCCGATGCGGGTTCGCCACATTCGGGCACCACATGGCGGTTTGCAGTTCCGGTTTCAGCTTCGGGAATGCGGTGTTGACCATATCGTGGTGCCGCTCATCTTTGTCTACCTTTTGAATGAAGGTGGAGACGATGGGCAAAGCGGTGTTCGCCCCCTGGCCCAAGCTCAAATTGCGGAAACGCACCCCCGGGGAGTTAGCGCCCACCCAAGCGCCCATGACCAATTTTGGCGTAAAGCCGATAAACCAGCCATCGCTATGGTTTTGGCTCGTACCCGTTTTGCCGGCCAGCGGCTGCTTCATGTCGTAGCGCCAGCGGATACGGCGGCCGGTGCCCCGGTCCACTACCGACTGTAGCATAGCATTCATGATATCCGCCTCGTCTTCCCAGAGCACGCGCTCCCATTGGCAGCTATCGAGCATATGGCTGTTGTCGATGAGCATCTTGCCGTCGGGCGCTTCTACCCGGGCGATATAGTGCATCTCGGGGCGCAGGCCACGGCGGGCGAAGGTACTGTAGGCTTGTACCATGTCGTACAGGCTTACCTCGGCCGCCCCCAGGGCAATAGCGGGCACGGCGGGCAATTCACTTTGGATACCCATGCGCTGGGCAAAATCAGCTACGCGCTTAGGGCCGGTTTGCATCATCAGTTGTACCGTGACCGTATTGACGCTGTTGATCAGGCCACCCTCCAGGGAGTAGTAGCCGCCGTACTTGTCATCCGCGTTTTTGGGGGTCCAGCCCCCGTAGCGGTAGTAGGTGCGCCGTTGGTTGGGGAAGTAGGTGCAAGGTTCAATGCCCTTTTCGATGGCGGCGGCGTAGACAAAGGGCTTAAAGGTAGAGCCTACCTGCCGCTTCGACAACACGTGGTCAAATTTGAAGTATTCGTAATTTAAACCACCTACCCAGGCTTTTACCGCACCGGATTCTGGCGATGCGGCGAGGAAGCCCGCATGCAGCAGCCCGAGGTAGTGGCGCAGGGAGTCATTGGCGCTCCACTCTTGCTGCTGCTCTTCGCGTTCCCAGTCAAAGACGGTCATAGCCCGTTTTTCGTTGAATAGCGAGTCGATTTCTTCATCGCACCAACCCTGCTCTAGCAACCGCTGGTACTGCGGCGTATTGTACTGGGCAGCCAGGAATACGCCTTCCGCCTCCCAGGGGGCTTTGCCGTTCAGGTGGCGGTCGAATTGTTTTTGCAAATGCTGCATGTGTTCCTGCATGGCCAGTTCGGCTAGCCGCTGCAGTCGCGGGTTGATCGTCGTGTATACTTTCAAGCCGTCCGTGTATAAGTTATAAGGCCGGCCATCACTGCGCTTATGGTCTGCCAATTGGCGCTTGAGCTCCATGCGCAGGTGCTCGCGGAAGTAAGGCGCTGGCCCTTGCTCGTGTGTGATGGGGAAGTAGTCTAGGGTCAGCGGCAGTCGCTGTAGAGAGTCGGCCTCCGCTGCGGTCAAATAGCCATAGCGTTCCATTTGCCCCAGGACCAGATTGCGGCGTTGCCTGGCCAGCTGCGGGTGGCTTGTGGGGTCATACAGGGCAGTGGCCTTCAGCATGCCGATCAGCACAGCAGACTGCTCTGGGCTGAGCCGGGCGGGGGAGGTGTTGAAGAAGCGGTTGGCAGCCACTTTGATGCCGTAGGTGTTTTCGCTGAAGGGGACTGTATTGAGGTACAGCTCCAGAATCTTTTCTTTGTCATACAGCTTCTCCAGGCGCAGGGCGATGAAGACCTCCCGCGCTTTGTTAATGACTAAAGAGTACTCCCCGAAGTCTTGCCTGGGGTAGAGGTTCTTCGCCAGTTGCTGGCTGAGGGTGCTGCCGCCGCCGTTGGAGCGTTGGCCTAGGAGTATAGATTTGAAAAACACACGGCCCCAGGCGCGAAGATCCACGCCGCCGTGCTCAAAGAAGCGGGCGTCTTCCGTGGCAATCAGCGCATGGATCAAGTGTGGGGAAATGCGGCGGTAGTCGATATTGCTGCGGTTCTCTAGGTAGTAACGCCCCATCAGGGAGCTGTCGGCAAAGTAAATTTCGGTGGCTTGCGGCTGTACCAAACGGCTCAGCTGCTCGTCAGTGGGCAAAGCGCCAAAGCACCCAATGCGGATACTCAGCAGGAAAATCAGCAGGGCGGCCACTCCTGTCACAAGCAGCCAGCGCAGTCCCTTGAGGGTATAGCCTGCTGCCGGATAGTCAATCCAAAAGTTATACCACTGGACAGCAAATTCAAGCCGGCGGTTTTTTAGGTTGTCGTTCATGGAATCGATCGTTTTGGGTA
>CAYNIT010000085.1:0-16125 GCA_964397205.1 uncultured Phaeodactylibacter sp. | reverse complement strand
TTCACTGTTTCTCCTTCCAAAGGGATCTACAAGTGCTTCGGTTGCGGGGCGGGAGGGGACGCGCTCAAGTTTGTGATGGAGCACGAAAACCTGACCTTTCCGGAAGGCATTCGCTACCTGGCAAAGAAATACGGGATACAGCTAGAAGAGAAGGAGCTCTCCCAGGAAGCCCAGCAGGAGCGGCAGTACGAGGAGAGCCTTTACTTGGTCAACCAATTTGCCAAATCGTTTTACCAAGAGCAATTGTTTCAGACGGACCGGGGCAAAAGTGTGGGCCTGAGTTACTTCAAGCAGCGCGGCTTCCGGGAAGAGACCATTCGCAAATTCGGGCTGGGCTACGCTCCGGCCGGCAAAGACACTTTCACGCTTACCGCTGTGCAAAAGGGCTACGATGCCGAATTGCTCAAAAAACTTGGGTTGACCTCCCAGTACGGCAGGGATTTTTTCCGCGATCGCGTCATGTTTGCCATCCACAGCTTATCCGGCAAGGTGATCGGTTTCGGAGGGCGGATTCTGGCAAAGGATGCTAAAGCGCCCAAATACGTCAATACGCCGGAAACCGACATCTACAATAAGCGCAAAGTCCTCTACGGCGCCTACTTCGCCAAAAAAGCGATCCGCAAAGAAGACGAGTGCATACTGGTAGAGGGATATACCGATGTACTGTCCTTGCACCAGGCAGGGATCGAGCATGTAGTGGCTTCCTCCGGCACCTCTCTCACGGTGGAGCAAATACAGCTCATCAAGCGGAATACGGAAAACATCAAAATCCTGTACGATGGGGACAAGGCAGGCGTAAAGGCGGCGCTGCGGGGCATTGGTATCGTTTTGGAACAAGGGCTAAACGTCAAAATTGTGCTGCTTCCGCAAGGGGAAGACCCCGATTCCTATCTGCAATCTGTAGGCACCGATGCCTTTCGGGAGTACATTGGCCAGCAAGCCTGGGATTTTATCATGTTCCAAGCCAATTTGCTGAAAGAGGAAGCAGCCGGCGACCCCATAAAGCTGTCGAAGCTCATCAAAGAGATTGTCGACAGCATTGCCAGAATCCCGGACCCGCTGAAGCGCTCTCTATACGTCCGGGAATGCGCCCGGATCATGGAGGTGGAAGAGCAACTGCTGGTCAATGAAGTAAACAAAGCCTTACAGCAGCAAGCCCGCACGAAGGCAAAAGAGCGGCAGCGGGAACAGCGCCGCCGGGAGCGGGAGCAGCAGGGTGGGGAAGAAGCGGCTCCCTTCCCCACTGAAGAACCGCCAGGCCTTCAGGAAGGGCCGCTGCAGCACGAGCCGCCTTTGCCGGGCAGAGCTGCGCCTTCCCAAAGCGAGAGCGGAGACACCTTTCAGGAAAGGGATATCGTGCGGATTCTCATCAACGGAGGGGCTGCCATCTTCGATAAGGAAGAAGGGCTTACGGTAGCCGGCTACATCATCGGGAATGTGGCAGATGTGCTGGAGGACTTTGATAACCCGCTCTACAAAAAGGTACTGCAGCTGGCGGCAGAGCGCATGGCTAATGGCGGTACCCTAGAGCCTTCTTTTTTCCTTCATCATCCCGATGAGGCTGTGCAACAACTGGCCATCGACCTGTCCTCCACGCCCTACGAGTACAGCGAAAATTGGGAAAAACGCTGGGATATTTTCTTAACCACCCAGCGGATGCCGGAGGAGAACTTCGCCAAAGACAGCGCCTCAGCGCTCAAGCGGTTTCGATTGCGCAAGCTGAGCAAGATGATTGAGAAAAACGCAGAAAAAATAAAGGAGTTCTCCGCGGCTGGCTCCGAAGAGTACCTGCTCCATCTAAAACTCCATCAGCGCCTCAAAGCAGTGCACGACGAACTGGCAAAAGAGCTGGGCACGGTGGTGCTGAAGGGGTAGCGCCACTGCGCGACCCCTTAGGCGTTTCGGTTCATGCAATTGAGGTCCTCAAACGCTTTCTTCAACCGAGACTGGAATGCCCCTTCTGCCGAACGCAGCCATTTGCGGGGGTCGTAATATTTTTTGTTGGGCTTGTCTTCTCCCTCCGGGTTGCCGATTTGAGTAGCCAGGTAGTCCTGATGGTCATCGTGATACTGCCGCACGCCGTTCCAGAAGGCCCATTGCAGGTCAGTGTCGATATTCATCTTGACAGCGCCGTAGCCGATGGCTTCCCGGATTTCTTGCTGGCTGGAGCCTGAGCCGCCGTGGAAAACAAAGTTGATGGGGTTGTCTCCAGTACCGTATTTCTCCTTGACGTAGTCCTGTGAGTTTTTCAGGATAACCGGCTTGAGTTCCACATTGCCAGGTTTGTAGACGCCGTGTACGTTGCCAAAAGCAGCGGCTATCGTAAAGCGCTGGCTAACTTTGCTGAGCGCTTCGTAGGCGTAAGCGACTTCCTCGGGCTGGGTGTATAGCTTAGAGCTGTCTACATCGGTATTGTCCACTCCATCTTCTTCTCCGCCAGTAACGCCGAGCTCCATTTCCAGCGTCATGCCCAGCTTGTCCATCCGCTCCAGAAAGCGCACACAAGTGGATACATTTTCTTCCAGCGGCTCTTCGGAGAGGTCAAGCATGTGGGAGCTGTAGAGCGGGTAGCCCCGGTTTTCGTGAAATTTTTCGCCGGCCTCAAGCAGCCCTTCGATCCAAGGCAGCAAATCTTTAGCGCAATGGTCGGTATGCAAAATTACGGGAACTCCGTAGGCTGCCGCCATAGTATGCACATGCATCGCACCGGATATGCCGCCGAGTATGGCCGCCCGCTGCTGATCATTGGACAGGCCCTTGCCCGCTACGAACTTGGACCCCCCGTTGGAGAACTGGATCATTACGGGGGAATTGACTTCTCTTGCCGTCTCTAGCACTGCATTGATAGAATTGGTGCCGACTACGTTCACGGCAGGCAGCGCGAAGTCGTTTTCATTGGCGTAGTTAAACAGCTCGGTCACCTCATTGCCGTGCAGTACGCCGGGGCGAAAACGGGTGGTGGTTGCGGTAGACATATTCTTGGTTTCGTTGTGCAAAAAATGAAATGGCTATACAGCCGAAGCGGCAATATAGCCATTTTTATATTTTATACCAGACTGCAAGCGGGTGCAAGGCTTAAATCACGCCCTGCTCTGTCAAGTAGCGCTCGGCATCCAGAGCGGCCATGCAGCCCGTGCCTGCGGCCGTAACTGCTTGCCGGTAAACATTATCCTGGGCATCGCCGCTGGCGAACACGCCTTCGACGTTGGTGTGGGTGCTCTTAGCCCGCGTCTTGATGTAGCCGGTGTCATCCATTTCCAAGAAACCCCTGAAAAGGTTCGTATTCGGCTTGTGGCCGATGGCTACGAAAAAGCCTTGTACATCGAGCTGGGATTTCTCTTGGGTCTGATTGTTGATTATCCGAACGCCTTCCACTTCCTCCTCGCCGAGGATTTCTTCAGCTTCAGTGTTCCAGTGGATTTCGATGTTTTCCGTGTTCATTACGCGCTCCTGCATGATTTTTGAAGCCCGCATCTCGTCCCGCCGTACCAACACATGCACCTTAGGGCAGAGTTTGGACAGGTAAAGCGACTCTTCGGCGGCCGTATCTCCACCGCCGACGATGGCGACTTCCTGCCCTCGGAAAAAGAAGCCATCGCACACGGCGCAGGCGGAAACGCCTTTGTTCATCAGGCGTTTCTCCGATTCCAGCCCCAGCCATTTGGCGCTGGCGCCGGTGGAAATGATCACGGTGTTGGCATGGATCTCTTGGCCGGATTCTGACCAGGCTTTGTGCAAGCCGCCGTTCAGTTCTACTTTGGAAATCATCTCCATGCGGACATCTGTCCCGAATCGTTCCGCTTGTTTGCGGAAATCATCCATCATTTGTGGGCCCATGATGCCTTCCGGATAGCCAGGGTAGTTTTCCACATCGGTGGTGATCATCAACTGGCCGCCAGGCTCCTGGCCGGTGTAAAGCATAGGCTCCATATTGGCCCGTGCTGCGTATACGGCAGCGGTGTAGCCCGCTGGCCCGGAGCCAATGATGAGACATTTCACTTTTTCGATACCTTCTGCCATTTTTGTATTCTTCTTTTAGCTGTTTACTGTTGGTTGCCCGCACGGAGCGGGAGGTTGTGAAAAACCGCCGCAAAAATAAGAAAGAACCTGCTTGAGCACTGTAATTCTCATCACAGATTTGTCTCTTATTCGGGCTTCCAGAGCACTCTATAGGACAACAGCGGAGAGGAGGGCAGAGTTGAGCGGCTTTTCAACCGAAAAAACAGAGAGATTGGCCGAGCAAACTTGGCAGTGGCCTGGCAAAGCATTATCTTGTTCTGAATCGGTAAATTTTGAACCATGCTTTACCCAATTTTATACGCTCTATCAGCCCTCAGCCTGGGGCTCTGGTATTTCTTTCAGCACCACGAGCAGCGCGCCCGTATTTTTCAGAACCTGTTTTTCGTTGCCCTGGCATCCTACGGTATTGCGGTTTTTGCCGCTCAGATCCCCTTTGGCCAGAAGCTAACGGTGTTGTTCCGCGATTTGTTGGTGCTTTCGCTGAGTGGGTTGGCGTTGTTCTTCGCAGGCGGTTACCGCAGAGCATTTGCCATCACTGCTGTCCTGCTGGCGGCAGGGCTCGTGTGGTACTACGGTGCCTTTATGCGCGGCAGCCTCGTAGCTTCCCCCAACAGCAGCAGTGCCTATGAGCCTGATGCAGAGCTGCTGGTCGAACTCGCCGAAGGAGCCGAGGAATCGGTGCTGCAAAATGTGGTTTACAAATACGGTCTCGAACTACGGGAAGGCTTCCGCCTGGGCAGCCCGGAAATTACCGAGCTGGACGACTACTGGGCCGTGGATATTCCAGATCAGCAAATGGATCAGGTAGCCGCGATTATCGCAGATTTGCAGCGCGTGCCGGAGGTAGACTGGGTGGAGCCTAACGAGCAGGTTGCCATTGCGCCCCGGCCTGCTAAGCGCCTGCCCGAAGTCAACCGGCGGTTTGGCATCAATGACCCTGGCTTGGAACACCTTTGGGGCTTCGAAGCCATGAAAGTGGATGCGCTTTACGAGATCATCCGCAACGCTGGCCCGGCACCCCGCAAGAGGGCGCTCATTGCCATACTGGATACCGGCGTGGATGCTAATCACGAAGACCTTGCCGGCAATTACCGCTCTTTAAATGAAGCCGATGACAATGACCCAAAGGGGCACGGCACCCACTGCGCAGGCATTGCCGGCGCTGTCTCTAACAACGGAAAGGGGGTAGCTTCCTTCTCTTTCCAGCAGCCCTACGTAGAGCTGGCTAGCATTAAAGTGCTCAACGCCGCCGGCATGGGGTCTCAGCGCAGCATCATCAATGGCATACTCAAAGCAGCGGATGCCGGAGCGGACGTCATCTCCCTTTCCCTGGGCGGCCTGTCCAATCAAAAACGGGAGCGGGCCTACCAAAAGGCAGTGGCCTACGCCAAACGGAAAAACAGCATCGTAGTGGCTGCTGCCGGGAATTCCAACCGCAACGCCAAAAATTATGTGCCAGCCGGGGTAGACGGAGTCATCAGTGTCAGTGCTGTGGACCAACAACTGCAACGGGCGGTTTTTTCCAACTACGTCACAGACCTCAAAATGGGAGTGGCTGCGCCGGGTGTCGCCATTTACTCGACCATTCCGGGCGACCGCTACAGCACATTTAGCGGCACCTCTATGGCTACGCCCTACGTTGCCGGGCTGCTTGGTTTGCTGCGCAGCCTGGAGCCTGGCCTGACTACTGCTGAAGCGTATGAATTGCTGAACAAAACTGGCAAAACTACTCAGAGCCCCACTGAAACGGGCCGGCTGATACAGCCCCACGCCGCCGTGGCTGCCCTTCTGGCGGGCTCCTAATGCTCGGAACAAAAAAGTTAGTACATTTGGCAAAAATCATGGATGGCTAAATTCAGGATGAACCACAGCCGGAGCGGTAAAGGCCATTCGGCTATGGTTTTGCGGGTTGCTTTATTCAGTGCCTTGATTGCGGGCCTTCTGCTGCTGCTCTACCTGATGAAGGGAAAGATGTTTCAAAAGCCTTCTGAAACAGAGCCGGAGCTGGCCTACATCTTGCCAACGGGCGGGGATGGAGCGCTTGTGTTTTACCCGTCCCATGCGCTGTCTTATGCAGAAAAGCACGAGCAGCCGGAGTGGGTAGTTTATGCACTGCGGGCGGATAAGCTGAGCCAATCCAGAGCCGTTATTGAGGAAAACTTCCGGCCAGACCCTGCTATCCCGACCCAATCCGCGGCCCCTGCAGATTATCAGGGTACAGCTTACAAAGCAGGTCAGCTGCTTCCGGCAGCCGATCGTGCCTACAGCCCCGCCCTTATGGGCGAAACTTTTCTGATGAGCAATGTCAGCCCGCAGGCCCCCGGCTTGGATGCCGGCGTATGGCGAGAGCTGGAGGAACTGGTACGGGAGTGGGCGATGGAAGCTGGCAAGCTTTACGTCGCCACTGGGCCGGTGCTTGCGATGCAGCCCAAGGGAGAGATTGGTGCCAATAAGGTGTCGGTGCCCGCTGCCTACTACAAGGTAGTGCTGGACCTGGAGCCTCCTGGCCTCCGGGCGCTCGGCTTTATCATACCCAATACGGTAACTTACGAGCCGCTGCCCAAATTCGCAACAAGCGTAGATGAAGTGGAGCGGATCACAGGGCTTGATTTTTTTACCAACTTTATGCCCGAAGAAGTAGAAGCGGAGGTGGAAGCACGCTACGAAGAAAGCCTATGGGCTTTCAGCCAGGAGAAATACCGCAAGCGGGTCGAAAAATGGAATAAGCAATAAATATGGCTAAACAAGACGAATTCATTGCAGAAATTGAGAAGGGCTATTCCTTCGAGGGGCCTTCTTTCACGCTGGGCGGCGCTATGCTCAATGGAGCGTGCCAGGCCAATACGCTGGTCCACATCCCCCTGAGTACTTTAAACCGGCACGGCCTAATCGCGGGAGCCACTGGTTCCGGCAAGACCAAGACGCTGCAGATTATTGCAGAACAGCTGTCCGGCGAGGGCGTGCCTTCTCTGCTTATGGACATCAAGGGCGACCTCAGCGGCATTGCTGTGCCCAGCGAGGGGCATCCCAAAATCGATGAGCGGCACGAGCAGATTGGGGTCCCCTTCGAAGCCGGCAGCAGCCCGGTCGAATTCCTTTCGCTTTCCGAAGAAAAAGGAGCGCGGCTCCGGGCAACCGTGCATGAATTCGGGCCGGTACTGTTTTCCAAAATCTTGGGCCTTAATGATACGCAGTCGGCCATCACCGCTGTGCTATTCAAATACTGCGATGACCACAAGCTGCCCTTGGTGGATTTGGAAGATTTCAAAAAGGTGCTGCAGTACGCCAGCAACGAAGGCGAAGAGGAAGTCGAAGCGCTCTACGGCAGTATATCAAGCGCGTCGGTCGGAGCCATCATGCGGCGCATCGTGGAATTGGAACAGCAAGGTGCCGGCCGTTTCTTCGGCGAGCGCTCCTTTGATGTGGAAGACCTCTGCCGCCGCGGCCGCGATGGCAGAGGCGTTGTTTCTGTGATCCGCCTGACCGATATTCAGGATCGGCCCAAGTTGTTTTCCACCTTTATGCTGCAGATACTAGCGGAAATCTACGCTACTTTTCCCGAAGAAGGGGATATGGACCGGCCCAAGCTCATGCTCTTCATCGATGAAGCCCATTTGGTGTTTGAGGAAGCTTCGGATGCGTTGCTGGACCAAATTGAAGTAATCATTAAGCTGATCCGCTCGAAGGGGGTTGGCATTTTCTTCGTGACTCAAAACCCAGCAGACATTCCCGAGGAAGTGCTGGGCCAATTGGGCATGAAGGTACAGCATGCGCTGCGGGCATTCACTGCCAAAGACCGCCGCGCTATCAAAATGGCAGCAGAAAACTATCCGATTTCAGCATATTACGAGGTGGACGAAGTAGTCACTCAGCTTGGAATAGGAGAGGCTTTGGTAACTGCCCTCAATGAGGACGGTATCCCTACGCCGCTAGTGCATACGATGCTGCGGGCCCCGCAGTCCCGGATGGATGTGTTGACAGAACCAGAAATAGACCGCATCATTGCACAGTCCGAGCTGGCGCGCCGGTACAACGAAGAGATCGACTCCAAGAGCGCCCACGAAATACTGAGTGAAAAGATAGAGCAAGCCACAGCGGCTGGCCATCAGGAGAAAATGGCCGAACAAAAGGAAAAAGCAAAGAAGGTTTCGCGGCGCAGCCAGGAAAGCATGCTCGAAAAGATCCTGAACAGCCCTACTACACGACAGATTGGCCGGACGGTAGCGCGCGAGCTGACGCGGGGCTTGCTCGGCATACTGGGCGTTAAGAAGCGGTAGGGTTTGCTAATTTTGCCGGGTATCGATCAGCTGCGGCTTGTACTTCTTCTGGAAAGTTGACCAGGGGGTTTTTTTGTAAAAATCTTCCCCGAAGTAGGCAATGATTTGGGCAAAGGCTTCCGGCTGTTTAAAGCCCACTATGGACTGTATCAATTCGAACTTTTCGTCCATGAATACTACCGAAGGGAAGCTCATGCGGCCGCGCAGCAATTCGGCGGCTAATTCGTGGTAGCCTCGTTTGCCGTTGCTGGTAAATTCGTAAGTTTTGCCTTGGTACTTCAGTTCGTTCTTCTGTTCGGCATCGAAGCGCACCGGGTAGAAGTTGGCGTTGATATACTGGGCTACCTCTGGTTTGCTGTAAGTTTGCTGGTCCATGCGTTTGCACCAGCCGCACCATTCGGTGTAGACATTCAGCAGTATTTTTCGCTTTTCTGCTTTCGACCGCTCCTTAGCTTCTTCCCAGCTCATCCAGTTTATAGTAGCTTGCTTTGCCTTGGCTACAGATACGCTTTGTTCCTGAGCTGGCAGCAGGACAAGGGGCAGCAAGGCGGACAAAAGCGTGAGTATAAACTTATCCATTATAGCGGTAGCGTTTGATCATTTCAGCACAACAAACCAACAAAATATTCTTCTTTCGAATGGCCCGCTCCCCCGCATTTAATGTAAGTTTAACGAATGCGGATTGCGGTACACCAGCAGTTGATCGCCCCCTGCTGCATGCGATTCCCGCGGCGACACGGGAAGATTAGGGGCCAGCCTGCCTTCGGTTAAGTGCCGGGGAGATTGCAGCACCCTGGCTTCATCCCACAATTCCTGTTTGAGGAAGGCTTGCAGGGTTTTTATGCCGCCTTCTACCATAAGGGAGCTAATGTTTTCCCGAGCGAGCTGTTGGAGCAGTATTTGGATCATCCCTTCTCCGAAGGGGAGCAACAGCCGTTTGCAGTTTCTTCCTTCCTCCTTCAGTTCCACTTTCTCCCCTTCGCTCACTGCTATGGTAAGCGTCTCTCCATCGAAGAGGTGCAGTTCAGCCGGGAGGCTGCCGTATCTGTCCAGTACAATCCGCACTGGAGACGAGCCATAGTACAGCCGGTTGTTCAGCCGGGGGTTATCAGCGAGTGCAGTACGGTAGCCGACGAGTATGGCATCGTACTCGCTGCGCCATTTGTGGACCAGCCGTTTTGAAAAGGCATTGGTGAGCCACAGCTGTTCATTGCCTAGTGGGGCAAAAATACGGTTGGCAGACTGGGCGTACTTCAGCAATACAAAGGGGCGGTTTTGGGTAACCAAGATGTTGCGCGGCCAGCTGAGCCATTGCCCTTGGCTTTTCTTAACGCCGACTACCACTTCCACGCCGGCTGCCCGCAGGCGCTCAATGCCGCTGCCGTCCACGCTCGGGCTATGGTCCAGGTAGGAAATGACCACCCTCGGGATGCGCTCCCGAAGGATCAAAAGCGTACAAGGCGGTGTATTGCGGTGGATATTGCAGGGCTCGAGAGAAACGTAAATAGTGGAGTAGGGGAGCAGCCCCCGGTCTTCTGGCTGTACGCTGTTGACGGCATTCACCTCAGCGTGGGCTTGGCCGTAGGCCCGGTGGTATCCTTCTCCGATAATGCGCCCCCGATGGACAATGACCGCTCCGACAATAGGGTTGGGGGAGGTTTTGCCAGCGCCTAGTATAGCAAGGTCAAAACATCGCTGCATGAATACCTGATCGTCCAGTTGCATGAACTTCTGCCTGTTTTGCGTGGAACACAGGCCAAAGCTACAAATTCGCTTAGTTTATTGGACAAAGTGCGGGTGTGCTTTGTGATTTTTTCTAAAAAATCGCTATTTTCGGGCTAATAGCAGTCTTCCTTACAAATACCCGCTTAAGTTTAATTGGCTAAAATTTAATTTCTTTAATGCATAAAGAGCCCAAAGATCTCTTAACGAAAACCAGCCTGCCGTGTTGTACAAAGTCAAACTCAAAAATTCGGATGATACCGTCCTGCTGGATGATACCACTTATGAATACCTTACTACCGACCCCTATCTGGTAGAAATCAATTTTATCAACAACCTCCGCAAGCACTCGAGTGGCTGCGCGGTATTCCAAAAAACCTGGAAACGCGCTGACGGGAGCTATAAGACAGAAACCATATACCTGCACAAGCTGATTGCGGAGAAATTTTTGGAAAAATTAAAGACCGGCGCCAAAAACCTGGTCGGCGCCAAAAATGGCAATAAACTGGACTGCCGCCTCGAGAATATCGTATACCGCACGCGAGCTGCAGCCAGCCGTCAGCGAAAAACCAGCAGCAAGGTGGGCTACACGGGCGTCTATCAAGAGAACAACCGCTACCGTGCCGTCATTTCGGTCAACCGCAAATCCATTCACATCGGCATGTTCGACACAGCAGAGGAGGCTGCGCTGGCTTACAACAAGAAATCGAAGGAATTGTACGGAGATGATGGCAAGATAAACGTCATCAAGCCTCGCAAGACCGACGAGGGGCAACCAACTTAAGCGGCAGGCTTGGTTGCTCTAGTCATTTCCCGTTTTCCGGGTGGCCCCTGCAGAGCTTCCACCTGCAGCCCGATTCGCTTCATCCGGCGCTTCACGGCACCCTTAGCACAGTAAGTCACCAATACACCGCCGGGCTTCATCGCTTTGGCTACCTTTGCCAGCACCTCTTCTTCCCAAAGCTCGGGCTGGGCATTTGGGGAGAAAGCATCAAAGTAAACCAAGTCAAAAAATGGCTCGAAAGCCATATCCTCAAAGCGCATCTCCAGTTTGGTAAAGGTGCAATTTGGCGTCAAGCGATTAGCTTCTCCCCATTTGCAATTATGTATTTGTTTGAAAACATCGGGGCTGTCCAGCTGCAGCGTTTCTGGATAGTTCAACCGGCCCGCTTGCTCTGATGTAAGGGGGTAAGCTTCCAGGGCGGTATATTCCACTGGCACTTCGCGGCGCTCAGCTTCCAGCAGCGTCAGCAATGCATTCAAGCCGGTACCAAGCCCTAGCTCCAAAATGCTTAGCTTTTCAGGTTGGGCAATGAATAGAGGAAACAAGCCGGCTTCCAGGAATACGTGACGAGACTCTTGAACCGCTCCGTAGCGGGAGTGGTAGCTTACTCCGTACTTCCCGGATTGGAGGGAATGGGAGCCGTCCTGAGTGACAAAAATTTCGTTATCCTCCATCTGAATCGGAATTTACATCTCCTGCGAAAGGGCCGCCTTCAGGGACTTGACGCTGACATCAAGGTGCGACGCATGGTAGGTGCAAACGCCGTTGCGGATGAGCAGTACTTGCGGAGATTCGTGCCGGATACCAAATGCCTCTACCACCGCATCCGACAACGGACGGTTAGCAACGAGGTCAAGATGATAGGGCAGCAGATCATCCTCTCCGAAGGCCCAGCGGCTTTCCAGGCGGTTTTGTGCCAGGGAGCTTAGGGAACAGCGGGTGCTGTGCTTAAAAATCAGGCAGGGTACGTTTTTAGAACGCTCCCGCAGCTGTTCGATTTGGTTGAGCTCCGAAAGAGGCAACCAATTGATGTTAGCCATTTAGAATAATACATTGATTACTGGGCTAACAACGGCAGTGAAGGCTTCGTTCGAAGAGAAATTATTCGGGCATCCGTAACCGCGGTTGCAGGAAGAAAGAGCGACCATGGCAAATACAGCGATTAGGACGGTCAGTATTCTAAGGTTCTTTTTCATGGCGAAAAGAAATTTTGGATATGTTGATCGATATAACCAACGCCCGCACTTGGGTGGTTAGTATGGATTCACAATGCAAAAGTAGAAAATATTCCTTGATAGTTAAAACGGGAAACAGCCTTCCGCGGCAGATCGTTCGCCCGCTGGCCCAAACAAGCTTGGGAGCTGCTTGTTAATTTTGTCAGAATCTCTATTTTTGCAACTTATTGGATGCTGGGCACAAAGCAAGCAGCATCTATAACTAGAGTTAAATCAAGGATGAAATGGCTAGAAAATTAGCACTCCGGGACGCGATCAACGAAGCGATGTCGGAAGAAATGCGGCGCGATGAGCTGGTATTTCTGATGGGGGAAGAGGTAGCAGAATACAATGGCGCCTACAAGGTCAGCAAAGGCATGCTGGACGAGTTTGGCCCCAAGCGCGTCATCGATACGCCTATTGCTGAGCTTGGTTTTGCAGGCATTGGCGTGGGCGCTGCGATGAACGGGCTGCGGCCGATCGTGGAATTTATGACCTGGAACTTTGCCGTTCTCGCCTTCGATCAGCTGGTCAACAATGCTGCTAAGACGCTTTCTCAGTCCGCTGGAGAGTTCCGCTGCTCCATCGTATTCCGCGGCCCTTCCGGCAGCGCCGGGCAGCTGGCGCAACAGCACTCGCAAACCTTCGAAAGCTGGATGGCCAATGTGCCCGGTTTAAAGGTGGTTTCTTGCATCGAACCCGAAGACGCTAAGGGCCTGCTCAAATCTGCTGTGCGCGACGACGACCCCGTCTGCATGATGGAGTCTGAGCAGATGTACGGCTACGAGGGCGAGGTCCCCGAAGGAGAGTATCTGGTGCCGATCGGCAAAGCGAGAGTGCGCCGGGAGGGCAGCGATGTCACCCTAGTCACTTTCAATAAAATGATAGTGCCGACGCTGCAGGCAGCAGAGGAACTGGAGAAAGAAGGCATCTTCGCCGAGGTCATCGACCTGCGGACCATACGGCCCCTCGACCACCAAACCATCGTTGATTCTGTTAAGAAAACCAACCGCCTGGTTGTGGTCGACGAGTCCTGGCCCTTCGCGGGGGTTTCTGCTGAGATCGCTTACGAAATCCAAAAGTATGCTTTCGACCACTTAGATGCCCCGGTGACGCGGGTCAACTCCGCTGATACCTCCATGGCTTATGCGCCCACTTTGGTGGAAGAATACCTGCCCAATGCCGCTAAGATCGTTAAAGCAGCCAAGGAGGCATCTTATGTAAATGCTTGATAAACAATATATTGCAATCATCAATCCGAAGCTGGTTTCCGCTGATGCGGAAACCAGCTTCGTTTTTTCACCTAATCTGTTATGCCAATTCCGACGCTTAGCCCAGAGCAGTGGGGCTGGTTGCTGGCCAGCGCTTTTTTCATCGGTATGGCAAAAGCAGGAGTGAAGGGCCTGGGCATGTTTGTCGTGCCAGCTATGGCGGCTGCCTTCGGCGGCAAAACCTCGGTAGGCTTGGTGCTGCCGCTGCTTTCGATGGCGGACATCTTTGCAGTTAGTTACTACCGGCGGCATGCCGAATGGAAATACATCTGGCGGCTGCTGCCGGCGGCAGTGCTTGGTGTTTTGCTCGGGATATGGGTAGGGGAGGTGGTGGAAGATGCGCTATTCGAAGACATGATCGCTATCATTATCATTGGAAGCTTGATCATGCTGTTGCTGCAGCAAAACGCCAATTTTTCTAACCTCATGGCTAGCCGGCCCTGGGTAGGAGCGGCGTTTGGAGCGGTAGGAGGTTTTACGACTATGATCGGCAATGCCGCGGGGCCCTTGATGGCGGTGTATCTGCTGGCGACGCGCATACCCAAGTACAGCTTCATCGGGACTACGGCTTGGTTCTTTCTGCTCATCAACCTCTTTAAGATCCCTTTTCATATTTGGGTCTGGGGTACAATTGATCTGCAAAGCTTCTTGCTAGACCTTTGTACATTGCCGGCTATAGCACTGGGCATTTTTTTGGGCATCCGAGTGGTGAAGTGGATCCCAGAGCAGGCTTTTCGCTACTTCGTAATCGTTATGACGTTGCTGATTTCGCTGCGGCTGTTATTTTCAGCATAAAAAAATCCAAAGCTCGAACTTTTGCTGCCCTAACCACCGTTATAACATCGAACTTGTAATCCCGATTAAGAACATGCTGACCTTTTTTTTACTTTCCTTTATGTTGAGCCGAGCTCCGCGTGTGAGTGCCTATCTGAGAGAGCGGATTCCGTTTCTGGACTGGCTCTACCGCCGCTATGGCAAACTTTAGAGCTGTGTGATTCATTTCACCTTTTCGCTGCTGATTATCGGTTTTCTTTGCCTGTATAAAGCAGAGAAGCCATGCGTATTATCACCTTTACTATCGTTTTTTTGCTGTTCGGCTGCAGCCTGCAGGCGCAAGTGCACGAAAAAAAACACACTACGGCGCACGACAGCACCCGGACAACCCCTAAAGTCATTCACCGGCACAGTTTCTTCCCGCACTTCCGGGCAGCCGCTTTCATCAGCCATACTTTTATATCCGGAGTAGTGGAAGGCTCCCGGGTAGCCATTCCTTCCTATGGCCTGGATTTGGAATACTGGTTTGATGAAAAACTGGGCATAGGCCTGCACAACGACCTGGAGCTGGAGACCTTCATCGTGGAGCAAAACCGCGAAGAATACCTGGAACGAGAGTACCCGGTAGTGTCCTCCCTCGATTTGCTCTACCGCCCCTTGAAAGGCTTGGTGTTGCAAATCGGGCCAGGGATAGAGATAGACCGCAATCAAAGCTTCTTTTTGTTCCGCCTGGGCTTGGAATACGAGGTAGAGCTGGGGCACCACTGGGACCTTTACCCTACGGTTTTTTACGATGCGCGGGAAGACTCTTATTCCACTCTTTCTGTGGGTTTGGGGGTTGGGAAGCGCTTCTGACATCAGCTCGGCGGTGCGGATGAGCGCTTCCAGAAACCTAAAATAGTCAGATTTTCAGTTGCGCCATATAATCCGCGTCTTCTTTTGCGCACTGTAGCGGCTCGCAGCTGTCGTAGCGTTCCTGCTCAACCAAGAAATACTCCATGCCTTGCTGCTCGGCTACATCCAAAATAGCGGGCATATCAATCATACCCTTGCCAAGCACACAGGAAGCTTGCTTTTCATCTTCGGAAGCCGATTTAAGCCGGTCCTTGACGTGCGACAGGCGAAAACGGCCAGGGTAGCGCTTCAGGTAATCAATTGGGTCAGCACCGCCGGTCACTACCCAGTAGATGTCCATTTCAAAGTCGACTGTCTCCGGGTCGGTATTTTCCATCATATAATCCTGAATGATCTGCCCGTCAAGTTCCTGGAAGGAGTAATCGTGGTTGTGGTAGGCAAAACGCAGCCCATATTTTTTGCATATGGCACCGCATTCGTTGAATTGGTCAACGACGCGTTTATAGTCATCCAGTGACTGCTTCATGCCTATATAAGGGCAGACCAGGTAAGACATGCCGATTGCTCCGGCCTGCTGCGCTTTTTGCTCGAAGTCCTTGTTTATATCGCAGTGGGACGCAAGCGCTTCCATGCCCAGTTCATCGAGGTAAGCTTTGTATTCGGTATTGGACATGCCCCAGAACATACCAGATTCGCCTTCGTAGCTTTCAATTTGCTGGTAGCCAAATTCCGACAGCGCCTTCAGTACGCCTTTCGGGTCATCGGCGATGATGTCGCGCAGCGTCCACAGTTGTATGCCGAATTTTTCTAGCTGATGCCCGTTTGCCGAGCGCTCAGCGGATGAGTTTCCAACGTCCTCTGCTGAGCTCGCTCCGCTGCCGCAGCTGTAGTAGGGGAGTAGGGCTGCCGCTACTGCTGCCTTGGTGGATAGTTTGATGAATTTTCGCCGGTTCTGCATAGTCGATGGTTTTGTTTTGGTTGATTGCTGTAAGATAAAAGATATGTTGGAGAGTGGGCGGGAAATGGGCGCAGTATCTGTGACGGGCAGGATCATAAACCCCTCGGGCACTGAGGTGAAAAGTTGTCGAACTCACCTTAACAGGTCTCGGAGGGGCCTAAGGTGGGTAAACCAACATCCGCGAAAGGCAAACCGCGCCTTTAGGGGTCGCGCAACAATAACTTACCGATTTAGACTCGTTTTTTTGCAC
>CAYNIT010000084.1:0-16251 GCA_964397205.1 uncultured Phaeodactylibacter sp. | reverse complement strand
CTGAAAATCAACGAGCGGCAAGTTGGAGCGCTGGTTCGCAACGAGGATGCCTTTCTGATTGATGTGGGCGACCACACCACTCGCCTTCTGCACGAGGGGCTGGAAGAGCAGTCTTTTACTTGTCTGTTTAAAAATGAATTGGGGAACCTCTGGGTCGGTACAGACAATGGCCTGACGCTGCTGAAAAGATACTGCTTTACTGCTCCATCCTCAGATGGCCTGGCTGAGCCCTACATCCAAGCTGTAGAAAAATGGGGCACCCAGGTATACATCAGCGACGGGGGGCAAATCTTCCGGGCTGCCGAGCAATATGGAAGGTTGCAATTGAAGTCTTTTTACCGGCCTGCTTTCCATGTTTATTTCTTGCTGGCCGGCGAGCGGGGATTATGGCTGGCCGGCGAGGGCGGTCAGGTGGCGCTGCTTGGCCAAGATGGCAGCCTGCAGGAACAATACGACCTATCAGCCTTTGGCGGGGACATCTACAACATCAGCAAAGATGCATCGGGGGGCATCTGGTTTTGTCAGGCCGGCAGCAGCGGCCTCACAAGGCTTTCCCCGGAAGGGGCGCTCAAAAAATTCGGCCCAAGCGAGGGGCTGGACGCTGCTGCGGTCGATGCGCTGTACTTTGAACCCGTACAGCAGGCGCTGTACGCCGGGGGCAGCGGTGTCGGCCGGTCTCTATTCCGGTACAACGCTACGCTTGAACGGTTTGAGAACATCTCGCCTGGATTTCAAGTAGATACTGCCCAGACCTTCCGGATCATTGACTTAGCCGGCGATGAGAAGGGAGGGCTGCTTATAGGGACTACGCTGGGGCTTTTTCGATACCACTTCGGAAGCCTGGAGGCGCTGGGGGGGCCGCAGACAGATGGCGTTTCCATTCTGGCTTTGTCTTCCGGCGAGCGCGGAGATGTATGGTACGCCAGTGCGGAAGGATTGAACCTGCTGCGTGATGGCACTGTGTACACTTTCACTAACTTCAACGGCTTGCCGTCCAAAACCATCAGCTGGCGTTGCTTGCTGGCCGACGATCGGGAAAACATATGGGTAGGCACTTCCAAAGGTGTTGGATTTGCTCCTTCGGAGGTCTTCACCAAGCGCAGCCGCCAGCCAGTTTTGACAAAAGTCGAGTCTTCTGCCGGCTCAGCTTCTGTAAATCAGCGGCGTTTCAACATTAAAACCAACGACTTTCTGGCGCTCGAGCTGCTAAGCGTTGGATATCCCAATGCGCTCACCCAGTACCACATCCGCCGCGTCTATCAGGATAGTGTAGTGGAGTCGTTGACCAAAGAGCGGGAGTTGCTGTTTTCGGATCCGCCGGCATCTGAGCTGCAGTTAGAAGTCCGGGCCCGGCAGTCTGAGGCCCACAGTTGGAGTGAACCGTTGGAGCTGGAGATCAGCGCGAGCCCGCTTTGGTACGAAACCTGGTACGGTTTGCTTGGTTTGTTGGGGTTGCTTGGCCTGCTGATATACGGCAGCACCATCTACCTAAGCCGGCACTTCCGCCGCCGCAGCCAGGAACTGAGCCAAGCCAACCAACAATTAGAGCGGGAGGTGCAAGTAGGCAGGCAAGATTACCAAATGCTGGTCAACAATATCGGGGACAGCGTCATGAAGCTGAGCCCCGACGAGAGGTTTTTGTACACTTCCCCAAGCTGGCAAGCCAACTACGGTTATTCTGCAGAAGAGACCGTTGGCCAGAAATTCAGCCTTTTCGTCCACCCCGATGATATACCAAGAACCCGCTCGGCTTTTCAGAAACTGTTGGAAGAGGGCAAATCCGATGAGGGGGTAGAGCACCGTATCAAGCACCGGAATGGAGAATGGCTATGGGCGGAAACAATTGGCGATTTGGACCCAGATACCCATGAGGTTGTCATCATCAGCCGGGATATAACGGAGCGTAAGAAAGCCGAAGAAAACCTCAAGCGGCAGACGGAGATGCAGAATATCCTCATGGACATTTCTACCAAGTACATCAACTTACCGCTGGATGAGGTAGAGCAAGCCATCAACCAATCTCTGGAGCAGATGGGCAATTTCGTAGGGGTGGACCGAGCTTATATTTTTGATTATGACTTTGAACAAGGAAGCTGTACCAATACCTACGAATGGTGTAAGGAAGGGGTAGAGCCCCAAATCGACAACCTGCAGGACGTGCCTCTGGAGATGCTGCCCGACTGGGTGGATGCCCACAAACAAGGCGAGCCTATGTACGTGCCGGATGTCTACGCTTTGCCCGAGGGCGGGCTGCGCGACATCTTGGAGCCCCAGGATATCAAAAGCCTGCTGGCGGTGCCGCTGATGCAGGAGGATCAGGCCATTGGATTCGTCGGGTTCGACTCGGTCCGCTCTTACCATACTTACACCAATAAAGATATTACCCTTCTCTACCTCTTCGCGCAAATGCTGGTCAACATCCGGAGCCGCAGCCAACGCCAGAAAGAGTTGCAGCAGTTGCTAGACACGGCAACCGATCAGAACCGGCGGCTGAAAGATTTTTCCTTCATGACCTCCCACAACATCCGCTCTTCGGTAGCTAATATGTTGGGGCTCACCAGTATGATCAAGGCGGAGCCCAGCCAGGAGGAATACTTGGATATGCTGCAGGAAACGACCGAGACGCTTGATACTACTATCAATAACATCAACAAGCTGCTCAATTTCGAGCAGGAGATCAATACCCAGGATCTGGTAGCGTGTTCAGTTAGCGAGACCATCGAAAGGGTGGTGGGCCTCAACAATCAGACCATCCGTCAGAAGGGCATACAGCTCATGCTCTCCATTCCCGAAGCACTCTACGTCAAAGCTATACCTGCTTATCTCGACAGCGTATTTCAGAATTTACTGACCAATGCCATCAAGTACGGAACCACCGAGGCATCTAAAATAATCGAGATAGGAGGCGTTAAACGAGGCAATCAGGTTGAAGTTTACGTAAAGGATTATGGTCTGGGGATCGATCTGGAAAGGTATGCGGACAAGCTCTTTAAATTGGGAGCAAGGCTGCACCAATCGAGCGGAGATGGCCAGGGGCTTGGCCTGTTTATGACAAAGTATCAAGTAGAAGGCATGGGCGGGCAAATAGAAGTGGAGAGCGAATTGGGGCAGGGCACAACTTTCCGGCTGCGTTTTCCAGCTTAGATTCAGGTTGAGGTTGGGGCAGCGTGCTCAACCTCAACCCGGGGCCCTAGCTTAAGCATCCGCCTTCGCCTTCTGCTGATTCATGTATTTTTCCAGCAGATCCGGTGCTTTTTCGAAGGCAGTAGCCAAGCCGCCCTTGTCGCGTGTAGGCAGGAACTTAATTTCCTCACCGCGGGTGACGAGGAAACCGATGGGTTCCATGCCCATGCCGCCGCCTACGCCCATACCTTCGCCATGGCCTTGCTTAGGGTCTTCGCCCTCACCGCCGCCGGAGCCGAAGCCCATGCCAAGGCGGATGACCGGCACACAGCTGTACTCGCCGAGTTGAAATTGCTCGCCGATGATCGTTTCCGTTTTTGCTTCCGATTTCAGGAAGTCCGTGATTTTGGGAAGCAGTTCTTCTATGTTGATGTTCATGATAGTTGGTATTTGGTTAATAAATCAGGGTTTTCAGGGCGGCTACGCCCATGTTCCAAAGCCGGTTGTCTACCTGCAGCACCAGGCCATTGTGGCCCAGGAAGTTGACATGAACCTGCTGCCGCAGCGCAGGCATCAGGAATACTGGCGTAAACAGCCAAGCGTTCCAGACGTAGTCGTTGGTATCGAGTTCCATTCGGAATTGCCGGACTCTGAAGGTCTTCATTACCGCAAAAATCAAGCGGAAGGGGAAGGGCTTCGATGGAGCCGCTTTCTCTTGTTTCTTTGGCTTCGGTTTTTCCCTTTCTTTTTTCTGCTCTTTTTTTCCGAACAGCAGCTGGCCGAGCGTCCACCGTTTGTGGAAAGGACCAAACTGCGCGCTTAGGGCGGGCTCTTCCCCCTGCGTTTCCACCCTCGCACTCAGGGCGATGCCCCAGCGCAGCCGGTAGAGGTGCCGGTAGGTATCGATGTAGAGTTCGAGCCGGGCGAGCAACATGCCCGCTATTAGGACAATCAGCAGCGCTAACAGCAGCAGGAGTACCATGATCGGGCATTTTTATACAACTTCAAGATACCGTGATTGGCCAGTTGGAAAGAAGGACTTTCGTCAGCCCGTTGCCTGATTTTGGTCAGTGAATCAGGTCAATCCGATTCCGCGATTTTCAGCAGGAAATAGCCGGTGATTGCGCCAACGCTCAGCCCTCCCAAAGCACCGCCCAGCGCGCTGTAGGCTACCACCAGAGGCCAGGCTGTGGTTTCGTCCGGCAGGCTCGCGCCCAAGAAGACGAATACCATGCCGAGGGCCCAGCCCAGGGCATTAGCGGGTATCCAGAGCAGAGCATTGCGGCGCAGCCCCTTCAGCGGCAGCCATTGAAAATACCCAAATAGCGCGCCGAGCAGCAGGCCGGTAAGCGCAGCTACGCTGTAGTATACGAGCGGTGCGGAGGCTTGCCCGGCCACCTCTTCCATTTGGCCGGTAAGAAACAAAGAGGGGAGTATACCCAGCATCCAGCCAATTACGGCAGCCGTTGCCGTATAGGCCAGCCACTGCTTCCAGGCCACCTGCGGAAATACTTGGCTGATCAGGCGGTATTGAAACCAGGCGAGCACGCTGCCTTCCACTAGGCCGGCAGCCAGCATGAAAAAGAGGTTCAGCAGTCGGCCTTCGGTGCTGCTCGGCTCGCCGAGCAGGAAGCGGTGCCCGAGGGTGATAGCGGCTGCCGCGGCAATGCCCAGAAATTCGCCGGTGCCGCAGCTCACCGTCCAACGCTGCCAGAGGCGTTGGGGTAGGGGGGATTGTCCGTTCAGGGAGGGGGTCATAAGTGGAATTTTGCCCCAATATTAAGGATACCTGACGGCATGCCGACTGATAATTGTCAAGGGGCGAGTCGATCCCGCTCACCGCCGTAAGAGGCGATGCCTGACATAGGGCGTTGGTGAAAAGCTGGCAAACGTTCCGAGTTTATTAGCCTCTAGCAACCGAAAGTTCCTTCTGTAGGTACGGCCTGCTATGAATTTATTAGTAATTTTGAATAAAAAAATGACAGGTATAACCATCATCGGCGGCGGCAACGTGGGCTACCACATGGGGCAAGCCTTATACCGTGCCGGTTACGATATTGTGCAGGTGCTCAGCCGTGATCAGGCTAAAGCCATAGCAGCAGCGGAGTCCATGCGTGCGATGCCCGCCAGTACTATTAGCAATCTTAATAATTTTAGTACCGTCTATGTACTTGCCGTACCGGATGATGTTATCGCTTCCGTAGCTCGGGAGCTCTCTGATATC
This sequence comes from uncultured Phaeodactylibacter sp., assembly GCA_964397205.1. GTDB lineage: Bacteria > Bacteroidota > Bacteroidia > Chitinophagales > Saprospiraceae > Phaeodactylibacter. Next base: position 10,904 of record CAYNIT010000084.1, on the reverse strand, counting down.
GGGTATGTATCCGATGATGCCATCGTTGTCCATACCTCCGGCGCTACTCCGGCGAGTGTACTGCAGCCTTATTTTCCGAACTACGGGGTTTTTTACCCCTTGCAGACGATGAAGCGGGAACAGCGCATGGACTTCAAGGGGATTCCGGTTTGCGTACAGGGCTCGGATAAATACTGGGAGCGCTTCTTGCTAGACATGGGGGAAGCCATCAGCGATGAAGTCCATTTGATCAACGATGAGCAGCGGGCGGCTTTGCACCTGGCAGCGGTGTTTGTCAATAATTTTACCAATGCCATACTACAAGCCTCGCACGATATCACGGCGGAGCAACAGCTGCCCTTTAGGCTATTGCAGCCGCTATTGCATAAAACGATTCAGCAGGTAAAAGGCAAAACACCGAAATCCCTGCAAACCGGCCCTGCCCGAAGAGGCGACCGAAAAACACTTGAGCGCCATTTGCAGCAGCTCGAAGCGCATCCTCAGCTAGCTGATGTTTACAGGGCCATGACCGCTTACATACAAACCTTTAAGGATTAGATAGGGTACATGGCCAGCCCACTGGCCAACATTTCAACTGCTTCTGCCATTTTCTAATGTAGCAAAATACGAACAAAAAATGCGCATTGCCGGTCATATCGAGCATCCTGTACTGAAAATCACCATTTTCCAGATGGACAACCGCTTCACCGTGAAATTTGAAGATGGCACGCTGGAACAAGCCTACCGATTTCGCAAAAGCGATACCATCAATAGCGCAGCGGACATCCGTAAGCTGGTAGACGATACTTTCCTGCAGCAAGTACTGGATCAGATGAAGTCCCTGCGCGAAATCCATCAGGATGCCCTGGCTCGTTTCGCTCCGCAGGAGGGGGAGGACGATGAATTCGACGACATCATCTGAGTTAGTTGCCCGTAGCCAAAAACTTGATCAAGTAGACCAGCAGTATGCTGACTACCAGCCCGAAGAAGACCTTGCCCAAGTCAGAGAATACCATGCGGATGATACTGCGGGAAACCTTCTTTTCTAATTGGTAACGGATAGCAATTTCCCGGCCTGCCAGCAGGCCGATGAAGACCCAGGTGGTGCTCATCGGGATGTTGCTCAGTTCCTTGAAGAAGAAAAGCACCAGGCCGTAGATGGCATCGATAATGGTAGCCGAGCGAATGTCCACCGTATTGGTTTTTGCTTTAACGATCTGCTGAATGACACCGCCCTTGCTGTAGAAGATATAGCCCAGCAATACTAGCAGGATGGTCAGCGATATGGCTAGGTTTTGCCCGGAAATAGAGCGGGGCAGGTAGACGTAGATGTTGACAAAATCCTGTATCAGCCACTGCGACCACAGGAAGCCAGTAGAAAGCCACTGCAGCGGCACCCAGAACCGCCGGTTTCGGCTGGTGAGCTGCGATTCGATGAACCGCTTCTCTACGGTTTGGGTTACCGCCAAATAGACAATCACGGCGGCGCCGAAGGCTAAAGCGTACCCCAGCATCGACTTGATGGTCATGTCCACCAGGTTCTTTTCGTTGAAGAAGGTGAGGATCAAGAAAGAGGTGCTGACCGGGATGCCGGTGCGGGTCAGCGACATCAGCACCAGCGGCGGCAGCAGGTAGTACCAGGCAAAAGGATCCGGCAGCGGGTACTTGCTCAGCCTGCCGTAGGATACATCTCCCGAGGTGGTATACCAGCCGTAGACCAGCGTAGCGGCCAGGATACTCCCGGCAAAAAGCCAGAGGACGTACCAGGGGCGTTCTTCATTGGAGGATAAAAAGGTACCCAGGGTTTGGATGCTGTCGTTGCCGACTACCGAGTAGCCAGCCAAGATAAAGCCAAACCACATGAAGAACAATGATGGATCCATGAAGTGAGGGTTTGTTGAAATTGAGGGGCAAAATTATAAAATACGGCCTACTCTGCGGCCCGATCGTGTTAAGCGAAGGTTAAGTTTGTCCTCCCATCGTCAACTTTTGGCAGCCACTGGCCTGCCGAGTACGCTGTCCATCAACTCTTGCCGCATCCCTTGGAGCTTGGCCAGTTGGGGGGCTGGCACGATGCTCAGCCGCTTCCGTTTCCGGTAGCGCTGACGGAACTCGGCGTAGTACAAGCTGAACCAACCAAGGGCCAATAGCAGCCCGTAGGCACCGATGAGCCACCACCATCCATTCAGGGCAGCGGCCAAGACTAGCCCAATAGTGGCGAGCAGGTAGGTGCCCAACGCTACCGCCCAGCGCACTGGCATAACAAACTCGTGGGTTTTAACCCGATTGCGCGAAATGTACAGGCTCGGCCAAATCAGTGGGTAGTTGAATAGCCGGCCTAGGGCAAAGAAAGGAAAGCCCAGCAGTACTTTTAGCCGGTCGGCGGTGTCCGGCAGCCGGTTTTCCTTGAGGCTGCGGTCGCTAAGGCCAAACTGCCCAAGGCGCTCAAAGTAAGTAGCCGCTTGCTCTGCCAACTGCTGCTTTTCGGCCGAGGGCATCGCCGTTACTTTATTGGCCATCTCCTGCTCAGCGCGCAGCGCCTCCGTTTGTTTTTCAAAAATACTCCATGCATTCTTCGGATGGTTGTTGCGCTGCAGGCGAAGCAAATATTCCACCAGTTCCTCGTCCGACTGGTTGGGAATGTTGACCAGGCATTGCTCCATAGCGGGGAAGAGGTCCTCCGTCAAGTTGCGGATGCCCTGATTTGGGTTCTCCCGGTGGGTAGCCTGATAATCGGTGGCTGGGATGGGTTCGCCGAACGCGACCATCACCTCGGAGCGTGGGCGCTCCGCGTAGGTGAAGTTGACACCGACCGGCACCACATAAACTTCTTCAATATCCTCGGAAGCATCCAATGCGCCTAGCGCTAATCTCGCTGCCCCTTTCTGCAAGGGCCGCAGCCGTTTGCACTGCTTGGTGCTGCCCTCGGCCAGTATCATCACAGTGCGATTTTGCTCCAGCGCCTGGAAAACCGCCTGAAAGGTCTGGTAATTGCTCTTCAGCTTGCTGTAGCCCCCATCCTTTAGCCGGAAGATGGGCAACATGTGCAAACTGCGCAGCAACAGGTCGTAGATTGGCTTTTTGAACAAATTGCCCCGGACCAGAAAGTACAGCGAGCGGTCGAGGAAGCAGGCCAGCAAGCAGGGCTCAATGAAGGCGGTGGGGTGGTTGCACGCCAGTATTACCGGCTTGTCCTTCGGGATGCGCTCCGGATGAGAGAAGTAGATGTGGCGGTAAAATACGCTCAAGCCAATGCGAGCAATGGGACGCACGAAAAAATAGAGCATTCCGTGAGGTTTCAATTGATTCGCTGCAAATTTAGCGATATTTCAGCAGCTTGCAGTAAGTCCCGGCCAGCCGCTCCTGCGAAAAACCCATGCGGTACATATTGAAAACAATCAGATTAGCCAGCTGCACCCGCAGGTACGAGTTTTCTTCGTACTTCCGGGCAGAGATCAGCGTGGCCCCCTCCATGATTTTGAAAGGATACTGCTGCCGGATGCGCCGCATCAACTCGTATTCTTCCATGATGCAAAAAGATTCCGGATAGCCGTCAAAGGTTTCGAACACTTCGCGGGTGATAAAAATGGATTGGTCTCCGCCCCGGCACCAGGGGAAGTCAAATCGGGTGAAGTAGGCGTTGATTTGCAGCAGGGGGTGGTCTGTATCGTACCGGGATTGGTAACTCCCGATGGGGTAGCCTTCCTCGACGGCTTGCTGAATGTCGTCCAGATAGGAAGCGGGAGGTATCGTATCGGCGTGCACGAAGTAGAGGACTTCCCCGCGGCTTCGTGCTGCCCCGTAGTTCATCTGAGCTGCCCGGCCCGGATTTGGGCTGCGCAAGGCGCAGGCTCCGCTTGCTCGTGCCTGTTCCAGGGTTCCATCCTCGCTGCCGCCATCCGATACGATGAGGTCGGCTAGCCGTTCATCAGCGTTGCGGCGCAGGTGCCGCATCAGGCGGGTGATGTTTTCTGATTCGTTCAGGGTAGGTATGATAATGCTTACGGTCATCTGTTTTTGTTTTCTGATGCTCTGTTTGGCATGGGAGAGCTTTGGCCAGAGCTAGCTTATTGCCCAACCTTCTTATGGTTGGCTTGTCGTTTTAAAACGCTTCGCCCACTGTGATGTAAAAACCGCTGGTGTTTTTGCCGAAGCCATAATCCAGTCTCAAGTGCGCTTTTTCTGCTTTCAACAATAAAAAACGCAAGCCCAGCCCTGCGGTGTATCGGGTATTGTCCAGGCGGAAATCAGAGGGCTCATCGGCTACATTGCCCAACCCACCGAAGACCGTAGCACGGAAGCGCCAGAACAGCGGAAAACGGTATTCTCCCTGTACAATGCCCATTTGCCGGCCGCGGAATCTGCCTTGGTAGTAGCCCCGCATCAGCCGGGTACCGCCCATCAGTGCCAGAAGAGGGAATGGGGGGCGGCCGCTGTTCAGCTCCAGGTAGAGGTTCAGGGCAAAGACCTTGTAGTCTCCTTTGCTCCAGTACCGGCGGGCATCCAGCGTGAATTTGGTGAAGTTAAAGTCGCTGCCGAGCCAAGCCCGGCTGTGCAGCAGGCCCAGCTCCAAGTAGTTCCCCTCGGAGGGGTAAAACACATTATCGCGCTGATCCAGCAGCAGCAGCGGGCCGAGAGCTGATATAGTGCCCCCTTCTGTCCCCGTTGGCCGGTTTTCCGCCAGCAATCCGCCGGCCGCGAGCTCAGAGACCTCTGTATCATCCATCCAGTACCGCAACCCGGTGTACCATTGACCCAGTGCCCGGTAGGCTGCATTCAGCCGCAGGCGGGGGTAGGTGAGGTCAAACAATTCTCCCTCGTAGTCTTCGAAGCGATTGCCGATGCCGTAGTAAAAGTAGGTATACCGATAGTAACCTAGCTCGCCGTACACATTGAGCGCTTCCGCTTTGGCAAAAAACTGGAAAGGCAGGTACAACAGCAATTGATTCTCCAGTGTATAGGCACCGCCCAGCTGTAGTTGCGAGGGGCGGCTGTCCGGAGACGCTCCCGAGAAACGGAAGGTATACACCCCGGCTGCGCCAAAGCCCCAACTCGTTTCCGGTGTCAGAAACACCAGTGGCAGCGCCACCAGAGAGTGCTGCTTGCCCAGGCTATCTGCACGCTCCTGCGGAAAGCCTGCCCGGCAGAGCAACAAAAAAACTAAAAGAGAGCCGATGGATTTGATCATATAAGCTTATTTACGGAATTCGGGCGATCAGTGGATGATTATTGGCTGTAGAATGGTGTAACCTTTTCGATGCTCTGCATTAGGGAATTGGAACAAAACTAGAAATGGTACCAACAAAAGAAACTGCTTTGGGAACCCGATGTTTTTCCGATGTTCCTAAAGTTTGTGATGCCCCGGGGCTTTTGAAATTTTAGACAGAGCAAATAAAAGATGGCCGGTTCAGCCTGGCCGTCATTTGGCAGCCAATTTTTTATATTTGATGCTTTCTAACTTGCAATTTAGCCGTACTCTTGCAAAAACCGTGCAAATGAGCGTGCCCAAACGGACCGTTTCTGCGAAAGACATGCAGGAAGAGTGGCTAGAAGTGCAAGCTGCTCAACGCGACCCTGCCATGTTTAGACCGCTCTACGACCGGTACTACGAAGCTATCTTTCTGTATATCTTCCGACGTACCACGGATGAAGCTCTGACTGCCGATTTGTGTTCCCAGGTATTCCTCAAAGCGATGCAGCGCATTGACTGCTACGAATACAAAGGAGTGCCTTTTTCGGCTTGGCTGTACCGGATTGCCAGCAACGAAATTGCTCAGCACTTCCGAAAAGCTAAGAAAAAGCGGACGGTCACCCTGGAGGATGCGCCGGTCGGCGACCTGATGCAAGAACTGCAGGAGGGAGGAGATTTAGAAGCTTACCTTCCCCAACTGATCGAAGCACTGGACCAGCTCAAGGAAAAAGATTTGCAACTGATTGAGTTGCGCTTTTTCGAAGGCTTGCCCTACAAGGAGATTGCTGATATTATGGACATCACTGAGAACAACGCCAAGGTTAGGACTTTTAGGATTTTGAACCGAATGAAAAAGATGATGAGTTAGGTGGAATTACCCCGGAATTTTCCTTGGGGTAGCAAAACCGGAGCGCCATGAGTAAAAACTACAAATTTAAGACCAATCCTGCTCTGCCGTCGCAGGAAGACATGTCCAGGCACAAGGACTTTGACGCACTGCTGAAGCGGTACGAGTCGGAGCCCCGCGAACGCGGCGCCCGCATCCGGCGCCTGCGCCTGGTATACATCAGCAGCGCTGCCGCAGCGGCAGTTGCCGTTCTGGTATTTCTGTTGGGAGGCGTGTTTTCCGCACCGGAAGCGCCACAGCTATCCACTGATGCTTACTTTGAGCAGCAGCCCTTTGCCCAGCCGCCTATTCAGTCCCTGGCTGCGCCTGCCTTCGCCAACTTCCGGGTTAAAACCGAGGAAGGCGGGGTATACGAGTATTCCAGCGGCTCCAAGTTAGTTGTACCCGCCGCTGCATTCGCTAACGACTACGGCCGCCTCATCGAAGGGGAAGTCGATGTCTACTATCGGGAAATGCACGACTTCGTGGATTTCTTTACGGCAGGCATCCCGATGCAGTATGACTCTGCGGGCAACCGCTTTGCGCTGGAGTCATCCGGTATGATTGAGCTGTACGCCGAGCAAAACGGAGAAAGGGTGCAACTCGCGCCTGGCAAGACCATTGACCTGGAACTCGTTTCAGAAATTATGGTGCCTGGCCTGATGTCCGATACGCCACCGCAGTACAATGTTTACCGCTTGGATACCATCATTGAAAACTGGCGCTACCAAAGCCAGAACCGCATGACGTTTCTGGGCGAAGGGGTAGTGGACCCAGAAGACCCGCTGCGGCAGCCCAAGCAGGCTATGATGGAGAAATTAAGAGCCATAGAACGCGACAAGCAGGAATCCCTGCAGTCTCTGGAAAGCCGTATCCCGCGGCCCGTTAAGCCATTGCGCCCGCAACCGGCTCAGGGCGATTTGCCTACCTTGGAGCTGGATTTCCTGGACGGCGCGCTGCAGATTGAAGATACCGAGAAGGGGCGCGTACGGAAAGAGCTGGCGCAGCTGCAACGCATGTATGAGAACGTCATTTGGAAAATCATGCCCAGCAGCCCTGCCTTTGACGAGCGGGCCTTCGGGGTTGCCTGGGAAGCGGTTAAAATCCGGCCGATCAACGAGCGGGATTACGAGCTGACCTTGGTTCACCCGCAGAACGAGCTGACGCTTATCGTAAGCCCAATGCTGTTTGGAGAGGATTACCAGAACGCCCTCGACCGCTACAGCCTGGAGCTACAGGAATACCAGGCCGCCATGGAGGCGCGTGAGGCAGAACTGAAGGAGGCCCGGGCGGCCATCCTCGCGGAAGCGGAGGCAAAACGTTCTGCTGTAGCCGAAGCCTATGATGCCAGGCTGGACACCCTTCTGGCGGGAGGCGCCAAAGCCGGCGCTGATCCATACCTGGTCCGCCGCCGGGTGGTCAATCGCTTCAATGCCGACAAATTGGGGGTCTGGAACTGTGCCCGTCCGGTCAGGGTGGAGCAGCAGCCGCTGAATGTGGCCTTCAAGGATCAGCACGGAGCCACCTACGACCGGCATACGGCTTACCTGGCGGATTACGGCCGCAATACCTTGTACCGTTTCTACACCGGCGGGGAAACCTGGCCGGTAATAAGCACAAGCGCCCGCACGCTGCTGTGGGTGGTGACCGATGACAGCCGCCTGGCGGTGCTGCCGCCGGAACAAAGGCAAGCCCTGAATCCGAAAAAGCGGACCCTGCGCTTGAACTTGCTGGACCGGCCGGTTGACAGAGAGGCGGATGTGAGGGATCTGCTGCATTTTTGAGAGGGCGGTACGCTGGTTATCAATAGAGCGTCTAGCCTTAGACGGCTACTTACTTCTGAGCCATCCGTAATTGGCTTGATCGGGCAATCTGTAGGGGCTTGGGCTGCTTTGTCGCTAAAGTTTAAGCCGACTTCCGAGCTACCTGGCCCGCAGAAGGCACTGGCATGGTGGATGCCATAGTGCAACATACCATTGTCTGGGTTGGCGTTGTCGGAGCCCCAAAAGTTCCCCCTTGCAGGTATGGTCTGTATTTGCTGCCCCAAGTCCGAGGTATAGCAAATGTCAAACCACTTGCCCGAAGTGGCTACGGAGCGCTGGAAGTGGTTCGCCCTGGCAAACTGCGGGTCATCGGTCTGGGCGTTAATGTACGCATCGATATTTAGGCTACCGCCCCAAACCCATCAAAGTGGATTGCAGATACCGCTACTTCGCTTGCTCCGACTACTATCTCAGAGCCAGAAAAGTACTCTATAAGGCCCTCCGACAGCTCTAAGTCGGCGTCTCCAATCTGCACCCGGGCATTCTGCTGCAGGCGCATAAACCGCTGGCCAAAGCCCCGGCCGGCTATCTTGAATATACCGCCGGGCAGGCTGAGGGTATGCCCTGCATAAAAATCAAAGAAACCGTTGCCGATAAACTCAAACTCGCCTTGTACTTCCAGCTCCCCCTTTATCTGCACTACGGCCAGGCCAGGGTCACTTTCTTCCCAAAGCTCCACAATGGCGCCCGGCTCCAAGATCAGCTTGCCGCCCGGCTCCACCACCACGGCGGATTGCTGCGTGACGCGGAGTTTGCCGCCGGCCTCTACCCTTATTTCGCCTCCATCCTCTATGCGCACCTTGCCGCCGAACTCGGCTTCCAGCACCCCGCCGTTGCGGACGAAGGCCTGGCCGCCTTCTTGAATGACGAATTGGGATTGTTTGTTGATTTCTACTTGGCCGTCTTGCTGTATGTCTACCGTAGCGTCGTTTTGAACGTACACATATCCTGTGTTTTCAATGCCGGCGGCAGCGTCCCACTCTCCTATGTCGATACGGCTATCGGAGTTAATGATAACGGTAGTAGGCGTCCCGTCACAAAATCCGCTGCGTATGAATACATCAAAGTTGCCACTAGTGGCATTCAGGAGTGTGTTCGCGGCACCGGTAAGCCCTATTGGGCCCGCATGGTTTACCCTCAGCTCGCTTCCATTGATGATATCGGTATCTTCATCGATGATGGGCTCCGTGCGATATACCGGGAAAGGCATAGGAGGGTTAGCATAATCATAAACCTCTGGGCTGTCACCGTGGTTAAAGATGTCGTTGTCTAGCAAGCTTGGGGTGGTAGCTCCATTTGATGCTACGGATAGTAGCATGCCTGTGTTTTCAGGACTGAAGGGGTTTTCATGATCAAGGTTTGCAAACTCTACTACTGGGTCAATGACAGCCACCATGAAGTCCATCGCTGTTTGAGATAATGCCAATACTGCGTTATTATCAGAAACATCCTCAAAAGGATCACTTAAGGGACCGTTAAAAGACTGAAAAGGACCAACCTCTAATGCACTTATAGTGGGGATGAAGCAGAATTGTGGTTGAAGTGCTCCAGGCAGTCCTGCTAATTCTGATACTCCTCCGGGAGCACTATCGAATGGCTGAGTCCCAGATACCCGGACTTTTCTGATATCTAGAATGATGGGGATGCCAAACAACCGCATAGTCACCACATTTCGGTACACAAATTGAGGGGATGCAGGCATGTCAGGAAGTGCCCAAGCGTCAAGATCAAGATATCCACCAGTACCGAGTGCCAGATTGCCTACGATATCTATTACCGTCCCCCAGCCACTTCCTACATCTGTAAATTCGCTAAGGAGTTGCCCTGTTGTGCCTTCAATTGAGACTAGCTTATCCCCTGCATTAAATGCCTGCCCAATTCCCAGCTGCGATCCAGCTGATATGGCGAGATGTTCACATTGTTGAAGTTTGCCAAGCCCCGTGAAATAGTTGTAAAAGCTTTGGTAGGAGTTGTTAGTCAAAAGGTTTTCCTGACTATGGTAAATCAGCATTTGCCTAACAGATGGCCGGCGCAGGGTAAATGCGGCGTCCGCAAGTTGCGGTACCAATGTGCCTAAGCTAATACTGGCTACGCCTGGCACTGCATATACTTTTAAGTCATTTAGATGATGGACCATGTGCTGTATCCCTAAAGGTATATTCGCACCCCGCAGCGGGGAATCCACACTGATGAACAAACGGGCATCATGGGCTTCTCCATCGCGCTCCATCTCCAGCAGGGCCAGCTTGCCCACTACTCCGCCCATACTCAGGCCGGCGATCACCAATGGCTCCTCAGTGACCTTGCGGTCATTGATCTCCCGGATGGCTTGCTTGACCACTTGAGCGTTTTGCTCCAAGGGCAAAGTCTCATCGTCGAAGTCCAGGAAAATAAGGTCGTAGCCGTCGTTGAGAAATTCATCTAAGATGGACAATTGAGGTGCAGGGATTGGGAGGTTCGCTGGGGAATTAAATTCTTCTAATCGAGTAATAATATCCTCAAAATCATTATCAATATTGAAGTCATTCTCTGGGTCGACCATAGGCGTTTCAAACCCACCAATAATCAGCAAGGGCCGGCAGATGACATCATCACAGCAGGAGGTCCGGACAAACAACTGATCGGTTTCATCGTCCCAGGTGGGCATCGTAGAGCCTAGGTCAATAGTGAATTCTGCCGCCGCGCAGTAGCCAACCGGGGTAATTGTCGGTATTGAACTGACAACCGGCACTACAGCCATTCTGCTCCGGCTGACCAGCACTTCACCGTTGATAAGCGTTACCCGGGCTTGAAAATCCATCACACTATCCTGCGGTGCAAAGAAGGTATGTAAACCGCCCGGTGGAACACTTATAAAACCCTGTCCGGTGTTGATCTCATACCCTGTAATCAATTGCGTAGGTATATTAGTTGACACCACTGGGCTGAAGGTATAGGCCTGACCGGCTTCCAAGGGTTTGTTACGCCAGGGGGAAGCGGCTAAAGCCAGCTCCTGTTCGTAGGGCGAAGCCTGAGGGCCGGAAAT
>CAYNIT010000083.1:0-16343 GCA_964397205.1 uncultured Phaeodactylibacter sp. | reverse complement strand
TTAGCGTGCAAAAGAACGAGTCTAAATCGGTAAGTTATTGTTGCGCGACCCCTTAGCGCATCCACAGGAGTTGAAGGCGGATAACTACCCGCCGCATCCTTCTCCGCAGGACGAACTGCGGCGGGAGCTGCACCGTTTGCGCTTCTTTGACAAAAAGATACTGGTACTAGGAGCGGATTCTATACAGCAGGCAGACTACCAAACTTGGGAGCAGTGCGCAAGGCGAGACTTGCAGGCGGCAGCTCACGTACCCATTCAACAGGCCGATACCATAGCTGCCGCTTCGCACTTTCGTTTGGGCGTATATGACCCGAAGGAGCGGCTGGTGGATTTGGAGGGAGTAGGGGTAGAGCATTTGTTTGTCAACTGGGCAGACCTAGAGCGGGGCCCTTTCCGAAAAGACTTTAAAGCTGCCCTGGCGCGCGGCCATGAGGTGATCGTCACGGCAGAGCCCTTCAAAGACGCCGCTGCCCATCACGACCGGGAGGTTTTTCCGCACATCTTGCAAGGGCAGTACGATGAGGAAATCAGCTCGCTGTACAATATCCTGGCGAAAGCCCAGCAAACGGTCTACCTGCGCTTCGCCCACGAGATGGAAATTCCGATCAACCGATACCCCTGGCAGAGCCAGGAGCCGGTGGATTACATCCTGGGCTACCGCTACTTTATGAATTTCCTGGATACGCTGCCCCGCCACATCAAGCGGGTATGGGGGCCAGCAGGCGACCGTGCTTCCATGGATTTTTACCCCGGCGATGATGTGGTAGATTACGTCAGCATTGCCATCTACGGGCTGCCAGATAAGAACATCACCGACCACAAAAAACAGGAAAGCTTCCGCAAAATTTTCGAACGCAAAGCCCATCGGGTAGCGCTGGCGAACAAGCTGCTTTTCATCACCGAATTTGGAGTGAAAGGGCCGGAGGATTTCCAAGCTTTCTGGCTGGAAGAAGCGGCAGCCAGCCTGCAGCAGCATCGGCAAACCGTAGCCGGCGCTTGTTACTTCAACCTGTACGACAATCCCGATGTCTGGGGAGAGGGCCTGCCTGCTCCGGACTGGAGCGTGGAGGCAGCGACTTTCCGCTCTTTCATCGAGCGCCTCTATGGGCCAGGGGAGTAGGCTCAGCCAGCTGTTTCAGCCACAGCAGGATGGAGGCCATGCATTATAAAAAGCGGACAGCCCTCTAATGGCCTACCAGCGCTCGCGCTTTTGCCAATCGGAATCCCCGATTTTGGGAATGCTGAGCTGCAGCTCGTTTTCTTCAAACAAGCGTACGGCGAGTTTGGCCGCCACCTCCGCTCCGCTGCGGTTGCCTTCCTCCAGAGCTTCCGGCGTGAAGTACTGCTGTACGAAATGCGTGTCGAAATTTCCGGACGTAAAGGCCTCGTGTTCGCAGACGAACTTGCCGAAGGGCAGCGTGCTTTCTACGCCTTCAATTTCGTACATCTCAATAGCTTCCAGCATACGCTGTATGGCAGCATCGCGGTTGACGCCGTAGGTCACCAGCTTAGAAATCATTGGGTCGTAGTAGATGGGGATATCCATGCCTTCCTCGTACCCATCGTCGAGCCGGATATTCTCGCCGGAAGGCCGGCGGTAGCGCTCCAGTTTGCCTACGCTGGGCAGGAAGTTATCGGTGGGGTCTTCTGCGTACACCCGTAGCTCGAGGGCGTGGCCGTTGATGCGAAGGTCCTCCTGCTTGATGGGAAGCGGCTCCCCGCGGGCGATGAGGATTTGCTGCTCCACCAAGTCTACGCCTGTAATGAGTTCCGTGACGGGATGCTCCACCTGCAGGCGGGTGTTCATCTCCAGAAAGTAGTAGTTGTGGCCGGCGTCCATAAGAAACTCCACGGTGCCGGCACCGGTGTAGTCGCAGGCGCGCGCTACGTTGACCGCGTCCTGGCCCATTTTCTCCCGTAGTTCGGGAGTGAGGATGGAAGAGGGCGCTTCTTCTACTACCTTCTGATGGCGGCGCTGAATGCTGCATTCCCGCTCGAAGAAATGCAGATAGTTGCCGTGCTCGTCCGCCAGCACCTGAATTTCGATGTGGCGGGGAGAGGTGACGTATTTTTCTACAAAAACCGAACCGTCGCCGAAGGCAGAGGTCGCCTCGCTGATGGCGCGTTTCATCTGATCTTCGAAGGTTTCTGGATTTTCCACAATGCGCATCCCCTTGCCACCGCCGCCGGCGGAGGCTTTGATGAGGACCGGGAAGCCAATATCCTTTGCCACTTCTTTGGCCTCCCCGATATCAGTGATGGCGTGGTCTAAGCCCGGCACCATAGGAATGTCGTACTTCATTACAGCTTCCTTAGCTGCCAGTTTGCTGCCCATGACCTCGATGGCGTGGGGCCCTGGCCCGATGAACTTGATGCCAGCCTCCGTAACGGCCTGGGCAAATGGCGCATTCTCACTGAGAAAACCATAGCCCGGGTGGATCCCTTCAACGCCCAGCTCCTTAGCGGCTTCTATGATGCGGTCGCCCATCAGGTAAGACTGGGCGGAAGCTGGCGGCCCAATGCACACCGCCTCATCGGCAAAGCGCACATGCGGGGAATGGCGGTCCGCCTCTGAATACACTGCAACGGTCCTCACCCCCATTTTGCGGGCGGTGCGCATGACCCGCAGCGCAATTTCTCCACGATTGGCGATCAGTATCTTTTTCATTCGTTTTGTTTTAGTGGTCTCGTGGGGAAATTAGTAATTTCCGCCTTATTATCTAACCAAATCCAACCGAATTTAAACATGAGCGAAGTGCCTACACCTCTCTGGCAACCTACCAATGCTTTCAAGCAGCAATCGAGATTGCAGCAGTACATGAATTGGCTGGCGGAAAATGCTGGCCTTCAGTTCCATGCTTACGCCGACTTATGGGCCTGGTCGGTGAATGAGCCGGAGGATTTCTGGGCCTCGATTTGGAACTACTTTGAGGTCATCGCCCACCAACCCTACCAGCGGGTGCTTTCGGAGGATCCGATGCCCGATGCCCGTTGGTTCGAAGGCAGCACGCTCAATTACGCCGAGCATGTATTCCGGCAAGCCAACGATCAGCACCCGGCTCTGGTATTTCAATCGGAAAAACAGCCCCTTTCGGAAATGAGCTGGGCGGAGCTGCGGGAGCAAACCGCGGCTATGGCGGCTTACTTCCGGCAAATCGGTGTGGAGAAAGGAGATCGGGTAGTCGCCTTCCTGCCCAATACCCCGGCGGCTACCATCGCTTTTCTAGCCGCCTGTTCCATCGGAGCGATTTGGTCGAGCTGTTCCCCGGACTTCGGCCTCAGCAGTGTGGTGGACCGCTTTCAGCAAATTGGACCTAAGGTGCTGATTGCTGTAGACGGTTACCAGTACAACGGCAAAGCCTACGATAAAATGGAGGTGGTGCAGCAGCTGACAGAGCAACTGCCCAGCCTGCAAAAGGTGATCCTGCTGCCCTACCTGAACGAGGAGGCGGATGCCCACTCCATTGACAAGGCGGCCAACTGGGCGGAGGCAGTGCAGACAACCCATCAGGGCCTGCATTTCGAGGCAGTGCCCTTTGAGCACCCCATCTGGGTAGTGTATTCTTCCGGCACCACGGGCATCCCGAAAGCCATTACCCATTCCCAGGGGGGAGTATTGCTGGAGCACCTGAAGTATTTGGCTTTCCACAATGACGTGCATCCCGGCGAGCGCTTTTTCTGGTACTCTACCACCGGCTGGATGATGTGGAACTTCGTACAAGCCTCGCTGCTGACCGGCGGTACGGCGGTCCTATACGATGGCAGCCCCAACTACCCGGACATGGAGGTTTTATGGGCTTTCGCCGAACGCGCAAAAATCCACCACTTCGGGACCAGCGCCCCTTATCTCGTGGCATGCATGAAGCGGCAGCTGCGCCCCAGCGAAACTTACGATCTGTCGCACTTGCGCTCTATCGGCTCTACTGGTGCACCATTGCCTCCTGAAGCCTTTGACTACGTCTACCAGTACATCAAAGAAGACCTATGGTTGTGCTCTATGAGTGGCGGTACGGATGTCTGCACCGCTTTTGTAGGAGGATGCCCGCTGGAGCCGGTTTATCTGGGAGAGATTCAGTGCCGCGGCCTGGGTTGTGCGCTCTACGCCTACGATGAAGAAGGCCAGCCGCTGGTGGATGAGGTAGGGGAAATGGTCATCACCAAGCCTATGCCCAGCATGCCTGTGTTTTTTTGGGGAGATGAAAACAAAGCGCGCTACCGCTCCAGTTACTTCGACATGTACCCCGGCATCTGGCGGCACGGCGATTGGGTGAAAGTAACGGCCCGAAATACCCTGGTCATCCTGGGCCGCTCCGATGCCACCCTCAACCGGCACGGCATTCGCATCGGCACAGCTGAAATCTACCGGGCGGTCAACAAGGTCAAAGCCATCAAAGACAGCCTGATCGTCAATTTAGAGCTGAGTGGCGGCCGGCACTACATGCCGCTATTTGTTCTTATGGACGAAGGGCAGGAGCTTACCGAGGAGATCAAGAGCCAGTTGAAGCGCAGGCTGCGCAGCGATTACACGCCGCGGCATGTGCCGGACGACATTATTGAAGTCAAGGACATCCCCTACACCATAAGCGGGAAGAAGCTGGAGGCGCCCGTCAAAAAAATCCTGTTGGGCCATGCCGTTGAGAAAGCGGCTAATCCGGATGCCATGCGCAACCCGAAATCGCTGGACTTCTTCGTCGCCTTTCGGGAAAAGGTGAAGTAAAGCTGCTATTTGCCCCATCTGGTTTGTTCCGGCGTTTCGGGGGAGATGCCGGACAGGCGGTCGAAGCAAACCTCATGGAAGTTGTTGTAGCGGCCGGTAGCTGCGGTAACGCCCCAGTAGACAGTGTCCTGCCCATTGAAAATATCCTGCAGCAAATCCGCTTCCAGGGCGATGACTTCCTGCTGGTCTAGTTCGAGGGAGAGGCGCTGCGCTTTGGGATCCCAGCGTACCGCCAGTTTGTGTTGGGCACAATCTTCCACATTGGGAATGGGCAGAGGGCCCGCCAGGTCGTTCCAGTGGCCTACGCGGCCATTGCCCATGATGGCTACGTGGTCTTCGACAGGGTCCATCAGATGCTCGTTCAGCCAAGTGTCGATCTCGATGCCTACGGAGGGGCGCAAGCCAGCAAAACCGATGCCCTCGCCCCGGTACCCCGTCTGATTGTTGCGGGAGGTGAACACAAAGACCATACCATCAGCACCGGAATCGTCTTTGCAGCCCAAAAACACGCTGAGCTCTATCGAAAAGGGCTCCTTCAGGCTCATAGGCTGTTTGTACCAGATAGAACCGGAGGAATAGTCCCGTTCCTCGGTGAGCCGGAAGCAGCCATCGTCAGTACGGTAGGTGTCTCCACTGATGGTAAAATCGTCGATCACAGCGCGCTGGGCAGAGGCAAAGCTGCCAGTGGACAGCGCAAACAGTAGAAGGAGGGCAAGCCGGACCATAAACTTTTGATTTTATAGCTTAACAGCTTATGCCAGAGATGGTTGCAGCGGTTACGGTGCCAGTCGCAGGAAACGCCCATGTCCCAGTGGAATGCCTTTGCTCCATAGGGCAGCCGTGTACAAACCCGGCGGCCAATTGGGCATCAAAGATACCTGCAGCGGTGCCTCCTGGCTAAGGCCCCGGTAGGTGTCCGAGTGCAACAATTTGCCGCGTGGGTCAAAAATATATAGCTGATAGTCTGATTCTGCCTGAAAATTGTACTTCAGCTGGATTGACTCTTCCGTTGGATTGGGAAAAAGGTGAAGCGCCCCGTCTCTCCCGGGACAAATGCGCTTGTCCACATTGATTAGCGTATCCTGCAATCGGGTGCCCGCCTGCTCCTCTGAAGAGGCAGAGCTGAAGCCGAAATTATCCTGCCGCAGCCGGATACGGTAGCGCCCGCTATTCGGCGGAGAGCAAAACACTTCAGCTCCTTCCAGATAAGCTGACCATTTGTTACCGGTTTCCCAGATCTCCCAGGTGTAGCTGGAAGAACAATCGGGTTCCCGTACGCGCAGGTGAAGCAGCAATCCTGGCTTTTTGCTCCTGGTAGGAAAGTTGGTACTGCAAACGGCGGAAACTTCGTACCGAGCGGGAACTGCTTCAAGTTGAGCTGCAGTGCGCTGTAGCAATTGCGAGTCGTCTGCCATAAAAAACAGCCCCACATGCCCCGCCTGCCGGATGGTATCAAACGACTGAGATACAGTATTGTACCATCTGCCTGCTGAGTCGATAAGCACTTCATTATGGTCCAGGTTACAGTAGTTTTCAGTTCGAACGACTCGTATGAGGCCAGGTATTTGCAGGAAGCCGTTAGGGCCTAATACCTGTCGGCGCCGGCAAAGATAGTGACCCAGCCAATAATTTCGGCAGGGCCGGTCTAGCTCGTAACCAAACCAGCGGTGGTCATCGTAGCCCCATACCAGCTGGGTATAATCACTGGGCGGATAGGACACACTGGCCCTTCCAAGGTAATCATAAGCCGGTACCCGGCAACGGTTGCCGTACTCGGATTGCCCGTCCGGGTAGTAGGCGGTACCCGGCCCAAAGTCGAAGTAAACCAAATAGGGCTGCTGTTCAATTTGACAGCCCAGCGGGTGCTTCCCGCCGGTGCCGATGATAGTGCCTCCATTGGGCCCGCCCTGCACCACGCAGGGGTCAAGGAATGCTGGAAGATTGGAACCCTCACAGGGTGTGCCGGCGAAGTAATCCAGGTCAGGCAGCATGTCACAGGCTTCCACGTCTCCCCGCACTGGAGGGTCGGAAAGTTCCCGGGCGCGCAGGGCTCTCATTTCGTAATCGAACAGCAACTGGTCGCCAAGCTTTGCCACGGGTTCTCTCAGGTTTTCTCCTGCGATCAACACGAAGGAGCCTATGGACTCAGCGTAAGTCCGGATTTGCTGCAGCAGGGACCACAAGCTTTGATGATCTCCGCGTGATCCCGGCGGGTTCATAAAGTGGTATTGCCCCATGTGCAAAGACTTGTAGCCAAAATCCAGAAATATCTTAGCCTGGAAGAAGAGCCACAGCCGTGCCTCCATTTTCCGGATGTCGATCAGGTCTTTGCCACCCTCCGAGCTGTCCTGCAGCATCAGGTTTTTACGGAAGTGCAAACCGATACGGGCCTCTCCCTGCGGGCTCATGTAACGCCGACGCTCCTGTTCTGGCAGCTGTTTAATTTCCCGGGACAGCCACAGGATAACATCTTGAGGGATGGCTACTTTTTCTACTCCATCGCCAACGGTCTCGAAGATGCCCGCCTGTACGATCGGCCGTTGCAGGCCTGCGCAATCGTAAGCAGCATTAATGTCTAGTATAAGTTGCCGGGAGCGCCCCCACAGATGCGGGCCGTTGCTTTGCGGCCGGTGGTCGCCATGCGGCACCAGGCCGTTTTCTCTGTACCAGGCGCTGCTCGCCCGAAGGATGAGCTGTGCCTTCAGCTGTACTAGCATTTGTATGGCCTGAGCGTACTTTTCCGGGCAGTAATAGTTGGAACAGTAGTCATAGGGAGGCTCACAATTGAGGCCCGTTTCTTCGAAATGCGGCCGGTAGGGCAAACCCCAGCAGGTGCCGCGCATGTTGAGGTCAGCCAGGCCATTCATCTTTACGGCGCGGGCCAGGTATTTCTTAATGCCTCTTGTGCAGCCGCCGGCGATACAGGGGTAAGCCACAGGCTCACAGCCGCCGGAAGATACCAAGCCTTTTTCAACTAAAATTGGCGAAACCACGCCACCAATCGGGTAGTAGGTGCTGTCGCAATCGAAAGCTGCCCGCTGAGCGGAGAGGCCCGAAGCGTTGAGCAGTAAGAGAGTAGGTAAAAGAACGCGTAAATAGAACATGCGGAAAGGATTCACTGGAAAAGATTGTACCTCAAGATACAATAAATAGCCCGGAATCCATCCCGCCAATTGATCTTCTTGCCTTCTTCGTAGGTGCGGCCGTAGTAGGAAATACCTACTTCATAAATCCGTATGCCAGGTAGGCGAGCTACCTTAGCCGTTACTTCCGGCTCGAAACCGAACCGCTGTTCCCTGAGGTCAAGGCTCTGGATAACCTCCCGCCGGAAAAGCTTGTAGCAGGTCTCCATATCCGTCAGATTGAGGTTGGTCAGCGCGTTGGAGAGGAAGGTCAGGAACTGATTGCCCAGAGAATGCCAAAAAAACAGGATACGGTGGGGATTGCCTCCCATAAAACGCGAGCCGTAAACCACATCGGCTACGCCATCGAGCATGGGCCGCAGTAAAATAGAGTACTCCTGCGGGTCGTACTCCAGGTCGGCATCCTGAATGATGACGTAATCGCCGCTCGCCTGCCGAATGCCGGTATGCAGGGCTGCGCCTTTGCCTCTGTTGACTTCGTGCTTGTAGTAAGCAATGGCCATATCTGCATGCTGCTCCCGGTAGCGCAGAATAGTGGCCTCTGTGTCGTCGGTGGAGCAATCATTGACCAGTATTACCTCTTTGCTCAGGCCGGCGGGCAATTGTACTGCCCTGACTTTATCCAGTAGGTAGTGGATGGTAGCTCCCTCGTTATAAGCAGGTACGACGATGGATAGGGTGTTTGGCATGTCGATTAGTTTAGGCGAAGCCGGGATGGCTAAGGTCAGTATTGTTTACTAAAGTCGAATCGGAGCATATGGCTCACTGCTCCCTCCCAACTCCACCACTCGTAATGAGCACCCGGGAAGTAAACGGTAAGCATGTAGCTGTAGTAAATGAGCAGCACCCAAGCCAGCAGGAGCAGCACTTTGGGCAGCCAGGCGCGCCAGCTCATGACTTGCTGGAACAGCCAGGCGTAGGGGAAGGCCAGCAACACATAGTATTCAACAAAGTTCCGATGCCCGAACGCGCCGCCGAACCACCAGCACCACCAGCTTGCTGTAATGTACAGCAGCAGTGCCCAGATCAAAAAAATCGGAGCGATGTTGTGCCGGTTTTTCCAGCTGCCCAGCAGGCAACCCAGGATGGCAAAGCCCGCCATCGGGCTAAAGAATAGCCAGCCGTTTTTGATGTGAAACAGCACCATGTCGATGCGCGGGTTCAGCCAGTTGAAGCCTTCCTCTCCGTAGGCGTAAATGTACCAATCCCCGGAAATGTACTTCCAGTAGAAAAATTGCGGGAGAAATACCAGGAAACTGGCCAGCGGGGCGGCAATCAATTCCCGAAAGTGCCGCCGAATGAAACCTATTCTTTCCCGGACATCCCGCCGGTTGCGCAGCTTGTAAAGCAGCAGGTACAGCAGCAGCAAAATATTGGAAGGCCTGATCAGTACAATGAGCCCCAACAGCGCCCCCATGCCCGCGAACCTGCGCCAGCCAGGCTCTTGGTAAAATCTGGGCGTATACCAAACAAATATGCCAAATAGGAAGAAAGAGTAAACGTGAGACATACCGGGCTCCTGAACGATATAGTGGAATAGGTTGGTCCCCAACAATAAGCCAACCACTGTCAAAAAAGTGAGAAACTGGCTGAAGTGCCGTTCCAGGATCTTCCGTAATAACCAGAGCCCCAGAAACCCGTAGAACAGCCCGGCCAGCTGCAAGGCTCGAACGTAGTAATGGCTATAACCATCGGTTTTGCCACCCGTCGCCTTCGTCAGCGCGTGAGCGCCCAGGAAAAATGGCGTTTGCATCAAAGCTACCCCGTAGGAATATTTCGTGAAGCGCTTTTTGGTACCACGGAAGTAGAAGTACTGCTCCGTCGTCCGTATGGGCAGGTACTCGAACCCGCCGTTGATAAAAAGGGCAGGCAGGTACATATAGTACCCCTCTGCATCTGACCAGATGAGCCCATCTAAAAACCGTTGGTGCAGCTCGCTGGCCCGGTAGCCCGCAAACAGCAGCAATAGCAGGAGGTAATAGCGCAACAAATATTGCCCAGCTGTCTTGAAAAGGGTGCGTAAAGTCATCAATTATACGGTGGCTCCGTCTGGAAATCAATTTTGCTCTCGGGCCCCTTCCGGTAAAGCTGCTCTGTATTTTCTGCCCGGCAGGACGCTACAACGATTTGAGCAGGGCCAAATTCGGGCTTTTTTCGAAAAGCGGCAAATCCGGTCTGGCAGTCCGACAGTCGCAGCCCCTGCACACGCACCCGAGCGCCATCCAGAGCCTCCACCGCCAGCCCTGCGAAACGCACTTCGGCCTCTCTGAGCTGAGCAAAGCTGCCCTCCCGAATACTTATCGCTTGGTCCGGCAGCTCCTGAAAGCGGCAATCCCGAATCTCGGCTCGGCTTCCGTAAAGGCGCAAGGCACACTGCCCCGCTTCCTCGAAGCGGCAGCGCTGCAGCGCCCCATTGCTGTAATCTACCCGCAGAGCGATTTTCTCTGACTGCGGGAAGAAGCAATCCGTCAGCTCGAAGGAAGTGCGGATAAGCCGCAGGACACTTGTTCCCTGGCAGCCTACGAAGGCGCAATTGGCGAAAGCGGCCTCCGACTCGTAAACGGTGAAGGCAGCCGGCAGCCGCCAGTTGCCGGAAGCGGGCGGCTGTAGCCCTTCCATCAGCACATAGGCCAGCTGGGACGGCCCATCGGCCTGCAGCAGCGCCATGCCGCCGCCCCGGGCTTCGATGCGTATTGGCGATGCTGCCGTACCGCTCGCCCGCAGCGAGCCCATGACAATGATGGAGCGGCCCGCAGCCAGCTCCAGCTCTGCTCCGGCTTGCAGCACCAAAGTATAGCCGCGCGGTACGATGAGCGTTTGCCGCAACTGATGACGGCCGGGCTCAAAGACCACTTCTTTGCCCCGGATGGCGTAGGGCCCCTCGCTCAAATCTGGATTTTGCTTTAGCAGTTGTTGCAGGCCGGCCGGGCGGTTGGGCGCGGCGTAGGGCAGAATAGGGGTGGAGAAAGTGGTATCTAAGCCCAGCAGCCGATAAAAAAGGTAACGGGCGGCAGAGCTGACGGAGAGCGTCTTGAAAAAAGCTGGGCCGTACGCGCCCATTTGAGAATAGGAGGGCAACGACTGTATGTTTTCCAGGCCAGCCTGCGGCCTTTTTCCCTGGCGGCCATAGCCAATGACTTCCAGCGGGAACAAGTGATGGTTGGTTACTTTGACAGCCTGCTTTGGCCCAATTTGCTGCTCAGCGTAGGCGGTAAGGCTGTACCCGTCGGCGGGCAGCAATTGGGCGTTCAGGGCGGCAGCCGAGCGCAGCCATTCGGATAAACGGGCTTGGTAGCTGGGGAATTCCCGCCTCAGCTGTTCCAAACGTTCCTGGAATCCTGCTGCCAGGCTGTCCAGGCGGGGCTTGAGGTAATCGCGCTGGCTCATGCGGTAGAGTTGGCGGAAGTATAAATTCGCGATTTTACCGAAACCGATTATCTTTGCCCAAGATGAAGGTGGAGTATTTTATAGCGAAAAAGGTGGCGGCTTCCGGGCAGCAGTCCTTTTCTCGGCTCATCATCCGTATTGCGGTGGTAGCCATTGCGCTCAGTGTGGCGGTTATGATCTGTGCCAATGCCCTGATTACCGGCTTCAAAAGCGAGATCAGCAGCAAGATCTTCGGCTTCTGGGGGCACATCCACATTACCGATACGGACATCAACCGCTCTCTGCTGGAAGCTTACCCCATTGATAAGCAGCAGCCTTTTTATCCGCATCTCGATACTATTGAGCAGGTAGAGTACCTCAGCCGCGAGCAGTGGATGGGCAACACGGCAGAACGCCTGCGCCGTACCGAGGGCGGTGTGCGCCACATACAGGTCTTTGCCATTAAACCTGGCATCATCGAAGCGGGGGAGCAGCAGAAAAAAGAAATCGAAGGGATCATACTAAAAGGGGTGGGCCGGGATTTCGATTGGACCTTTATGCAGCAGTACCTGAAGCGCGGCCGCCGTCTGGAACTGCTGGCCGAAGGCATGTCCCGGGAGATTCTGATCTCCGCCCAAACGGCTAAGCGGCTGCAAGTAGATACCGGCGACACCTTCATCGTGCATTTTGTAGAAAAGGGCGAGCAGCTGCGCCGCCGTTTCACCATCAGCGGCATTTACCGCACGGGCTTAGAGGAGTACGATCAGAAATTCGCGCTGGTCGATATCCGGCAGATACAGCGCCTGCTGGGCTGGCGGCAGGATCAGGTCAGCGGCTTCGAAGTGTTCATCGACGATCTGGACGACCTCATACCCCTGACCGAATACATTTACTTCGAGGAATTGCCTACGGAACTTTACGCTGAAAGCATACGCGACAAACTGCCGGAGATATTCGACTGGCTGGACCTGCAGGATATCAATGAAGTGGTCATCTTGACGCTCATGGTCATCGTGGCCATTATCAATATGGTGACGGCTCTGATGATTCTCATCCTGGAGCGGACCAACATGATCGGTACGCTGAAGGCGCTGGGCAGTACCAACTGGAGCATCCGGAAGATCTTCCTGTACTACGCTGCCTACATTATCGGGTTGGGGCTGCTCTGGGGCAACGTCTTCGGCATTGGTTTGTGCCTGTTGCAGGATCAGTTTGAGCTCATTCAGCTTTCCGAGGAAAATTACTACCTTTCTACTGCTCCGATTGAGCTGAACTTGATGCCCATCCTGCTGGTCAACATCGGCACCTTGCTCATCACGCTGGCCTTTTTGATTTTGCCCTCCTATCTTGTCACCTCTATCAGTCCGCTGAAAGCTATCCGCTTTAAGTAAGCCGCCGTCTTGAATTGAAGGGAAAAATTGTAAGTTTGTGCCCGTATTGGTCCACCTTATCAGAGATATGCCATGATCCGGTACTACGCCAAGGTAGAAAGGAAGCTGAAGGAACTCGAGGAGCCGGAAGTAGGTTGCTGGATCAACATTTCTCCGCCCTTCAGCCACGAGGAGCTGGAGGAGATCGCCCAACAGTTTGATGTGCCGCTGGATTTCTTTACGGATTCTCTGGACGTGGACGAGCGCTCGCGCTACGAGCGGGAGGACGACATACGCCTCATCGTGGTAAACACGCCCATCCTCAACGAAGCGGAGGAGGAAAACGACGCCATCTATGTGACCGTGCCCATCGGCATCATCATGACGATGGACCATTTCATCACCATCACCGCTTACGACAGCCCGGTCTTGCAACTGTTTCTGGACGGGAAGGTGCGCAATTTTGACCCCGGCGATGAGAGCAGTTTTGTATTGCAAATCATGGAGCAAACGGTTTACCGCTATCTGACCTGCCTGAAAAAGCTCAATCTGAAGCGCAACCTGATCGAGCAAGAGCTATACGACTCCAGCCGCAACAAAGAACTCAAGCAACTGCTCAGTATCGAAAAGAGCCTGGTCTACTTCGTGAACTCGCTCAGTGCCAACGAGCTGCTCAAAATGAAGATGAAGCGGACCGACTTTCTCAACATACGGGAGGACGAGGACAAATCTGACCTGTTCGAAGACATCATCATCGACAACAGTCAGGCGCTGGAGATGTCCAACATCTACACCAATATCCTCAATGGCACTATGGATGCCTACGGCTCCATCATTTCCAACAACCTCAATATCACCATCCGCCGGCTGACGCTCATCACCATTATCCTTATGGTGCCAACCTTAGTGGCCAGCTTTTACGGCATGAATGTCCCGCTGCCGATGGAGCGGAAGGACTACGCTATTTACATCATCATCGCGGTATCGGTGGTGGGAAGTTTGCTGGTGACTTGGTATTTTCAGCGCAAGCGGTTGTTTTGAAGCCGTCACCTATTGCACATTTCCAATATAATTTTTGACTATCTTTTTGATTAGCCTTATCTTGCCCTATATTCGCAGGCGCTGTATCTGAGCCGGTTAACCCCCCTCTGCACAAGCGAAGGGCCTGCGATATTGTAATTCAAGCGCCCTCGGGCGCAGTCGAAGATCTACCCAAGAACCTCAGGTTTCCGGCACACATCTATTCCTATCGCCAAAATACGTGCACGACGGCTGTCCCTTTTGTGTGGAAAAGGCGGTGCCGGTGTTCTGGTTTCAGAAAGAAGAAGGAAAATGCTATGATTGCCGCTTTCGGGAGGAGTTGGTGGTAAAGGAGCAAGGGCAAATGGCAGCATCAGAGCTTTCGATGACAACCAAACGGTGCTTCCGTAGAAATACAGCTGGCCTGTACATTTTGCTCTTTACCGCTGTTGCGGCACAAATTGTAAATTTTGATGAGGCTACACTTACGGTACAACTTATTGCTGCTGCTGTTGCCGGCCGTGCTGAGCGCGCAGCAAGCAGATTGGGAAGGTGGGGTGCAAGCCGGCTTGACAGGTTATCAGGGAGAGTTGTCAAAGGGGCTGCTGCCGGAATTGTCAGAGACAGGCGGCAGCTACGGTTTTCTAATCCGCCGTCATCTTTCGCCTACCTTTGCGTTGCGCTTGGACGCCCGTTACGCTAGCCTTTCTGGTACTGACAAGGGCGTTTACAAAAGCCGTCAATTCTCCTTTGAGAGCGAGTACCTCACCGGCAGCATCAAATTGGAATGGGAGCCCTGGGGCCGCCGGCGCTATCCCGCCCCGCGCCGTTTTCAAAAACGCTTGTCTCCTTATTGTTTTACAGGGATAGGCTGGATGCAGTATCATCCACAGGCTGAATTCATCCACAATGCTCAAAATGGCGAAGCAGCGCACATCTTTGCGGATCAGCAGCAGCGCTTCCCGATGAACGGGCCGATGCTGCCCTTCGGCATCGGCCTGAAAGCGGACCTGAGCCGCGTGGCCGTCCTTGGCTTTGAATTGAGCACCGCTACGGCTTTTTCTGATTACCTGGATGGCATCAGCGAGGCTGGCAACCCCCAAACGAATGATTGGCTGCCTGCGGCTTCGCTCACCTTGACCTTCCGGATGATGCCTAAGGATACCGACCGGGACGGCATAGTAGATGAAGAAGATGCCTGCCCGCGGGTGAAGGGGGCCTGGTCGGCTAGGGGCTGCCCGGACGAAGACCAGGATGGCGTGGAGGACTTAGAAGATTTATGCCCGGCTATTCCCGGCAGCCCCCAACTGAACGGCTGTCCCGACAAAGACGGGGATGGGGTGGCGGATCGTTCAGACAAGTGCCCGGGGCAGGTGGGCAGTGTACTCACCTACGGCTGCCCGGATCGAGATGCCGATGGGCTCGCTAATTTTGAGGATGAATGCCCAAAACTGCCAGGGCCGAAGGGGCGGCGGGGATGCCCTCTGCTGGACACCGATGCAGACGGTGCATTGGAGGATGAACCTACCCTTTGCCTCCAACGGCCGGCGTTTCCTATGCCTTGCCGTTGGCCAGAGAAGGTCCGTGCCGTCTTTCAAATGTTAGAATACCATCGACTGCAGGCAAGCAAGCCGGAGCAAGAGCCCCTGCCTGATGCCGAGCCTTCTAAAGCAGCGCCGGGGAGCTTCGATTTTTAGCCCACTAGTGCCTTTGCCTTTCACCAAAAGCCTCCGTTCAAAAACAGCAGAGCGGGAAGCGCAAAATTCACCCCTAAAGCTTTCAAGTCACATTTTTTAACATTTACCACTTTTTTGCTGTAATTGCCATAGAGTAGATTTTGTTTTCGTGTAATTGTTTGATTGTTAAGTTTTTGTGAATAAAAGTTGCGTGGGGCAGACACAGGTATGGGCAGAGATGTACTTGGGTTTTCCAGCTGCAGCTAAAATTATCATACATAAAATAGGCTAATTTGAAACCAAACCCCTAAATTTGATCGCGCTTTTGTGCGTCGCTCCGCTGGCAATAAAGTGGGGGAAGCAAAGGCAGCTGGGCGCTATGGTGTTCTATAGTCCCGTCAAGAGCTTTGAGAGGTACACATATCAAAACAAAATAGGAGGTTTGGGGTTCGCTTGGCAATGTGATGCCTATCAGCAGGCGTTGTTGGAATACATGCTTGTATCTGCTATCTGCTTAAGGTCTTCTCCCCAGTCTTCTTGCTTTCATTTCTTTTGGTATCGTGTCTAGTTTGCCCATCTTAAAGCATCTTGAAAAATTGTATAAGTATGAACTCTATTTGTTAACAAACGCTTGTTTTTAGGGCGCTAAAATTTGCTAGATTTGCGCATCTCAAAAACTTATCCCATGACGCGATTCACATTATTCCCTTGCCTGTTGTTCGTTCTGGCATTTACGAGCTTGCAGGCTCAGCAACTTTCCTTATTCACCCAGTACCGCGAGAACGCCACCATTATCAACCCAGCTGCCGTGGAAAGCAACTTTCTGGCGTTCGGTCAGAATATCACCTTCGGCGGGTCTTACCGGGCTCAATGGGTGGGTTTGGACAACGCCCCCACCACACAGACCCTGAGGGGGTCTTACCTGCACCGGGCAAGCTCCGGGGTTACTTTCATGGCGGGGGGCTTTCTTATGAAAGATCAGACCGGGCCGACACGCTTCCCTGGGTTTTTTTGGCGCGGGGCAGGGAATTTTTTCCCCCATCCCGAAGAA
>CAYNIT010000082.1:0-16440 GCA_964397205.1 uncultured Phaeodactylibacter sp. | reverse complement strand
TGATTGCTACTTTCATGCCATCGAAGGCATCGGGTATGGGCTGGGCGAGAATGGGGGTGCCGTCCTGCAGGCCCTTGATGATCGCTGATTCATCGGTCATCTTTACTACCCGCACTTCCTCCAGGCGAAGGAAAGAATCGCGCACTACAAAGACAGCGCGCTGATCCATAAGCAGGCGCCGGGGCAGCTTGTAGGCGTTTTGAATTTTGCTGGCGGTGACCTCGCCGCGCATGTACATGTTTTCCCGCAGGGATTGGCCGCTGATGCCGATGAATACTTTTACGGTCTGAGTGCCCTGATCCACCTGGTTGTTGATACGTTTGATACGCCCTTTCCAGCTGCCCTCTATGTCCTCAGACTGCAGCATGACCGGGTCCCCTACGGTGATGTATTTGAGGTCGCGCAGGGCTACGGTGGCTTCCAGTTCGTAGCGGTTGGTGTTCATCAGCTCACCCAGCTTCTGCCCGGCGCGCACAACGGCACCCGGATTGATGCTGGCAGCGGTGATGACTCCGCTGAAGGGAGCATGAAGGGTGTATTTGTCCAGGCGTTCTTCCGTACTTTTTATGTTGTAGTATTGGCTGTAGAGGTTGCGAGAGGCGATGAAGTACTTTTCTTGCTCATTCAATGGCTCGGGGAAAGGCTTGATGGGTTGCTCTATCTCATAATTTTCCAGATAATCCTGCCACTGATCGTAGCTTTCCGGGTAGTCAATCTTCAGGTCCGGCATCAATTGGGTGATGGCGTTGAGCAGGCTGCTTTTCTGGGATAGCAGGGAAAGCTTGGCTTCTTGTTGGTCTACCTTTATCAGAACGGAACCTTTTGGGAAATAGGTGCCGACTTTAAAGGGGCGGGAGATGGATTCCAGCGTGCCGGATACCTCCGAGAAGATATCGATTTTATCGAATGCCCGCAGTTCTCCCTGTACCTGCAGATTGGTCGGCACTCCTGTGTTTTCTACATGCAGCGTATCGACAGATTTTACCTGATTGCCGGCGACGCGGCGCTTGGGCGGCTCTTTCTGCTGGCTCAGGAAACGAGCGGCGGCGAAAGAGCCAAGGAGAATGACTAAGCCTGCAAATATGCCGACTCGGCGTGCTGTTTTACTCATGGCTAGTGGTTTCGGTATAACGGCCTTTTTGTTTTAAAATGGTTGCGCATGCAACTATTAATATTGTTTCAAAATGTGTTCCAAAACTCTCAGGCAGCATTCGAGATCTTCCTTTGGAACGCCTTCGGTTACTTCCTTTACGGTGCGTTGGGCATGGGGCAGCAAACGCTTTCGCAACTCCTTGCCGCGGTGGGTCAGGTAAATCAGCTTGTTGCGCTTGTCCTGATGGTCGGGTATGCGCACGACGAGGTTCTGCTGCTCCATATTGTCCAATGCCCTAGCAATGGTAGCTTTGTCCTTGATGTTGGAGACTGCCAGGTCCTGCTGCCGTATGCCTTCCTTCGTCCACAGGTCTACCATGATGCCCATGTGGGCGTGGTGCAAACCCCATTCCTCCATCCCGGAGCGCTGCCGGATTTCGTTGGCCAGCAGCCTTCCGACCCGGTTGGTCAGAAATACCAGGGATTTAGCAGGAAAAGGTTTGGATTCTTCCATGGCAACAGTTGCATTTGCAACGGAAACAGGGTGGTTGGGCTAAAGTTTAGTGGCAGGGAAAAGAATTTTGAAAAAGCGCGGACAATTCGTGTAGAGGGAGGGTGGGTTTGGCAAAAGCCACCCCTCAAATAAGAGCCGGAGGCGGCTTTCGCAAACAGGGCTGCAGGCCCCATATCAGTTGAGGGAGAATTGCATGACAGCGTCCGATGAGTTGTGGAACATCAGTTCGGAAATGTTGGGGCTCATGTACTCGCTGAGCGGCATTTGCGCGATGCTTTCCATTACCTCAAATTCTGACTCGCCGGTCATGATGGCCCATAGCTTTGAGCGATCTATGGCCAGGGAATAAGCTTTAACCCGGCCTTCTGCGAGCATAGAATTGATGATGTAACGCTGTTTAGGTATGAGCGCCATGAATTCCTCGTCGAAGGTTTCAGGCAAATCAAACTCTATCATATATGTTTTCTTCATCTCTCGTCGTCTTCGTTAGTAGTTCTTGCCTTAATAATGCAAATTCAGTGCCAGATGTTGCACGAAGGGGCGTTAAGAAAGCCCTAATACTCGGTATACACCCCCATTCTACCCATCTGATAATCCCGTATGGCCTCCATAATCTCCGATTGCGTATTCATCACGTAAGGGCCCCACTGCGCTACGGGCTCGCCGATTGGCTCGCCGCTTAGCAGGAGCACCTCGGCATCAGCTGCCGCTCGCAGCGCGATGCCCGCCCCATCTTGGCGGAACTGCAGCAGGGTTTCCTTTTCGTAGCTCCAGTTCTCGTTGAGCTTTAGCTGGCCGCGTAGGATGTAAACAAGGGCGTTATGGCCTTTTGGCAGGGGCAACTCAGCGAAACCTCCTGCCTGAAATTGCAATTGGAGCGCCAAAATGGGCGTATGAGTCCGGGCGGGCCCTTTTGTTCCCTGAAAGCTTCCCGCCACCACTTTGATTGTACCTTTCCCATCTTGGGTGCTCAGGCGAGGTAGCTGTTTCGCTTTGATGTTTTGATAGGCGGGCTGTACCATTTTGTCCTTTTTCGGTAGATTCACCCAGAGCTGAATGCCCTCCATCGAGCCGCCTTGCTCCAGGAAGGCTTTGCTGGCCCGCTCGCTATGTATGATGCCGCGCCCGGCGGTCATCCACTGCACATCCCCGTCTGTCAGAGTGCCTTCGTTGCCTCGGCTGTCCTTGTGCCGCAGCCCGCCCCGGTACAGGAAAGTTACAGGCTCAAACCCTCGGTGGGGGTGGGGGCTTACCTCAAGCGGGCTTTGGCCGGGCGTCACTTCTGTAGGGCCAAAGTGGTGCAGCAGCAGGAAGGGGTCAATCTGTTCCACTTTTACTGTAGGCAAAGGCTGCTTCACTTTAATGCTGCCCATGTCGATTGATTCGCTGGGCTGAATGCTGGCTACGCTGCGGTATTTCATGGTTTTGGTTTTAGTGTTTGAACATCAAGGTTGATGCCATGCTGCTCATTTGCCAGTATGGCATGAAGCGTGTGACAGAGCGTCAGTTGGTGCCCCGTTGCAGGTTTTTTAAACAAAAAAGTGAAAAAGAGTTAAAAAATACGGAAATTTGGTAATGGGCATGCTGTGCGGCAGGCTCAAGGAAATTTTTCTCGAGGCAAAGCCGTTAATGGCTAATGAAAAAACCCGAACATTTTCAGCAAGCATGGCTGTGGCAGCCATCGCCCGCGAAACCAAAAATAATCCACCATGATGAAGCTTTGGCACACCTTTATCCTAACTGCTTTAGCAATTTCCTTTCTTTCCGCTCAATCTGATTCCTACTACACTGTACAAGCCGGCACTTTTATTGACGCTCAGGCTGGCGATTTCGAGGCCCTGCGCTCTGTCGGTTTTGTCTATGCCAAGGATTTGGGCGACAACCTCATCGAAGTATACGTAGGCGGCTACGAGGAGCGGGCGGCAGCCGAAGCCAAGGCAGAGGAGGTACAGCGCAGTGGTTATCCCAACGCCTTTGTAAAGGAGGTGGCGGTGTCGGACGGCCAGCCGACTACGGTTGTGCAGATGGCTACCCGCCAAACGAATAAAGACATAGAGTGGGAAACGCTCATGCAGGCCGGTCCGCTGTACGGTATTCTCAAGGGGAACCTCATCAAGATCGTCACTGGCCCTTATGCCAACCGCCGGGAAGCCAAAGCTGCTTTGCCGGATATCCAGCAGATGGGCTACAGCGACGCTTTCGTCAAAACAATCAGCTCGGCTTATTTACTGCCGCTGGGCGAATTCGAGACCGGAGTGAAGGAGCCTCTGATACCGCTTGATCTCGACGCCAGCCGCCCCTCTGACCCAAGAGGGACGACTACCGCTAAGGGCCAACCGGACAGTTACGCTCAGAGGGGAGAGCGCTTGCCTCCCAGCAAACAGCTGCCCCGCAATAAACGGCAGCCTGGCATGTACGATGCCCCGCCCGAGGCCTATGAAGTGCTTGCTGCCCGCAGCCCGGAGGCGCCCAGCCCCCCAGACATACCAGTCGACTACGATTACTACGATGGCAGTGTGCAGCCCAATACTGCCGGTGCCGACGCAGCCCCGGGCCTACCTGCGATTGACGGAAGCGTAAAGCGGGGTTCGGTGCTCCGCCTGCAGGAAATCCTGAAGGCGGCGGAGGCTTACACAGGCTCCCTAGACGGATACTACGGGCCGAATACTAAAAAGGGCTACGAAAAGTATGTGGCACAGAGCCGGGTGCTAAAGAATTACGCCTTCCTGGCAAGGAATCGCCCTCTGCCAGGCGGCCAAAGCGGCAGCAGCGACCTGCAGCAGGCCATCAATGAGCTGGATGACAACTTCGCGCCGGAGAGGCTTGACCCTTACCGGAACGACCCACTCGCTAAAGCCTATCAGGCTTATCTGCTTTTCTCCCAGTACGGCCCGGGGGAAGAGGTCAACCAACTGATGAATACAGCCATCAACGGCGCCTTTAACGGACAGCCGATTGAAGGGCTGCCTTTTGACCCTAAGTCTACCTACGCCTACCAGGATATGAGCCAGCTGATCCTGCACCTGCACTACATCCATGCAGCGCCGGGTACCGAAGAGGCGGCCCCCTGCTGGCTGATGTACCGCCATCCGCAGGAAGTTTCCAGTGCTTACAACAGTATGGCAAGCTTGGTGGGCAAAGAGCTGAACCTGCAGGGATGCGGGCAGTTTGAAGCCTGGCCGGAGGTGCGCATGCTGGTTACCATAGCTGCTGACCTCAGCGGGAAAACCTCCTTCAACGAGAAACGCCTGGCGCAGGCTGCTACGGAGCGCTCCCGCCTGTACATGGCTCCGAAGCCACTCAACAGCAATGAAGCAAAGGCGGTGGAAAACTGGAACAAAAACCTGCTTAAAGGGCTGGAAACTTGGTCAGCGCAGGATCCGCTGCACGAAAAGCTCGCTACAGCTTTCAAATCCATGTATTTTCAGGCCCAAGTCCGCCTGGAAGATTACTTCATGGATAAAGGGTACGATCGAAAAAAGTCGACTGCATTAGCTTTGGCTACCTTGCACACGCTGGTAGCGTACCACATGCAGCGGTTCGTATGATGGCAGGGGCAGCACATCAAGGCCTGGCCGTGGTCGGTTCAGGGCTAAGCGAAAGCATGGGAGCCCCTCTTGCTCAGTTTTCTACTTTTTTCATCCAAAAACGCATAGGTTTGGGCGAGGGAGCTGACTCGCCTACTTCCTGCCAACTGATGTTGCAATAGAGTTCAGTTGGGCTGAAGCCCCGGTTTTTCCAAAAACCATCGAGCGCTTGATAGTCTTTGGGCTGCATAGGGTGGCCGTTGGGCCGAACCACCGCGCAGAAGGTCAGCCAATCCAGCTCTATCGGCTGTTGCTGGGCAAAGTTTTCCCGCAGCCGGAAGAAGCTCTTGCCGATGCCCTGGCCACGGTAGCGGGGCAGCAGTACAGACTCTCCGAAGTAGTAAATACGGCTGATGTCGTAGCCGGCCTCTAGGAAGGGCTGCTTGATGTCGTCGGTTTCTTCCATCAGCGGCAGGGCGGTGCTGGCTCCGACCACCTGCCCGTCCACTCTGGCTACTACCATACAGGCAGCCCGAGCTTTCAGGAAAGTGTCCAGATACTCTATTTCATAAGCCATATCGCCCTCGTACAGATAAGGGTACTCTCGGAATACTTGAATGCGCAGGCGGGCCAGGTCTTCGATATACGGCCCTGCTGCCTCTTCAGACAGGGTCATCATTTCCAACATACTATCTCCGGTTGCGTTCTACCAGGAAAATGTGGCCAGGCTGCTGATCCGGGTTGATTTCTACGTAGTTCCACTCGTTGAACCAGTGGTAGGTATCGCCAGTCAGCAGGTCGGTGACTTTCAAATTGACGTTGCCCTCGATGCCGAGGAGCGTTTTGGGGACCTCCACGAAGCCACTCTGCCGGTAATCAACATCGAAGTTGACGATGCACCAGATGACGTTTTCGGCTCCCTCCGTAAGTTTGATGTAGCTCATCAGCGCCTCGTTATCGGTACGGGTGAAGTGGATGTTCCAGGTATCCTGCAGGGCAGGCTGTTGCTTGCGGATGTGGTTGACCGTCGTGATCAGCTCCGTCAGCCGGTTGCGGTGGTCCCAATCGTAGTGGCGCGTTTCGTATTTTTCGGAGTTGAAGTACTCCTCTTTGCCATTGGTGTTGGGGGTGTTTTCCATAAACTCAAATGCGGGCCCGTACATGCCGTAGTTGGAAGAGAGGGTAGCGGCGAGCATGAACCGTTTGGCGAAGGAATTAGGCCCGGCGTTCATCAGCTCGTAGGCTAAAATGTCTGGCGTATTAGGCCAGAAGTTGGGGCGGAAGTATTCCCGGAGTTCCGTCTGTGTCAACTCTTTCATATATTCTTCCAGCTCCGGGCGGCTGTTGCGCCAGGTAAAGTAGGTGTAAGACTGGTTGAAGCCTACCTTGGCCAGCTCCGCCATGACCTTGGGCCGGGTGAAGGCTTCTGATAGGAATATGGTGTCTGGATAATCTTTTTGTACTTCAGCGATGGCCCACGCCCAGAAACGAAACGGTTTGGTATGGGGATTGTCCACCCTGAATATCCGCACGCCAGCTT
This sequence comes from uncultured Phaeodactylibacter sp., assembly GCA_964397205.1. Lineage (GTDB taxonomy): Bacteria > Bacteroidota > Bacteroidia > Chitinophagales > Saprospiraceae > Phaeodactylibacter. The sequence goes on along the minus strand of CAYNIT010000082.1, from coordinate 9,767 downwards.
CACACCAGAACAGTATGACGCTTTTCAGCTCTTCCCAGAGGTTTTTCCAGTCTTCCGTTTCGAAATTGATAGGGACGATATCCTGGTATTTCTTTGGCGGGTTTTCCGCGTAGGCGATGGTGCCGTCCGGCCGCCAGAGGAACCATTCCGGGTGCTTCTTGATGTAGGGGTGGTCCGGTGCGCATTGGAAAGCCAGATCCAGCGCTACATCGATGCCCCGCTTGCCAGCTTCGGCGATGAGGTGCTTGTAGTCCTCCAGCGTGCCGAGTTTGGGGTGGATAGACTTGTGCCCGCCTTCCTCGCTGCCAATGGCCCAGGGCGATCCGGGTTCGCCCTCCTGAGCATTGACGGAGTTGTTCTTGCCCTTCCGGTTGACCTTGCCAATGGGGTGGATGGGGGGGAGGTAGAGCACATCGAAGCCCATTTCTTCGACCCGCGGCAGCAGTTTTTCCACATCCTGAAAAGTGCCGTGCTTGCCCGGTGTTTGGGAAGCAGAGCGGGGAAATACCTCGTACCAACTGCTGAACATCTCTTTGGGCCAACCGACGCGCACGCGCAGGTTTTGATCGTAGACCGATTCGAACTGCTTCATGGGGGTCGATTCGATGACCTGTTTGAAGCCCGGGCTGAGTACCCGCTGCACAGCTGCTTCGTAGCTATCCTCTTTTGCCAGCACCTCGGCTTGTTGTTGCAGGTCCTCCGCCTTAGCCTTGGGGTACTGCGCTGCCGTTTTGCGCAGTAGGTCGGCGCCGATTTGCAGTTCCACTTGCATGTCCTGCCCTGCTTCCTGCTTTTTGAGGAAACCGTCGTACCAGTGCAGCAGATGGTCAATCCAGCCAACGATTTTGTAGTGGTACATGCCTTTTTCAGTCACCCGGAAATGGGCAAACCACTCGTCATTGACGCGCTCCTGCATGAAGACTTCCGTCCAGCGCTTCTGGCTTTCGTGCCGGTAGAGCAAAGAAGCGCGGATGTGGTCGTGGCCGTCGCCAAAGATATCAGCAGTTACATGGACCTGCTCTCCGGGCACGCGTTTGATAAAGTACGCCCCCTGATTGACTTCGGGGCGAACGTTTTCAATGACAACTCGGTTTCTCATGTCGGTGTTGGTCTTTCAATTTAGGGTGTGGAGAAAAGGGAGGCGAACACCTCTGATGCCGACAAACATAGGGAGAAAAATCGGAAAATCGGAATGCCAAAGCCCTGTATTACAGCCGGTTTTTGCAAGTGCAAATATAAGGTTAAAAGCAGGGCTTGGCCGGGCGTAGTGCTGCGAAAAGTCCTACCTTAAGCATCTGTTCAATACACCTGTAGATATGCGTGCTTCTTGGCCGGCTTTATTCGTGATTACTGCCCTGATCGGTTTGGGCTTCCTGCAGTACCAATGGCTGAAGGAGGGCGTAGTGCTGGAGAAACAACGCCTGGACCGGGAGGTACGCCGGGCGATGGCGCGCAGCCCCAAGCTGATTGAAAAGGACCGGGCGCTTTGGTTTGGCATTCTCTCCTTGCAGCGCTTTCGCAAACGGGGCATAGCTGCGCCGGACAGCCTGCGGGAGTCCGTTCGGCTGGCGCTGCGGCAGAAGCTGAATGCAGCTCTGCAGGCGGAAGGTTTGGCGCTCGATTTCAAATTACAGTTGACGGAAGGCTTCATGGCCTACCCGCTGCTGGAAGAGCCGGGTTTTGACCGGGAGCTGGCTATTTCCTACCGTACTTACACTCGCCGCCTGCAGGGCGCTCTGGAGGAGGCTTGTGAATGCCAGTTGCTCCTGCACTTGCAGTTGGGGGATTTCTTGCCGCTTTTGCTGCAGCGTCTGTACCGTCTGCTCATTCCTGCCCTATTCTTCTTCTTGCTTTTGTTGCTAGGGTTTGGCTTGTTGCTGAACAATATCCGGCGGGAGCGGCGGCTGGGCCGGATCAAAAACGACTTCATCAACAACCTGACCCACGAGATGAAAACCCCGGTGTTTTCCATCAGTCTGCTGAGCCGGCTGCTGCGCAGCGCGCTGGCCGAAGGGCAGTATGAGAGGGGGCAGGATTATCTGGGCCGCATTGAGGCAGAAAACGATCAGCTCAAACAGCAGGTTGAGAAAGTATTGGAACTGGCCAGCCTAGAGCACCCTCGTTATCAGTTGGGTAAAGAAACGGTGCAACTGCAGGCCATCCTGGAGCGGGCGAGGGCTGCTGTAGAGCCGCGGCTTGCAGCTGTAGGAGGGGGCTTGCGCCCGGTGGAGGCAGAGCAGGGCTTGTGGGTTCAAGCAGATGAAAAGCACTTGGGCAACGCTCTGCAGTGCCTGCTGGACAATGCACTGAAGTATGGTGGACAGCCGCCGGAGGTTCAGCTGCGGGCGTACCGGAAGGGAAACTGGGTATGCCTGGAAGTGGAGGACAACGGCCCGGGAGTGCCGGCCAAGGAGCGCAAGCGCATTTTTAAAAAGTTTTATCGGGGGCGGGCCCAGAAACAACCAGCTGCTGGCTTTGGCCTGGGGCTAAGTTATGTACAGCAGGTGGCACAGCTGCACGGCGGCCGAGTAGGGCTGTCGGAGGGCAGCCTGGGGGGAGCGGTCTTTCAACTGTGTCTTCCCGCTCTGTCGCCCGCCATCCCGGAAGCATCAATCCAACCTCAGAAAAACAAGCAATATGGCTAAATTACTCTTAGTAGAGGACCACAAGACGCTGGGCTTTGCCCTGAAGGAATACTTGGAGATGAAGGGCTTTGACGTGAGCTGGCAGCAAAACGGGGCAGCCGGGCAGCATTACTTTGAAAAATACCCGGTGGACCTCTGCCTGTTGGACCTTATGCTGCCCGATAAAGATGGGTTCGAACTGGCTCGCAGCATTCGGCTCAAATCACCTCGGCAGCCAATCATTTTCCTGACGGCCCGGGGCCTGAAAGCAGACCGGCTGAAGGGCTTCGAGCTGGGGGCCGACGATTACATCACCAAACCGGTAGATGAGGAAGAGCTGGTGGCGCGGGTGCAGGCGGTGCTTCGCCGCGTACAGCCGGAGCAGCCGGCAGAACAGCGGTACTGCATCGGGCGCTATACTTTTGATCCCGTAAATCAATGGCTGGAACTGGGGCAGCAGCGGCGGCAGCTCACCGAGCGGGAGTCCCACCTCCTCCGGCTGCTGTGCGAACGGCGCGGGCGCCTGCTCTCCCGAGAGCAAGTGCTTAAAGCGCTGTGGAGCCAAAATGACTACTTTACCCGCCGCAGTATGGATGTGTTCATCTCACGCCTGCGCAAATACCTCTCCGAGGATTCGGAGGTCAGCATTCAGAACGTTTACGGCAGCGGGTTTATCCTGCAAGTGGGGGAGGGGGAATAAAAAAAACAGCCGCACCGAATCCGTTGTCCGGTGCGGCCGTAGAGCCAGCCTATTCTTGCATCTCGGTATCCCGTAACACGGGCTGGCGTTTAAATATTGAACACCCAATTGACCATGTCGAATCGGAGAGTGGCACAAGCCTTCTGCCGATTCACTACCTCAAAAGTAAGGCAGCGAGCTGCGCTGTTCGCTGACAATCATCAACCCTTTAGGTGATATTTATTAGCATTATTGCTCGATCCGGCCGCCTCGCTTCTTGCGGTTTTTATCCAGTTGCCGCTGAATGCGCTCGGGCAGTAGCGGCCCGTAGTAGTCTTCGAAGCCTTCCATGTCGTACCAGGTTTGGAAGTCTTTGATTTCCAAATCCCCTTCCTCTGTATCTAGCTTAAAAGTACGAGCCTGGTCGTTGTACTTTTCCTCTATGTACTGTGCGTCTTTCGCAAAGGGCCGCAGCTTATAGGCGTGTTTGCCGTCGATCAGGAAAAACTCCTCCCCGTTGTAGTCGAGGGTGCCATCGAAAATAGCCAGGCGCTCGTCGCACAACTGGTAAAAGCTAGCAACTGGGTTTTCGCCTTTGAGCAGGGCGCTCAGCGTTTGTTCCAAGTCTATGGCGGTGATGTAGGGGAAGGTAATGAACTGGTTCTGGCTTTCGCTGTAGCCATAGCCTCCCAGCAGGTACAGCGTCTTGCCCTTTTGGTAGTAGGACAAGCCCGTGGCGGCCATCTGTTCGCCCAGCGTGCCCTCCAGTTGCCCGGTGGTGTAGGCGGAGGCTCGGCCGCGCTTGAAGTCGATCAGCAGGATTTCCAGGTTCGGGTAATCCTCGTTGTAAACTTCCGGGGCATCATTGCGGATGCTGCCGCCGAATATCATCAGGTAGTCTTCGTACTGGCCTACCGCGTAGCCGTACATGTTTTCCAGATTGGGGTAGAGCGCTATGGCTTCGGGCGGCAGTTCCCTTACGGTAGACTGCTGGGCTGGTAAAAGCGCAGAACCAAACAAAAGGATCAAAATTGTAAATATTGGACGAGTCATTTCAGTTAATTTGTTTATTGAACAAGTTAGGAGCGCTTCGGGATTTTTGGAGTGACTATTCTCAATGTAAGACCTTTTTTTGATAAATCTTAGGCACCCCAGTGACAAATGTCAGCGGGCTTTATCGGAGATTCCTTCACCTTTGTGCGGAGGGTACGCGTATGCTCCCTTGTATGATGAGTGTGGAGGATGCGATGTGATGCCCTCGTTTAGTGCTTGTTTGGAGCGGTTTCGTCTTGAAAATCAAGGATTTATGCCTATCGCCACTTGTCAGGTAGGCAGGGCTCTGGCGAAGTCGCTAAATTTGAGTTTTGCGGGTGTTCACATCCCGACATTTATCGTCCGGGTGTTTACATTCCAGCATTTATCGTCGGGATTAAATGGCCGTAAAAACCGGACGCCAAAGCCTGCCCCGCAGCATTGCGGGGGTTCATAAAGCGTTGATTGGCAACAGGAACAAGCTCCAAACATGCTTAGCAGATGAAATTAGAATATGGGCAAAGATTTTAGAATGACAACCAAAGACGTGAGGCTTTTTACCCTCGGGTGCAATCTTTCCCGCTCACTACTGGCAAATATGCACACCGCAGCGGCAGACTTAGGTATCGACCTTAAGATTGAGGAAGTATCTGACATTGAGGAGATGATGACAGAGGGGGTTACGGCAATACCTGCCTTGCAAATTAACGGAGACGTAATTCTGAACGGGGAAGTGCCGGAGGTAGATGCGTTAAAAGAAATATTGAAATCCCGCTAGCCTACAATTTTTTGAGAACAGCCTGTTTTTTGAGCTCCGAATTTCTTAACATTACGGTCTGATAACCTAGCCTTAAATTCTCAACCGTACCATGAGGAAAATACTATTCCCTACCGACCTATCCAAAGCCGCTGAACGGGCCTTTATCTATGCGCTGCATTTAGCGGATAAACTGGATGCGAAACTATTCACCTTGCACGTGTACCGCAAGCCCGAAGTACGGGCCGGCGGCCTGCCGCATACCTTGGCGGAATTTTACGAAAGTTATGACTTGGACGAGTTCCAAAACTTCAAGGACTCCATTCCCGTGCTGCGCAACATTCAGGAGAGCAAAGGTTTCAGCCACTTGGATGTACAACACCAACTGGAGCCTGGCCGCACCGTGGAAACAATACTGGAGATTGCTAAAAAAGAACAGGTAGACATGATCGTCATGGGGACGACCGGCGCGCGGGGCCTGAAGGAAATATTCATGGGCAGCGTGGCGGGCGAGATACTGGAAAACGCCGACTGCCCCGTTTTGGCTATACCCGAAGAAGCCGAGTTCGATGGTATCATCGATGATATCGCCTTTACGGTCAGCTTTCAGGAGGAAGAGCTGTTCGGGTACGAGAAACTTCTGGACATCATCGCTCCCTTCAAAGCCAGGATCCACTGCCTGAACGTTGACCTCTCGCACACCGAGAACATCACTCACCGCATGGAGGATTTTCAAAAGAAGTTGGATGCCCGGGGAGAAGAGGACACGGAATTCGTGGTGCTCGATGGCACGGATGTCAGCAAAGTCATCACCGATTACATGCGGGAAAACAGGGTGGATATTTTGGCTATGGTTACCCATAAGCGCAACTTCTTTGAGGAGTTGTTCCGCTACAGCCGGGCTAAGGAGATGTCTTACCACAGCAACATGCCCATCTTGTCCATCCCATCGCACATCCTAGAACAGGAGCAGGAGGAAGCTTAATAGTGAGCGGGCATCATATCTATGGTTTGGCCCTGAAGGGTAGTGTACCCTTTCATGAGGTTTGCCGTAAGGCAAGAATGCACGGGCAGGATGTGCATCAAGCTGCCGATGGCGGTTGCCTCCAACAGTTCAGAGGAAGCGGCTACGATGCCGTGCTCCTGGGATAATCTCGCTACATAGTTTTGAGCGGGCAGCGGGGCCCAGCTGCTCTGCTGCCGTACGGCTACCCGCCCGTAGTAAGGCGTACCGTCGGAAAAGTGCAGGCAGTCCTTGGAGAAGTGCACGGCCCCCCCGTAGAGTACTATTTCTCTGCGCTCGGGATGCTTGGCGACTACTGGGCAAGCCATTGCTACGGCGATATCCGCTGCCCCGCAAGCCCCGATTTCCCACTGCATAAGGTCGTAAAACGCAAAGTTGCCCGGCCTGAGCTCATCCACCCCCGGAAAGGCAGCCATCTTGCTGGCGGTAGGCGTATCTCCCAGGCTTATTTTTAAACCTGGAAACATAGGTTGGTACTGCTGCCGCAAGAATTGCACCTGTTCAAGGCAATCGGAATGTACCCGGGCTATATCGGCCTCGCCCCGGGCAGCGTAACTCTGTCCGGCGTGGCTCAAGAACCCTTGAAAATGGAGCTGTTTCGATCGGCGAATGGCTTCGAGCAAAGGGGCGAGGCGCTCCGTATCTTGGGGGCGGATGCCGGTGCGGTTGTTGCCGATGTTGATTTTCACCCATACCTCCAGAGGGCGTTCAAACTCTTTTTCTACAGAGCGCACCGCTTCGAGGTTTTCAAGCGTAAGTTGCAGGCGGCAAAGCTCGGAGAGTGCCCGGGCGCGCTTCACTTCCCTGAGGTTCAGGGGGAAGGCGACGGTCAAGTCCTGCCAGCCATTTTCTGCAAAGTAGGCGGCCATGCTTAAAGAGGAAACCGTAGCTTGCTGTATGCCGTAGTCCCGAAACCATGCCCCGATCGCGCGGGACTGTGGTGTTTTAAAATGCGGGCGCAGGGCAAGCCCGAGGCGCTGAGCCTTCTCCGCCATGCGCTGAATATTGTTACGGCAGGTGTTCTCGTCTAGCAGCAGCGTGGGCGCCGCTATGGTGTCGTACAATGTATTATTCATTAACCTCACTTTAACCTATCCTAGTATAAGATTGCAAAACTGTCGGCGTTTAGCAAGAAACAAGACCAAAATGATCATGAAACAATCTGCAAAAATCACCCTGGCACTGCTGTTCGCAGCCCTGTTTACTGCACCGGCACTGGCGCAGGTCCGCGTCAACCCGAAGGTCGGTGTCAATTTCTCCGGTGTTGAATCCAAATTGAACGACATTACCGCTGAGGCCAGAGTGGGGTGGAATGCCGGCTTAGACCTGCGCGTTGGCGAGGGCGTGCTTTTCCTGCAGCCCGGCTTGCATTACTACAACTTCACCGCACAGCTTATGAAGGAGGTCAATAGCCCGCAGGATGTAAACCTAGAGGAAGAGACCACCATTCAAAGCCTAAAGGCCCCTGTGAACATCGGGTGGCGCCTTACGGGCGAGAACGGCCTGCTGGGCATCCACTTGAAGGGCGGAGTGGTCCCCACCTACGTCCTGGGCGTAGATGAAAAGGAGAACTTCGCTTTTGACAAGGATCAACTGACCAACTTTACCTGGGGCGCCAACGCTGGTGTAGGCGTAGAGCTGCTTTTCCTGACGCTCGATGCCAATTACGAAATAGGCATGACAGACTTTTTTGCCAATACCGAGGGGGCTAACAACGTGCTGACGATCAGCTTAGGCATGAAGTTCTAAAATAATTGCCCTGGCTCCTTTATCTTGAGCCCTCTGTTTGGGCTGCCCGTTCAAAGAGCGGCTCAAACAGAGGGCGCTTTGCGTTGCATACCTGCCAAAACACGCTCCGCGGATGCTGCCAGCTATTCTGGCCTCGCTACAAAAGATTCGGCGCAGGGCGCAACACGCCTCAGCCGCTCTCCGTAAACCTGCACTACATGGCGAATACCCTCCCCAAGCCGTTATTGGAATCGTGCTAAACGCCCCGATAAATCGTATGTCGGAAAAATTTAATTCAAATTTTTAGGATGTTTTAAAAGTAAAGAGTAGCTTTGCTGAGCAAGCCTATTGAACAGTTCAGTTTCCTCCCCCCTTCCCGCACTAAGAATACGGCTTCTACTTACCACATTGCCATTACCAACTTCATTAGTGGGCGAGCAGCGGCAACGCTGCGCACTGTGCTGCCTTTTCCACTGGCTCTGAGCCTTTGGAAGCCGCAAGGTGGCCGGGATGCATTCGGTTAGCCAGTACGGATGCCCCGGTCGAGTCATGCACGTTTTGAAACCATATTGTGAAACTGTCAAAAGTTTGCAACCCATGCACACATGGAACACAATTAACACCGTACACACAAACAAACTAGACCAGGCTATTGCGGTCCTGGAAACCCTTGAAGCCCCCGCTAATGTCCCTATCCTGGAGTATCTCCGGGAGCACGGTAAAACCAACTTGCTAGATCTTGCACTGCGCCTGCAGACGAGTGCAGAGCAACTGGAGCAGCAGCTGGAACAGCTCTGCCAGTGCAAAATGGTGGTCCGTCAGGAGGATGTCATTGGCTGCCACTATGCGCTGAATTTTCCGCAGCTCGCTAAGACGCGGCGGATCGCCAAAGCGCTGGCTGCCTTTTACCGGGAGTAATTGGGCTGCTAACAAAAAGTACACGATTGGCTGTCGAGCATCTCGATAGCTGCGTACGAAGCCGGAGGCGTCAAAACCTCCGGCTTTTTCTGTTTACCTGCTAGGTATTCAGCGCCCCGCACACGCTCAGCACCTGCCCGGACAGATAGGTGGACAGGTCAGAACCGAGAAATACGCACACATCGGCTACTTCCTCCGGCTTGCCCAAACGTTTGAGTGGGATATTGCTCAGGTATTGCTCCTTGACCTTTTCATCCAGCTCGTCGGTCATGTCCGTTTCGATGAAGCCAGGGGCAATGGCATTACAGCGGATATTTCGGGTGCCCATCTCTTTGGCAATCGACTTGGTGAAGCCTAGTATGCCCGCCTTGGAAGCAGCATAGTTGGCCTGCCCGGCGTTCCCAGTCATGCCTACTATGGAACTGAGGTTGATGATGGAGCCGCCGCGGTTTTTCATCATCGGGCGGATAAGGTGCTTGCTCAGGTTGAAAACCGACTTCAGGTTGGTGTGTATGACGTCATCCCACTGCTCCTCGCTCATGCGCAGCATCAGGGTGTCTTTGGTGATGCCGGCGTTGTTGACGAGAATGTCCACTTTGCCAAACTCCTCCAATACAGCCTTCACCAGTTTTTCAGCAGAGGGAAAGTCAGCAGCGTCTGATTGGTAGGCTTTGGCTTTGATGCCGAGCTGGCTGATCTCTTCCACCATCGCTTCCGCTGGCCCGGCCGAGGAGCGGTAGGTGAAGGCTACGTCTGCGCCCTGCTCGGCAAATCGGTGGACAATGGCTGCCCCGATGCCGCGGGAGCCGCCGGTCACGAGGGCGGCTTTTCCTTCCAGTAATTTCATGTTCGTTGGTTTTGGTAAAGCGGCAAGCCGCTTGGTTTCAGGGCGAAAATAGGGAAAAAGTGGGCCATTTGCCCAACCTGCCTACCGCAGCCCCTCGTCTGCATCTAAGGGGTCGCGCAACAATAACTTACCGATTTAGACTCGTTTTTTTGCACGCT
>CAYNIT010000081.1:0-16449 GCA_964397205.1 uncultured Phaeodactylibacter sp. | reverse complement strand
ATGATCGCCGAAAATTCCGCTGAGCTCATTCCCTGCATGAGTGATTCATTATTGTTGGCATTACCGAATCGTATGGTGCCCGCTGCCCCTGCTGCCGCATTATCCGATCTAGCCTACCCCTGTTAATAGGGCTACCTCCCCTTACCTTCAGCGAAGCAAAAGGGCTGCGCAGCGGAAAAGCTTTTTCAGCGGTTCGGATAATTCGCTTTAAATTTACCTTTATTATTGTTGAGCAACCAGTGAATATCGGTTGTTTTTTATCAGACAAGCCTAATATTCGCTGTAGCCTAAGAAACCATCCAGCTTATGAATTTTGAGCCTACGCGGCGTTCCCTCGAGCTTCAGGAGAAGCTATCTCGATTCATGGATCAGCACCTTTACCCGATAGAGGCTGAAGTCAACCGCTTTTACCAGAAGCCAGAGAACGACTGGCAATACTGGCCGGGGTTCGAAGACCTGAAGTCCAAAGCGCGCGCCGCGGGCCTGTGGAACCTCTTCCTGCCGCCCGCTTACGGCGGCTACAGCCCCGGGCTGTCCAATCTGGAGTACGCTCCTTTGGCCGAACAGATGGGGCGTATCCGCTTTGCCTCCGAGGTCTTCAACTGCAGCGCCCCCGACACAGGCAATATGGAAGTGCTGGCTAAGTACGGCAGCCCGGAGCAACGAGAACAGTGGCTGGAACCGCTGCTGGCAGGTAAAATCCGCTCCTGCTTCCTCATGACAGAGCCGGAGGTAGCTTCCTCTGATGCCACCAACGTCCAAACCTCCATACAGCGCGAGGGCGACACCTATGTCATCAACGGGCGCAAGTGGTGGGCATCCGGCGCTATGAACGAGCACTGCCGCCTGGCCATCCTTATGGGCAAAACGGATCCCGAAGCGGAGCGCCACCGGCAACAGAGCATGATCCTAGTGCCCATGGACAAGCCAGGTCTGGAAATCATCCGCCCGCTTTCGGTATTCGGTTACTACGACGCACCGGAGGGGCATGCAGAAGTACAGCTGAAGGACGTGCGCGTACCCCAGGAGAACCTCCTCCTTGGCGAAGGGCGAGGCTTCGAGATGGCCCAGGGAAGGCTCGGCCCCGGCCGCATCCACCACTGCATGCGGCTTATAGGCATGGCGCAGCGATCCCTGGAACTGATGTGCCAACGCGCCAGCCAACGGGAAGCGTTCGGCAGAAAACTACGGGACTTCAGCAGCATCCGGCAGGAAATTGCCCAATCGCGCTGCGAAATCGAACAGGCCCGCTTGCTGACGCTCTCCGCCGCCGACTGCATGGATAAGCTGGGCAACAAAGGCGCCATGGACCTCATCGCTATGATAAAAATTGTGGCTCCTAGCATGGCTTGCCGGGTGGTGGACCGCGCCATGCAAATCCACGGCGGCATGGGCTTGAGCCAGGACAGCCCTCTGCCCGGATTCTATGCGGCTGCCCGTGCCCTGCGCCTCGCCGACGGGCCGGATGAGGTGCACCTCTACCAACTGGGCAAGCGGACGGTGCGGCAGTACAGCTAAAACCATCAAGAAGCCCAATAATCCGAACGGAAACCAATGCTATTTTCCCTGCTCTATATCATCTACTCCCTCATCGTCATTGCACTGATCGTACACCTGCTGCTTTCCGGCGTACGGCCTACCAAGACCCTGGCGTGGATGATCGTCATTGCGCTGCTGCCAGTGGCTGGCATCGTATTTTACCTGACCTTCGGGCTCAACCGCCGAAAACACAAATTCATCCAATTGAAAAAAGGCAGGGCGCTGAACCATTACATCCGGCAGCGAGACCAGCTCTACCACAGTATCGAACTAGAAAATGCATCGGAGGCCCAGTCCGTCAAACGCCACCGCAAATTAGCTAAAATGATTGAGAACAGCTCTGGCTTCCTGCCCCACGGCGGCAACCGGACAGCGCTGTTGGAGAACGGCCCCGACACCTTCGAGGCTATATTCCGAGCCGTAGAAAAGGCGCGCCACTACATCCACATCCAATACTACATCCTTGAAGAAGGGGAGCTGCTGGAACAATTGGCTGCCCGGCTGGAGCAAAAAGCAAAAGAAGGCGTAGAGGTACGCATCATCTACGATGGGGTCGGCAGCAACCGCCTCAGCCGCCGGTTCCTTGGGCGCTTGCGGGCCAGCGGGGTTGAGATCTACGGTTTTTTGCCCCTGCGGTTCAAGCACTTTACCACTACCGTCAACTACCGCAACCACCGCAAGGTGGTGGTGGTAGACGGAATAATCGGTTTCACTGGCGGCATTAATATTTCTGATAAGTACTGGAAGGGAGACCCGGACCTGGGCCGCTGGCAAGATATGCATTTGCAGCTTGAAGGGCCCGTAGTCAATAGCCTGCAGGCAGTTTTTGCGGTAGACTGGCAGTTCGTCAGCGGGCAAGAGGCGCTGCTGGAAACGCCCTACTTCCCCGAGCAGCCCGCACGTGGAGCAACTTGCGTTCAAGTGGTGACGAGCGGCCCGGACTCCGATTTTCCTGCCGTGCGGCAAGAGTACTTCACGCTTATCAACCAAGCCAGTTCCTACGTTTACATCACCAATCCCTACGTCATACCGGGCAGTATTATACTGGAAGCGCTGCAGACCGCCGCTTTGGGCGGCATCGACACCCGCCTGATGATACCCGCCAACTCAGATAACCACATCGTTAGATGGAGTGTGCGTTCGTATTTTCAAGAACTGCTGGAAGCGGGGGTGCAGATTTTCCTATACCCCCACGGCTTCCTGCACAGCAAAGTGATGGTATGCGATGGCACCGTAGCCTCTATCGGCACCGCTAATCTCGATACCCGAAGCTTCGAACAAAACTTTGAAATCAACGCCGTGCTGTACGATACCAACATCGCCCGGCACCTGGGCCAAAAATTTCTGGCGGACTGCGACATCAGCGAAAAACTGGACAAAGAGGCATTCCGGCAGCGGCCCCTGTCAGACAAATTCAAGGAGGGAGCCGCCAAGATACTCAGCCCTCTTTTGTAAATCCAGCCTACTTCGATCTGTATTCCAATTACAACAGTTGGAAAAAAGCCGTATCTTGCCATCGACCGGCGGCAAACCACAAATGACTCCAATTTTCCACCCTGCTGTTAATACCCGCTTCGATTGCTCGACTTAGAGCAGTATACCACAGCTGCCAAAGCTGTACAATCCCAAATGGTGCAACATTATGGCAATACTAAACAAACTTTTCGGGGGCAATCCCTCAGACGAAGAGCTGATGCAGACGGCAGGGATGGGAGGGGAAAAGGGCCAGCGAGCGTTGGAAACAATTTTTGACCGCTACTACGGGATCATTGACCCTATGGGAGATCAATACCCGGAGTTCGAACGCCAGGAGCTGCGCAAGGCGTACTCGCATGCCGTAGTAGCCCTGGAGCGCTACGTCATTAAATCAGAAAACGGGATGAAGAAAGGCTTCTCCCTTAAGCAATGGCTTGAAAAACGAACCAGACAAATCCTGGAGGATGCGGCATTGATCCGACAGATGCTCCATAGCGAAAGGGCAGGCCGGGCGGCAATCAACCAGGTTTACGAGAGTAACAAAAAAATCATACCGCAGCTGCTAGGCCATCACCGCATTTTGACGCGGGAGGATGCGTCTGATGCCTATAACCTGGCGATAGTAGAGTTTGAAAAGTTTGTATCAGAAAAGCAGCATGCCATCAAAACCGGCTTCTCCGTAAAGTACTGGCTCTTCAGCCGCGCTAACCTCCGGGCCAAGGACATCGCCCGCCGGCACCTGCGCGAACAGGAACGCAGACGGTCCGACATAAGCTTGACAAAAGAAGAAGCCGAGCTGCGGGCTGAAATGGACCTCGAACTTGAGTCCACCCAACTGGAAGTTTACCTGGACGAGCTTCCCAAGCCGCTGTCGGACGGCGGACTGAATGCCGAACAACAGATGATTGAGCGGGAACGGTTTCAATCCGCCTGGGAGCAACTGAACGAGCGCGATCGGCTGCTGCTGATGGACAAGCACTACTACGGCATGAGCAACCAGGAAATTGCTGAAAAGCACCCTAGCCTCGAGGCCTCTTCGGTGCCGGTAACTCTTACCCGTTGCCGAAATCGGTTCAGAAAATACTTAGCCAACGATTAGCACTATACCATTCACCCTATTTTCAGATCAGAGCTGTCCGCCAAGGGGCAGCAAAATCGATTCAAAAGACCTTTAATTTGAATTCCATGAAACACGGAAGCCTTTACGAAAAAATCGACCAATACCTTGACGGTGAAATGCAATCCGGCGAGCAGCAGGCATTTGAGCGCTCGGCTCAGCAGGATCCGGAGCTTTCCGAAATGCTGGAGGAGCGCCGGGCACTGCACGCCTACCTGGAAGATGGCATAAGACAGGAGAAAGTCGACACACTGATGCGCCGGGGCGAGCTTCGGGACCGAAGAATCAAAATCAGGCGGTACATCACAGGTTTAGCCGCTGCAGCTGCTCTGGTAGCAGGCGCTGTTTTGTTTTGGCCGATGGAGCGCCCGCCCGCCGGGGAAGCTGCGCCGGTGAAGGAAGAAAGCACCACAAAGCCGCAGCCCATTGCAGCCCTTTGGGGAATTGTCACTCCCCCGGACATCCCCCAATCTCTGGGCACGGAAGCCGGAGAAGGCTGGAAAGAAGATTGGCAATCAGCCAAACTAGAGTTCCAATCCGGGCGCTACGCAGAAGCCGCAGCAGCGCTGTCGGCGCTACTCCGAAACCCACAAGTTCCCGAAAGCCGCCACAGTATGCTCCGCCTTATGTTGGGTTACGCTTACTTTGACATTGGAGAGTGGGGAGCTGCCGAAACGGCCTTCTCAGGCATACCCATCACCAATAGTTTAGAGCGGGAAGCGCAGTACTTCCTAGCTTTAACTGCCCTGCGGCAGGGCGATAGGCCAGAAGCAAAGCGTCGCCTTCAGCAAGTCGCCGAAGATGACCAGAACCCTTATCAGCAAGAGGCTAAAACCTGGCTGGCATCTTTGCCCGATGATTGATTTACACCTCCCGGTAACGCCAGGCTACAAAAGATAAAGCCCCGACCAGAAAAAGCGCCAGTAGGTAATTCCGGGGTGCCCCCTCTTGCTCCTCCGACTCCACCGCGGGTATACCTCCTACCTGCGACAAGCCTCCCCAGAAGTGGGGGTGGGATTTCATGGACGATTCCCTCAGAAATTCCAGGCGGGCTTCCCGAAGGCTCTGTAAATAGGGCTTACCCTGCCTCAAGCGGTCAAAGAACAATTCGCAAAGCTCCGCCGAAGCCTCATCGTCCAGGTCCCAACGCCCAATGATGATGTGCCGGGCGCCAGCAAAGCGGAAAGCTCGCTCCAGATTGATCAGGCCCTCACCGGAAACCAATTGCCCCAAGCCGGAACCACAACCAATCAGCGCTAAAAGGTCAATATTCAGGTCCAAGCCCAATACGTCGACCATACTAAGTTCCTGCCCCGCCTCCGTACGGCCTCCCCCCGTACAGGAGAAAATCAGGCTGGAATTCAGAGGGTCTTCCTGGTCAACGGCAATATGGCCGTGGAAGTAAAGCCAGGAGAGGTGCTGCCCTGGCACCTCTGTCCGGAATCGTTGTGCGGTAGCCGCACGCCCCTCGACCCAGGCATCGCCCATTCCCCCCGCTGCGATCTTGGATACCGCCGACTGGCCAAACTTCGTAGCCTGCCAGGTTCCCCGGCAGTCCCCGTAGCTGGGAGCAATACCCAGGAACCTACGCTCCACTGTTCTGTCTGCGGAGTGGCTGGCTTGCATGTATTTGGTGAAGAGGGTAGCCGAATGCGCGTAGGCGCAGTGCTGCTCTCCAAAAAGATAGGGTAATTCGGCGTATAGGCCAGGCAGGTTTTGGGCAGTAGGCACCTTATCAAACTCCCCGGTCAGCAGCAGCTCGAAGGGGACTTCGTGGAGCACCCCATCTGGAATAAGAACCAGGTAGGCAGAGGCCTCGCGCCCCTCCAGGGCTGGTGCCAGGAGCATCTCGTAAAGGCGTCGGGCGGGTTTGCGGAAGGCATCGAACAATTCCGGGGACCGGCTTTCGCCGCCGACTACAGCACCACTTTCGTCCCGCAATTGCCGTAATAGCTGCTGAGCTGCCTGTTCCACTACTGCTCGCTCAGCAGTGTGAACCCTGGGCCTGCCACTTCCAGTAGTTGAAAGTACCACCAGCTGTTCTTCACCAAAGAAAAAATTCAGCAGCAGGGCGTTTGCAGGCAGTTGTTCCTGTAGCTCGGGCAAGGTGGGGATATCATTGCTGAAGTATAGTTGGTACAGGGCAGTGTCCGCTGAGATGATGTTGTCCAGAAGTGCCTGGTGCTTTTCAGTGAGTGAATGGATGGACTGCAATACCTCTCCGGTGCGGCCAGCGGAAGAAAGCTGCGCTCGCTGTTCGTACAGCGCTACTCGCATACGGCGCTCTTCCTCCAGCAGAGCCGGCGGCACAAGCGAGCTGCTGAGGGCAGCTTCCAAGGCCTCCGCTGTGTTGAGGCGCTGCCGGAGCAACATGGCTTTGCTTTTTTCCATACAAAAGTGAATATCCGAGAGGTTTTGCCGGCTTCGGCGCTGTGCCAGCAGCACCTTCATCAGCTGTTGCCGGCTCTCCGCAAAGCGGTTTTCCCGCAATTGCCGGCGGGCGCTTTCGTACAGCAGATCCTCGACCAGTACTTCCTCAGCAGCAATCGCCAGCTCGTAGTTCCGCTGCGCCCGCTGCAGGGACTGGGTGCGCTTATTTTGCTCGTACTGCAGCTGATAAGCATCTGCCTTAGCGGTAAGCCCTTCAAATATGGTATTCTCCGAATAGAGCCACTCCGGCTTGGGATAGCCCTGTTCCGGAAAGTCCGGCAATAACCGCTGCAAAGCCCGGTGCGCCCACTCAATGGCAGCCTCCGCCTTGCCTTGCTCCAGTAAAAGGCCGGAAAGTTCCAGGTCGACTTTAGCAACTTCCCGGCGATTGCAACTGCTGAAGGTTTCGTAGTATTCACAAAGTTTACGCCCTGCTTCCTGCAAGTAATATTCGGCCTGCGGATAGTCGCCTTCGAGCCGATGCACCTCCGCCAGCACACTGCGCAACTGGGCGGATACGGGCGGGATGGCTTCCACTTCCTCTTTTGGAATCATGTCCATCAGCAATTGCTTTGCTTTCTCCGGTTGCCCGTGGGTGCTCAGCCATTCGGCCTGCAGGCCCGTAAGGTAGGATTCTGGCATTATGAACCGAGATGCCGGTTCTCCCAGTTCTGCTGATGCATTTCTAAGCCATTTCTTTCCCTGGAGATAATTGCTATAGGCCTCCGGCTCATTGCCTGCAGTCTCCTCCGCCTTGCCCAAGTCAAGGTGAACGTAAGCGACTTCTGGCACGATCTCCAAAAGCAATTGCTTTTTGACGATGCTGTCCTGGCGAAGCGGCAGCTTGACCCGATAGCTGTTTTGCAACGTGTCGAGTGCTTCGCTCAAAACCGCTATAGCGCGTTCCGTCTCGCCAAAACGGGTGTAAATATTGGCCAGGGGCTTCAAGGTATAGCAAGCGTAGCGGAAATCACGGCGAGTTTGATACTGCTTGGCTTTTTCGTAGAGTTCTCTAGCTGTAGCATAATCACCGAGGATGCTATTGTGGTAATAAGCTTTCTCCAAATAGATTTCTCCGGCGCTTTGCCCCTTCCCCAGCCCCAGGCTCTCCAGCTTAGCTAATGCTGCATCCAGAATGGAGAGGTGGTCGAAATCTTCGGCATTTTCTGCCGCTCTCGATGCAGCAATCTGGGATTCGGTCCAATCCGGCGTACGCTCAACGACATCAATACGGCTGGCGTGGGTCAGGTGAAGTTCGACCGATGCATTTCGGATTCGTCTTGCTTCCAGTGCATCGGCTTCCGGCAAGTTTTTTTTCAGCTGTTTTGCCAATGCATCAGGATGCAGGCGGTCATCGCCCGAGAGAAAGGCTTCTACCTTATCCCAGAGGGTATCCGGCACTGCCTGGGCGGGCAGCAAACATGGCAAACAAAAAAAGCAGAGGACAAATAGGAAGAATAGGCTGCGGGGCATAGCCGAAGGGGGGTTTTAGTGTTGATCCAGTGGCATCTGTCGGATTAAAGATAAACATTTTCAGGATTTTTCTATATCATTCTCCTTCCCGGCTCGGCAAACCCTTAAACGTTTTGGTGCAGCTCTGCTTCAGCGGTAAATCTATAGGGAATTAATCCCTTTCAATAATAAAAATGCCCCTCCGACTGCTCGGAGAGGCCAAGTTTAAATGGGGTTTAGGTGCAACATCTTCGGGTAGGCCGGCGCCCGCCCTTGTTTTGTATAATTGCTCTTCGGCACGGGGTTTCAGCCCCGGCAGATTTTAGCAATTGAAGTCATTTAGCGCACTGCCTCTGATGCGTTTCAGAAGTTGTAGTGCAGGTACAGTTGCAAAAGGTCATTGTCTTCATCGTAGATCTCCGAATTATCCAATAGCCAGTTGTACCGGAAGCCCAAGGATAGGCCGGGGCTGCCCAGGATATTCAGTACTGACAGATCAAGGAAACCGAAGAAATCAAAGCGGTCGAAGAAGTTATCGTAGGATATACTCTTGTCTTCAATGCTGCCGCTCAGCGCAATGGAACTGTTGATGCCTCCGGAGACCGCCACCAGCCGGCGCAGGGACTTCGGCACATAGCGGACCTGAAGAGGTACAATATCAAGCGCCAACACTTCCCGCTCAGTACCCAGGTTGTCGTTGAAGCGGTGCCAGGCAACCATCAACTCCGCCTGGTACCACCATTCCGGCAAATCAGAAAAAGGGATCCGGGGCCGGGGCTGGTAGCTATAGGCCACTTTCTGCAGGGCTTTGCGGAAGGTCAGGCCGCCGTGCAGCCCTTCAAAGCCTCCGAATAAACCGGTTGAGGATTGATTGTTGATGCCGGCTTTAAAGCCGATGTACCAGGGCAAAGCGAACTTACCGGGCTCCCGTACGCGGGTAACCGCTAAATTGGTTTTCAAAGGAACGCCATCCATGATGATGTCAGAAAAAGACACAATGCTGTCGCCAAGCTCCAGGGGCTTGTTCAGTTTCGTGAACAGGGTATAGCCTATTGCCCCTTTTGTGCCTACGCTGTCCGGCGAGGGATCGTCCACGGGGGAAGCCAGTACGGAAGCGAAACCATTAGCATCATTAGGCTCAATGAGCCAAATAGAAACGTTATTGTTCAACCGGTCTTGCTGCCAATTCGTCCTTTGGTTGATCTCATACTGAGATAGGTTGGAGAGCTGCAATTCATAAGAATTTGCATTTCCATTCGGAATATGCCAGACTGCGTCCAGCGCCTGCTGAATGCTTATTATTTTGGCCGGTGCAGTGCCCAAATTTTGAAAACGGGTCCGGTAGGTCAGCGCAACATTTTCAGCGCCCGGCGGCAGCCAGCGCTTGTCCACCAGTATATCGTTGGGGTCACGGGAGTGGTTGACGGCAATGCTGCTGTTCTTCAAAGTAACAGACTTGAGCAAATCAGGATGCTCAAGAGAACTACACCTGCTTTCTTTCGAGTTGGTGGTAGTATTAGTAGTAGTGACCACCTGTTGCTGAAGAGCAACCCCCTGAAGTGATGCCTCCTCCTCTGTGATTGTATCTTTCTGATCTATTTGTTCCTGGCTTCCCTCCTCTTGGTTAACATCCTCCGTCTGATCTTCTTCTCCAGGCGTGAGGCCTGTACCTTGATCCCCTAGCTGGTCCAATCCTAAAACACACCTTAAGGGAGTACGGCCGCCATCTTCAGCTTCCCATCCCAGTCCGTATTGGTAATAGAGTTGCTCTCGCTCGATGTCTTCGATTGAAAATCCATTTAACTCAACCTCTACAAAGAAGGTCTTTTCCTCTTCGTATGGCAAATCATTAATGGCCCAGCAGTAGGAGCTGTCCGTACCAGAAAGCTCCCTGGAAACTGCCCCTGGCAGATCAAGCCCCCAGCTGTCTTTCATACGCACTTTATCGGAGGGAAAGGCCAGGCAGACGTATCCATCCCGACTGGCTTCAGCCGTCAGGTTGCGCAAACTAACCGCAAATAGGACCGAATCTCCAGGCGTGGCTGCATCCCAGTGGGGCTCTACTTTGATTTCCTCCAGACTGTCGAGTTCGGAAAAGTTAGTATTGGGTTCGTCCGGTATCACCTCTATCGTGTCAATTGGGGTGAAAGCGGAGCGCCTCGGCGGCCGGCCGGTAGGAGAATAAATGGGAGTCAGGCTGAGGGAGACCTGAAATGCTTCGGAGTGCTCGCGGGTATAGGTATGGACTACCGTATCCGCCCGCCCCTCTGCTTTCAAATAATGCCCATCGCCGAATTCCCAAAAGTACTTCCAATCGGGATAGCGCTCGGTGCCGCGTTCTATCTCGTCAATACAAAGCGTATCCATCCAGGTGTTACTTGTGGTAAAATCAGGTGGACACTCTGGGTAGCAAATATCATGCACCAGGCTATCGCATCCCCAGTCCACCCAGCACATAACTACGTTTTTGCCTATGGAATCCTGAATCTCGCAGTTCAGCTCGGGGCTAATGTTCTGCGCTTGCCCTGGTATGGCCAGCAGAAGGGCGCTGAGCAGGGACAGCAGGAAGGGAGGTAGTGTCTGTTTCATACTTTCTTTAGCATTTGTTTGATGAGGAGGTCTGTTGGTTTCAGTCGTTTCAAGCCATTTCGCTTTAACAAACAGCAGCTATTTTTTTTTGGCTTGTTAAAAGCCTTTACAGCTTGTCGATTAAAGCCGGTGTAGCAACAACTTTCATCCACCACCAAACCCTCAAAAATGAATTCTGTATTATTTACCCACCGCCGTTTCCTGTTCTGTTGCCTGAGCTGTTGCCTGTTTTTATCTGCGCAGCGAGCCTCGGTCGAAAACAGTTCTACTACTGTAAAACAAGCTGTACCACCAACAGAGCTTATGCAAAGCCTTAAAGAACAAGGGGAAAAAATATTGGAATATAAACTGGACATTCAGCCCAGTGACCGTCCAATCGACTTCACGCTCTACCTCAAGGCAGGCGAAACCTACCACTTTTCCTTCTTGACGCACCGGCTGCAACCTGACTTGAAGGCAGAACTTTTATCGGACGAAGGCAAACGCCTGCACTGGGCTACTGCGTCCAGTACCAACCTCCTGGACACCTATTTCACCCCTCATCAGACCCGGTTGGTCACCGTTCGGCTGCTGCCTGCTTCCCGTCCCGGCTTCAAACGCACCGGGACTTTAATCCTCAGCCAGAAAAAAAACTGATGTCCTGTTAATACACCACACAGCCCATCGACTTCAGACAACAACCAAATGAGAAAACACCCTGTATAATCCCATGACGGTAGCGGAGGGCTTGCCTGTAAAGGTACAAACAAATTTGAAAGCTTGTACCTTTGGGCAAGCCGCCGCACTGCATTTGCTGAGGCTAAACCGCAGTGCCAAGGTGTTTTGGCATTGATCTCCGCTGGCCCATCAGCGCGCTGTCGCTGCCAACAGCTTGAGAATGGGCAGGCTTTTGTCCCAAAACAACAACAGCCTTCCCACGGCGTATAGAAAAGCTCCCGCAGGGTTGGCCGCTGCCGGTCTTATTGCTTGGCTACTCGTTTGACGGCCTGCCCGCCCAACCTACTTCTTCCGAAATTTCTTTTGCTTCTTGCCGAACTTCTTCTTTTGCTTCTTGCCGAAGCCTCCGCCCGGCGGTACCGGAGATACCTCTAACTGCAGTTCTATCCCATTGTAGCGATGCCCCGAAAGGGCATCCCGCAGCGCAGGAGCAACTCTTTCATCCAATTCGAAGATGGTCCCCTTATGGCCGATGTCGATTTTGCCGATCGCTGCTTCGCCGGAATCCAGGGCGTTGTTGATCAACCCGATCAGCCGAGCAGGATTGAGGTTCTGCTTGGCGCCGACATTCAGGTAAAGACTCGCAAAGGGAGTCTTGCGGCGTTCGGAGCGGCTTTTCCTTTTAGGGGCCGATGGCCCGGCTGCCTTCGCTGACAGGTTGATATCACGAGCATCTTTATAGTATTCCAGGAATCGATTGAATTCCGCCGAAACAAAATGCTGGATCAGCTCCTCCCGGCTCAGCCCCTGCAACTTTTCGTAAATCGCCGGCAAAAAGCTTTCGATTTGATCGTCCACCTTGACCTCTTTGACCTTATCAATCAGGCGGTACAGCTGGGTGCGGCATATGTCTTCTCCACTAGGGACCGTCCGCTTTTCAAACCGGATGCCGGCCTTCGGCTCAATGCTTTTCAGCTTGCGCTGCTCCCGGCTGTGGATGAGCGCTACGGAAAGACCGCTTTTCCCTGCCCGGCCCGTTCGGCCCGATCGGTGCACGTATACTTCCGGATCATCGGGCAGGTTGAAATTGACTACATGGGTAAGGGCTTCTACATCCAACCCCCGGGCGGCCACATCGGTGGCGACCAGCAGTTGCAGCTGCCGGCTGCGGAAACGCCCCATCACCTCATCGCGCTGCTGCTGCGACAAGTCGCCGTGGATGGCATCCGCATCGTAGCCGTCCTGCAGCAACTTATTGGCAATCTCTTTCGTGTCGCGCCGCGTCCGGCAAAAAACAATGCCGTAGAAGTCGGGGTGGATATCCGCTAAGCGCTTCAGCACCTCGTATTTGTCCTGCGCACGCACCAGGTAGTAATGGTGCTCTACCTGATCGGCACCGGCATTGCGGCGGGCCACAGAGACCTGCCGGGGATCATTCATATACTGCTGAGAGATGCGCTGCACCTCCTTGGACATTGTCGCTGAGAACAGTAGGGTCTGCTTGCTTTCCGGCACCCGGGCCAGTATGGCATCGAGCTCTTCTTTAAAGCCCATGTTCAGCATTTCGTCGGCTTCGTCTAACACCAGCCGGTGGATCTGGCTCAGGTCCAGTTTCTTACGCTCAATTAAGTCCCGCATCCGCCCCGGCGTCCCTACGACGATCTGAGCCCCCTTGGCTATCGCCTTGATTTGCTGCCCGATGCTGGCCCCTCCGTAGACTGCTACGGTGCGTACCCGGCGGCGGTACTTCGAAAAGCCTTCTAAATCTCGGGTAATCTGCAGGCAAAGCTCCCGGGTCGGGCATAGGATGAGCGCCTGCGGGCGCTGCACTTCCTCATCCGCCAAGTGGACGAGCGGCAAGCCAAAGGCAGCCGTTTTGCCGGTACCAGTCTGGGCAAACCCCATCAAATCCTGGCCGGAAGTAAGCAAATGGGGGATGGTCTGAGCTTGTATAGGCGTCGGGCTTTCGAACCCCAACTCTTGCACCGCCTTCAGCACATCCTCCTGCAGGCCGGTATCGGCGAAAGTATTCATGATCAGTATTCTCGTAAAAAACCGCAATACTAGCGCTTTTTATCCAGCAGTTCCCTAAAAAGCTCTGCTCTTCGATAAAATTTAACCTGCCTGCTGTTGGCCGCCGACTATTGCCCTGGTGCGGCTAGACCGAATTATTTGATCGTTTTTTCACGACTGAGTGCTTGCTGATGCTGCCCCGATGAAATTACAGCTCAATCCACTAGGCCCAATTGGGGTTCCTCCCCGGGGTTTTTTACATTTGTACCGTAGTTCTTCGAGACTAGAGTAAGAAAACCTACGACCATGTCATGATAGGTACAGATCAGGCGAACGGCACCCTGCTCAGCCGGTGGATCCGTACCGATGATCCTGATGGAAACCTTTGAATCAATAAAAAATGGCCAACGAAAAATCAACCCATTCCCCGCAGGAGCTGCTATCCGCGCTCGAACAGTTCGAAAGCCTATTGGGCAGCACTCAGCAAAACACCACAGTACTATGCCTAGACTACGACGGCACCCTGACGCCCATCGTCGAAAACCCGGCAGATGCCAAGATGTCTGAGGACATGCGCGCGCAGGTGCAGTCCGTAGCGCAAAAGATGCCCGTCGCCATCGTCAGCGGCCGCGGGCAGGATTTCATACGAGAACAAGTACAACTCCCGGAGGTCTACTACGCCGGCAGCCACGGCTTCGAGATTTCCGGCCCCCATGGTTTTGAGCACGAGCAAGCGGAAGCGGAGGCCGCCCTCCCCCTGCTCGATCAGGCAGAAGCGGAACTGCGGCAACAGCTTGCCGGCATACCCGGAGCAGAAGTAGAACGCAAGAAGTACGGCATCGCTGTGCATTACCGCCGGGTAGACCCTGCCCGGGCGGCTGAAGTACAGCGCGTGGCCAAACAGGTCCTCTCCAGCTACCCCAGGCTCAAAGCGGGAAAAGGCAAGATGGTCATGGAGCTGAAACCCGACATAGAATGGGATAAGGGCAGGGCTGTACTGTTCATCGCCGATCACATCAGCGATGACCAAGACGCTGCCATACTTTACATTGGAGACGATATCACAGATGAGGATGCCTTCCGGGTAATTGATCGGGGAGCGGGTATTTTGGTGGGGGAACATGGGGAGGCGAGCGCTGCAGATTATCGCCTGGAAAATGTGTCGGAGGTAAAAGCCTTCCTTCAAAAACTCACCGAATCCTTATAATATGGACATTTATTGGACGCTTCAGTACAACGATTACCAACCGGAGCAGGAAAAGCTGCGGGAAGCCCTCTGCACCTTGGGCAACGGATACTTCGCCACCCGGGCCGCTGCGCCTGAGCACCACGATGATGCTTACCACTACCCGGGCACCTATCTGGCGGGAGGATACAACCGCCTGCCCTCTACGGTAAGCGGCCAGGTCATCGAAAATGAGGACCTTGTCAACTGGCCCAACTGGCTGCCCCTTTCTTTCCGGCCGGAAAAGGGCGACTGGCTGAACCTGGACGAAATAAAAATCAGCCATTACCAACAGCGGCTGCTGCTGAAGGAAGGCATCTTGCAACGGGATTTTACCGTGGAGGATGTACAGGGAAGAACAACCCAGGTTCGCACCCAACGGCTGGTCCACCTACAGCACGAGCATACGGCAGCCCTGCAGTGGAAACTTACGCCCCTGAATTGGTCAGGCAAGCTCTTTGTCCGCACCGCCCTGGACGGAGGGGTGATCAACAACGGCGTAGCCCGTTACCGCGACCTCAGCAGCCAGCACCTGCAAATCCTGGATAAAGGCATCTTCAAGGAAGAAGGTATCTTCTTAAAAGTACAAACCACCCAGTCGGAAATCGTTATGGCGCAGGCCGCCGTAACTGAAGTCTACTTCGAGGGCAGCCCTGCCCCGCTAGTGCGGCACAATGCAGAGGAAGAGCAAGCCATCGCTCAGGAATTGGTGCTGGAAGTTCAGCCCCATCAGGAAATCGAGATCGTTAAGACCGTAGCCCTTTACACCTCTCGGGATATGGCCATCTCCGACCCGGTGCAGGAGGCACAGAAGGCAGTGCTGCGTACACCAGGCTTCGAACGGCTCTGCCAGCAACAACAGGAAGCCTGGGAACAAGTCTGGGAGCGCGCCGATACCCAAATCAACTGTAGTAATGAGGAGGAGCAGCTGGTCCTCCGCCTGCATACCTTCCACCTGTTGCAGACCGTGTCGCTCAAAAGCTTGCACCTCGATGCAGGCGTGCCAGCGCGCGGTTGGCACGGCGAAGCCTACCGCGGGCACATCTTCTGGGACGAACTGTTCATTCTGCCGCTTATTACTCGCAGTTTGCCAGAACTGACCCGTTCCCTGCTCATGTACCGCTACCGCCGCCTGCCCGAGGCGCGCTGCAATGCCGAAGAGCAAGGATACATCGGTGCTATGTTCCCTTGGCAAAGCGGCAGCAACGGCCGGGAAGAGAGCCAGAAAATACACCTCAACCCCAAGTCCGGCAACTGGATCCCCGACAACAGCCGCCTGCAGATGCACGTCAACGCAGGCATTGCCTTCAACGTCTGGCGCTACTTCCAAAATACCGAAGACTGGGAGTTCCTCTACTTCTACGGTGCAGAGATGATGCTGGACATCCACAAATTCTGGGCCAGCAAAGTCACTTGGAACGAAGAACGGCAGCGCTACGAAATCCGTGGAATCGTAGGCCCGGATGAATACCACACTACCTACCCGGGGGCAGACTCCGCCGGCCTCAACAACAATGCCTACACCAACCTAATGGTAGCCTGGGGCTTTCAGCACAGCTTAAAAATGCTGGAGATGATGGACCAACGCCGCCGGGCAGACCTGCTGCGGCAGCTTGAGATTTCGGAGGAAGACCTGCACCGCTGGGAAAGCATCAGCCGGCGGATGTTCGTGCCCTTCATCGAGGAGCCCCGCATCATCAGCCAGTACGAAGGTTTTGACCAGCTGGAAGAACTGGACTGGGATTACTACCACAAGCAATACGGCGAGCACCTGCGGCTGGACCGCATCATGGAAAAAGAGGGGGATGATGTCAACCGCTACCAGGCTACCAAACAGGCGGATGTGCTTATGCTTTTCTTCCTGTTTTCCGCGGAGGAAATATCCGCCTTGCTACAGCGCTGCGGCTACGATTTCCAATCCTCCTACATCCCAGCGAACATACAGTACTAC
>CAYNIT010000080.1:0-16531 GCA_964397205.1 uncultured Phaeodactylibacter sp. | reverse complement strand
GTGTTTCACCCCCATCAAGTCGATGGCTTCGGCAACGCGCCGCGGCTCATCTTCGTCGTACTCCGGCGGCCGGCCGGTTTTCACTGCGCAGAAGGAGCAGGAACGGGTACAAGTATTACCCAGTATCATAAAGGTTGCCGTGCCAGCTCCCCAGCACTCTCCCATATTGGGACAGTTGCCGCTCTGGCAAATGGTGTGCAAATCGTACTCCTCTACCAGGGACCGCACTTTTTTGTACTCCGGACCGATGGGCAGCTTTACGCGCAGCCAATCCGGCTTTTTGCGGCGTTGTTCTTTCTTTTCTACTATTGGAAGTTCTAGCATGGAATCGGTCTTTTATCAGTGATGCAAGCCAGCCAAACTTGGTACGGAACAGTTTGGGCGTAATGCACAAACTCAACGCACGCGTTTACCGATACACATCGGCACAAGTATGCTGACTCGCCTGCCTTAGCATGTTCACCGGTGGCCAAAGCCTCTGGCGACGGGACACGGGCAGGCTCGAAGTCATTTTTGGCCCCGATTCCTATCGAGGATTTTTATCGGGGATGGCTATCGGGGCAACCACTTCATAGTCAGTATATATACACTGCTGCCTCCTTAACAAGGAGCCGCCGGAAAGAGTTTTACCCCGACATAAAGATGACAAACAGGCTATTACCAACGCTTTCCGAGCTGTAAATTTACGTAAAGATTGATGAAAAGAGAACGGTTCTCGCTGTTCTCCACCTGCGGAGATTCCACCATGATGGGCATCCTGCGCGGGAAAACATCTACCATGACGCCTGCTTCTACAGCTTTGACAAACTCATCAAAAGCGCCCCAGTCAAAGTGCAGGGCGAACTTGCCGTGCGCGCCGGGTACCATATTGATTTCGCCCAGCCCGGTCGTAAAGCCGGAAGCCCCGTATATCCGGCTGATTTCCAAGAAAGTATTAGCGTTAGATTCGGAAAACTTTTCGCTGCGGATGACAAAATCCTGAGGGCTGCCCGGTTCCGAGGAGCGGATCAGCTCCAGGTAGTAAGGTTTCAACAGCCCCAGAGAGAGGCCGCCGCCGTAGGAGATGCCTACCGCTACTCCGCGCCGTTTGGCTTTTTCCGAGAAGTACCTTTTTTCTCCGAAGGCTGCCCGCAGCACATAGAGGTTGTTCTGCTTGCCAAATACAAAAGCCCTGGAAACCCGCGAGGCTTGCTGCTGAAAGTCAAAGCTCTGCCGGAATTTCTTAGGGTGCTTCAACTCTCCCAGCTCGATATTGAAAAAGCGGGTCAGGTAGTAGGTCTTCAGGCGGGCGATGTTGACACCGATCGCGAAGCCATTGGTCTGCAGGATTTTCAGATCAACGCTGAATTCCCGATCGTAGACGATGCCTTCGGAATCATCGTAGATGTTTTGGTCGCCCTCGAAGGTCTGCTGAGCGGAAAGGCCCAGCCCCATCATCAGTAAAAGGCAGGCTATGGAGATTTGTCGAGACATGGTAGTAGAACTGTGTTAAAGGTAGTACATTCAAGGGCTGCAAAGGTTCAATGCATGGCACTGCTTATCCCGGGCCAGCGGGCGAATGGCAAGCCTGCGGACTTTTTTCCGCTAAGCATATCCTAAATTACAAATTTCTTAGCATAAAGTGAGGCTTATTGCCCAATTCTTGTGCTTTAATCTGGCGTCATAGCATAGACATCAAGTCAATGCGTTGTTGCCGCAGCAGGGCATCGTTGCGTTTTTGCAGCGCCTGGCGCCGCTTTTGCGCTTCCAGCGTACAGTTCCGGATAGTGATTTCCAACCGCTTGGTATTAGCGGGCATCCGTTTGATGATGAGCGTGTAAAAGCCGTCGAGCATCGGGTGGGGGCTCTCCACGAAAGCGAAGCGGACGGGCAGCTTTTCACTAGGCAAACGCAGCAGCTCCTCCCATATGCCGTCCAGAATTGGGAAGTCCGTACGCACCGAGCGGTGCAGCAGCCAATGGTTAGGCAGCAAGCTGCCTTTCGCTTGCAGGGTGTAACCATCAGTAGACAATAGAAGTGTTTGCTCAAGCATTTGCAGCCAGGGTTATCGGTAATAGCTGATCAGCAGTTCCTCCGCCACGGCCTGGAATAGCTCTTCCACTTGTTCCCCGGTTTTGGCGCTGGTTAAAAAATCCGGCTCGTACTGCCGCTGAAAAACAAAGATATCCTCCTCCTCGATCAGGTCTTTTTTGTTGCCCACTACCTTGATGAGGCAGCCGGGCAGTATGCTTTGAATGTACTCTAAATCCTCCTTCATGTGCTCGGCGGTCTGCGGCCGGCTCAGATCGAACACGTAAATGACTGCGCTGGCTCCCAGAAAATAGGTGCGCGGCACTTTGTTCTGCCTTACTTCCCCGGCGATATCCCAGAGTATAAGCGACAAGCGGGTATCATTGGAGACCACTTCCTTTTTGTCCACCTTCACCCCGATGGTTGTCAAATAGCGCTCGCTGAAGGAATTGTGGATGAAACGGTGGAACAGGGAGGTCTTCCCTACTGCGAAACTACCGCTTATCAGGACTTTTCTGCTGATCATACTTCCGGGCTTTGCAGGAAGTAAGCGCGCAGAGCCTTGCCGAGCTTGGCATGCAGCCGATTCTCGTCTTTGGAGGCTCCCCTCGCCAATTCCTTTTGGGAAAAACGGAGCATTTTTTCGGTCAGCTCTTGCCGTTCCTGCGCCGTCAGGCTGCCATTAACCGCCAGTGCGATGTAGTAGGTGTGAAAATCCTGAATCAGGATTTGGTAGCCGGCGTAGTTGATGGTTTCCAGACTGGTGTCTCCCCGCTGGAAGGCATCCACTACGAATGATTTGATAGCGGTCAACATACCTGCGATGAGTTCTTGATCGACCACCGCGCCATTGGAAGCGCTGCCCAGGAGAAGGCCCGAGTGCTGTTCAATCACGTAGGCTTCTTCCACCCGGCTGGTCTTGGCATTGCTGATGATCCGGTCGCTTTCCCGCACACCAGTAACCCGCTCTCGCAACCGCCCCAGAAAGCTCTGTTTCACCTGCCGCTCCACGCTTTCGCGCAACTGCTGCAGTTGTTGCGCCAGGTACTTTCGGATCATTTTCCCGATGATCGGGTAGAGCAAGTCCAACAACTGCCCCTGGGACTGCTCCAGCTTGCGCTCGATCAGGCGATCTACAGCCAGCTGATAAGTCTTCGGGAAATGCTGCTCAAACTTTTCGAGCTCTTCTTCTATGATGGGCTGTACCCGCTCGGCAAGCGGTTCTTTCTTTTCAAGAATGGTATCGAGGCGCTCGATCTGCTGCTTTTCCTCCTGAAGCAGGATCTGGCGCAGCATATCGAACTTTCGCTTCTCATCTTTCGGTGGTGGGTTCTTGGCAGCTGGCACGGGCAATTCAATTTAAGTGTTGCTGATTTGCTGGCCTAGTTCGCTCAGCATTTTGCCCAGGCGGTCGCGGTCTCCTTTGCTGACCGCCCGGATCCTTTCCTCCAAAGCGGAGGAGTTTTCCCCCAGCTGGGCTTCCAGATCCGCCAATTTACGCGCCATCTCCTCGCGAAGTTGCTCTATGGCAGCTTCCTGCTGGGATTGCAGCGAATTGATCCTTTCGTTAATCCGGGCTTCGGCAGCCTCGAGTTGTTGGCTCAACTGCTGGAAGCGGTCGTCGTACTCGCTCATCTGCTCACCCATGAGGATATCCCGTATGGTGCTTATTTCTCCTAAGCTTGGATTGTTGGTATCAGGCATAATCGCATAATTTGTTCGTTTCAAAAGAGGTAGCGTGCTGCTACCTATGGTCTATTGTTGTCTTCTTCCCGGGGCAGTGCCCCTATGGTATGGGAAGCTGCTTCCTGCTTGAGAGCCGACCGGCGCAGCCATTGAGCAAGCTGAGCAACGCACTGTTTTGAGTTCCCGTTCAAGTAGGATGATGCGCTTGCCTGCTGCTTACACCCAACTGCCCTGGAAGGTGGCTGCTTTTGCTTGCCTGCTGTCTACTCAATATACAGCAATCCCCGAAATTCCCCATAAAAACGCCCTAAGAATTGTGAAGAAACCAGGCGTGCAGGCAATCATTTTGGTAAATTTGTCAATCAGGTACTATGGTCTTACAAATCTACAGCCCGGAAATCAACCCGAGGGTACGCTATGCCTTCAAACTGCTGTTTGACATAGTGGTTCGGATACCGTATCGACTTACCGATGAGTGGCGGGAAAATGCCCCTCCACTGCTCTCTTATACGGCAAGCCCCCCAAGCAAGGTTTCACTCTGGCTCCCCTCCTCGGGTTTTTTGCAGCAGCCCAGCCGCCGGCCGCTGTCCCCCCAAGTTTTCAACCACTTCGGGCTGCCCGCTTTTTTCGCAGCGCCATCCCCCGATAGCCTCCTGCCGTTTGACTTGCCGGCGCTTGCTTTCTACCTGGCCAGCCGCTACGAGGAGTACCAGCCCTTTGCAGCAGACGAGCACGGCCGCTTCCCCGCACGCGCGAGCCTGGCCGCCCGGAACGGTTTCCTCAAGCAACCGCTGATACAGCAGTGGGGGCTGCGGTTGGCGGAAAAACTGCAGCTGCAATGCCCGGATTTGAAAGTCAACAAACCTCAATATCAATTTAGGCCTACCTACGATATTGACATGGCTTGGGCTTACCAGCACCGCCCCCTTTGGCTACAGGCAGCCGGAGCCGGCAGGGATTTTATGAAGGGGAACTGGCCGTTGATCCGGCAGCGCTGCCGGGTGCTCCGCCGGGCGGAAGCCGACCCCTTCGACACCTTTCGGTACCTGCAAGCACAGCACGAATACTACGGGCTGCACCCCATTTACTTTTTCCTGCTAGGCGATTACAGCCGTTACGATAAAAACATAACAGCCAACCACCCGGCTCTCCGCTCCCGTTTGGGGCAATTGGCAGAACATTATGACACGGGGTTGCACCCTTCTTACCGTTCCAACGGCCAGCCCGCTCAGCTGGCCAGGGAATGCCAGCGCTACGCCCACATCACTTCCCAAGCGCCCTGGCGCAGCCGGCAGCATTTCCTGCGCCTCCACTTGCCCGACACGTACCGGGCTCTGCTGCGCGAGGGCATCGCGGAAGACTACACCATGGGCTTCGCCGATGATGTAGGCTTCCGCGCCGGGATGGCCCTGCCTTTCCCTTGGTACGACTTGGAGTGCGAAAGCGAACGGCCGCTGAAGATTTTCCCCTTCCCCCTGATGGATGGCACGCTGCGCAACTACCTAAAGCTGGATCCTTGCTCAGCAAAGAAAATCATTGCTGAACTCATCGACGCTACCCGGGATGCCGGGGGGCAATTCTTGCCGCTTTGGCACAACAGCTCCTTTTCTGCCCTCCACGGTTGGGGTAGCTGGAAAGAGGTCTACGAAGAACTGCTGGCCTATGCTTCCGCAAATTTCTAAATACAAATGCAGCAAGTACGGGGAATTACCCCTATTTTGCGGGCACGGCCTGAGGATGCCGCAAAGCTTACCCAACCGACTATACAAAAGCAGGAAACTTCCATGTTCGACTTAAGCACCAAACCGTCCATCGCTAATCAATTTATTGCCGAGATCAGGGATGTCAAAGTACAACAAGATAGTATGCGGTTTCGGCGCAATCTGGAACGCATCGGGGAAATATTAGCTTACGAAATCAGCAAAACGCTGGTTTATGCCCCCAAGGTGGTGGAAACGCCACTGGGCGAAGCGAGCGTCGATATGCCGCAGCAACCTATCGTATTGGGCACGATCCTTAGAGCTGGGCTGCCTATGCACCGCGGCCTGCTCAATGTGTTCGACCAGGCTGAAAACGCCTTCGTTTCTGCTTACCGCAAGCACCACAAGGATGGCTCCTTCGATGTGCATGTGGAGTACATTTCCTGCCCGGACTTGGACGGCAAAGTGATGGTCGTTTGCGATCCTCTGCTGGCCACCGGCGCCTCCATGTCCCTGGCCATCGAATCGCTGCTCGAATTCGGTGAACCCTCCGAGTTGCATATTGTCACCGGCATCGCCGCTACTGCCGGGGTGGAGCACATCAATCGCGTGCTGCCAAAAGCTAAATTGTGGGTCGCCGCAGTTGATGAGGAGCTTACCGCCAAGTCCTACATCGTTCCGGGCTTGGGGGATGCCGGAGATTTGAGCTACGGGGAAAAACGGCACGAGTAAGAGCCGGGCGCCCATCTGCAGCCCCTGCCCCCTACCCGACCACCTTTCTTACGCCAGGTACTTCCCAACGATCGGCATCCGCCGGCCCATGCCAAAAGCCTTTTCAGATACCCGCAGCACCGGTGCCATCTGATGGCGCTTGAACTCATTGATATTGACCAACCGCAGAATTCGCCGCACCAGTTTTTCTTCGTAGCCCCGCTCAATGATATCCTGGGGGCTGAGGCGGCGCTCAATGTACTGAAATAGAATCTCATCCAGCTCATCGTAGGACGGCAGGCTGTCCGTATCCAGCTGATCGGGCTTGAGTTCAGCAGAGGGGGGCTTGGTGATGATGTTCTCCGGGATGATTTCTGCCTGCCGGTTGATAAAGCGGCAGAGTTCGAAAACTTCGCTTTTGTAAAGATCGCCAATAACCGAGAGGCCGCCGCACATGTCTCCGTAGAGCGTGCCGTACCCTACCGCTACCTCGCTCTTATTGGAGGTGTTGAGCAGAATATTGCCGAACTTGTTGGACAGCGCCATGAGCAGATTACCCCGAGAGCGAGACTGCAGGTTTTCTTCCGCTATATTGAAATCCGTCGCCCAAAAGTGCGGCCGCAGCGCTTCCATGTAACTGTTGTAAATCCCCTCAACGGGAATGATATCGTAGGGAGCGCCGAGGTGCTCCGCCAGTTGCCGGGCATCCACTACCGAATGTTCCGAGGAGAACTGCGATGGCATGAGCACCAGCCGGACATTAGAAGCCCCGAGGGCGCGCACCGCCAGCACCGCCACCAGGGCGGAGTCGATGCCGCCGGAGAGCCCCAGAATAGCCCGCCGGAACCCTAGCTTGCGGAAGTAGTCTCGAATACCGGTAATCAGCGCGTCGTGGATCAGCTGCATCTTCTCCCGGGGCTGAGGGCGTTCCACACCGCCCTGCTGCACTTCTTCCAACTCGTAGGTGCGCACCGCCTCCTGAAAGTACGGCAGCTCATCGTAGACCTTGCCATCCGGCGAAGCAACCAGGGAACCACCGTCGAAAATGATTTCGGTCTGCGCGCCGCAGTGGTTGATGTAAAAAAGCGGAATGCCGTAACGCTCCACATTGGCCAGTACCACTTGCTCTCTTGACTCCGCCTGTTCGTAACTGAAGGGCGAAGCCGATATGTTGAGGATGAAGTCCGGCTGCTGTGGCATCAGTTCATCCATAGGGGAGACCGTATACAGCGGGTTTTCATTGCCGATGTTCCAGATATCCTCGCAGACGGTGAGGGCGATGCGCTTGCCCTTGTATGCCACCACATTCCACTCGGTAGCCATTTCAAAGTAGCGGTATTCATCGAAGATGTCGTAGGTGGGCAACAGGGTTTTGTACTGCACCTGCTGCACCTTCCCCTCGGTCAAAAAGTAAGCGGCGTTGTAGTGGTCCTTGCCTTCCAACACCGGATTCTTGGTGGGGGAACCGACCACTACGGCGATGCCCTGGGCGGCAGCCGCCAGTTTCTCCACCGTAGCCTCTGCCAGTTCAATGAAATCCTCGAATTCCAGGAAATCACGGGGCGGATAACCGACGGTGGCCAGCTCGCTGAAGCAGACGATATCCGCGGACTGAGATTTGGCTTCCTCTACCGCATCCAGCATTTTCTGCAGATTGCCTTCAAAGTTGCCAATGTGGAAATTGAGTTGTGCGATGGCGATCCTCATGGGTTGTTTTTTTAGAGGAACAAAGGTACGAGGCCAACGTTTAATTACGGATGTTCAGAAAGCCAATTGAAGGCCCCGCCCTGGCAAAACCGCGCAACCGCCCAAGGGGCTCAGTAATTCTCCCACAAACTGCGTATCCGCTCTGTGATGCGCGACAGCAGGCGGCGGTCTTCGGTAATGATATGGGCAGTAGCCGGCAGTTCCTGCGTAAATGGCAATTCCTGTCCGTAGGTGGTTTCCATCCCCTGCGGCAGAGCGATTTCTATGAAGTACCGCTCCTGCTGCGGCATCAGCGATAAGCGCTCCAAACGGCCGGGCAGCGCCCCGAACTGCTGCTGCGGAAAGGCATCCAGGAACAAATTGGCCCGCATGCCTGCCGCTACCCTACCCGAGTTGCGCACCGGCAGATAGCCCCGTGCCAGCACCCGCCCGGTATCATCCGCGGGCACTACTGTCATCAACAACTGCCCCGCTTCCAAATATTGTCCCTCTGCCAATTGCTCCTGCATGCTCACCCGGCCGGCCACCGGCGCCACCGACAAAAATTGCTGTTTCCAGTCCCGCACGGCAGAACGCAGCGCCGCCTGGGTCTCCTTCAGCAAAAGAGCCTTTTCCATACCCTCGTTGGACTGCGACTGCTGCAGCCGGATGCGTTCCGCCCGCAACTCCTCGCTCCGCAAGCGGTTTTGCAGCTGCTCCGCCTGTACATCTTCCAGTTGCCGTTGCAGCCGCAGCAGGGCAGCCTCGGTCTGCTCCAGTTCGACCTGGCTCAGGTTGCCGCTTTGAGCGAGCGACCGGTTGCGCTTCAGATTTTGGCGCGCCAGGGTTGTTTCCTGCTCAAGCGCCTGTTTCTTCTGGGCCAGCGTGCTGTCCAATGCCCGCCGGTACGCTATTTGCTCTTGCAGCGAGGCCAGCCGCGCCGCTACATCCGACCTTTGTTGGAAAAAATGGTAGTCAGCGTATTGCCGCAGCAGTTGGGCGTACAGGGGCTGCACCCTGCCGAGCATCAGGCCAGGGGGCGGCGCTGCGGCGGCACCTTCTCTCAGCCAAGCTTCAAGACGGAGCACATCAGCCGTACGGGCTGCATTTTGCAGTACCGCCAGCAGCTGCCCCGCTTCCACCGAGGCACCGTCCGCTACACGCAAGGACTGCAACCGCCCGCTCCGCTCCGCCACCAGGCGTACAGGCGGCTGCTCTGTCGTCAATACAACCTGTGCCGGCACCGTGTCCGGATAACGGATGAGCCAGGAAAGAAGCAACAACAGCAATACCATCAGGAAGACCGCTGAGATGCCCCAGCGTAGAGCCCAGCCCGGCGGCCGGCCCAACATCTCCTGCACTTCCGCTGCTCCACGGCGCGAGTGCCTTGCTTCTGAGGCTTCCTTTGGCTGACGGTTCGGCATATTATTGGCCCAGTTCTAGTTGATTCTTAACTAATTGGTAGTAGACACCGCGCTGGGCAACGAGCTCGCTGTGGGTGCCCCGCTCAGCAATTTTCCCCTGCTCCAGCACCACGATTTGATCAGCGCGGCGCACGGTGCTGAGCCGATGGGCGACCACTACTACGGTACGCCCTTCAAAGAAATGGTCGAGTTTCTCGACAATTTCCCGCTCGTTATTGGCATCGAGGGCGTTGGTGGCTTCATCAAAGAACAGGAAAGCCGGCTGCTTGTACACTGCCCGGGCGATGAGCAGCCGCTGCTTCTGCCCCTGGCTGAGGCCGTTGCCCCGGGCGCCGACCTGCGTGTTGTAGCGCTGTGGCAATTGCTGCACGAAGGGCTGCAGGTTAGCCAGCTCTACCGCCTGCAACAGGCGCGCTTTGTCCACCTGATAACTGCTTTCCGCTATGTTGCTGGCGATGGTGTCGGAGAACAGAAAACCGTCCTGCAGCACCGCTCCGCAGTGGGAGCGCCATACCGATGGTTTGACAGCTGACAAAGGCCGGCCGCCTACTGTGATGCTTCCCTCAGTGGGCGAGTAGAAGCCCAGCATCAGCTTGATCAGGGTGGTTTTCCCGCTGCCGCTCAGGCCTACTACCGCAGTGACTTTGCCCTGCGGCACCTCCAAGTTGATGTCTTCCAATACTTTCTCTGAAAGCGGATTGTAACG
The DNA here is from genome assembly GCA_964397205.1 of uncultured Phaeodactylibacter sp. Lineage (GTDB taxonomy): Bacteria > Bacteroidota > Bacteroidia > Chitinophagales > Saprospiraceae > Phaeodactylibacter. The sequence continues at coordinate 6,608 of CAYNIT010000080.1, read as the reverse complement.
GAAGCTGAGGTTTTCGATGCGGATGTCGCGTTGCTCCGGCAGGCCCTCCCAGACATCGGGCTGGCTGTCAACGGACTCCTCGGGTGCTGCACGCTGCACTTCCATCAGGCGGTCCAAGCTGATGCGGGCATCCTGCCAGCGGCGGATGAATTCGGCCAACTGGCTGAGCGGTAAATTGATCTGGCCAATGATGAACTGAACGGCCAGCATCATTCCGAGCGTAATTTGACCTTCGATGACCAACTTAGCCGTAAGCACGGTAATCAGGATGTCTTTGAGCTGCGAAATGACGGAGGTGCCGGCATCCTGTGCCTGCTCTACATCCAATGCCTTTAGATTGGTGCGGAAAAGCCGGGTCTGTATGTTCAGCCACTGCTGCCGCCGTTTGCGGCTGCTGTTCTGCAATTTGATCTCCGGCATGCCCTGTATCAGTTCGATCAACGCGTTTTGATTATCCGACAGCTCCTTAAAGCGGGCGTAGTCAATGGCTTGCCGGCGCGGCAGGAACCACAGTATCCAGCCAAAGTACATCAGGCTGCTGATCAAGAAAATCAGAAATATCAGGCCGTTGTACACCCAAAGCACGATACCGAAAACCAGCAGGCTGAAGGCAGAAAACAAAAAACTGAGGGAGGAATGCGTGAGGAATTGCTCAATCCGCCGGTGGTCGCCGATGCGCTGTAACAGATCCCCGGTCATTTTAGCATCAAAAAAGGCGATTGGCAACTGCATCAGCTGCTGCAGGAAGTCGGCGATCAAAGCTACATTGATGCGGGTGCCCAAATGCAAGAGGATGCGGTTGCGCAGTATGTTCACCGTCACCCTGCCCGCGAACAGCATCAGCTGGGCCAGCAGGATCAGGTTGATGAAGTCCAGGTCTGAATTTTGAATGCCGACATCCACAATGGCTTGCGTAAGAAACGGGAACAACAGCTGGAACAAGCTCGCCAGCAACAAGCCCAGTACCAGCTGAAGAAAATAGGCGCGGTAGGGCCGCAGGTAAGCCAGCAGGTAGGGCAGTGCCCGCTGTTGCTCCACTGTATCTCTTTCTTGCTCGTAGAATGTGGGCTTGGGCTCCAGCAGCAGGGCAATGCCCTTGTCCGCTGCTCCCATCCAGTGACGCTCAAACTCAACATGGCTGAGCCGCCGCTTTCCGCTTGCTGGATCTGCGATCCAGACTTGCCGTTTGCCCACCTTATAGACTACCACGAAGTGCCGTTGCTCCCAGTGCACAATCAGGGGCAGGGGCGCGTCCTGCAGCCCTAGCTGCCCGCCTGCTTCCGCTTTGAAAGGCAACTGTACTGGCAATGCGCGGAAGCCGATCCGCTCCGCTGCCGCGATGATCCCTTCCAGAGACACCCCTTCCCGGTCCAGGTAGGCGTATTCCCGCAGCTGTGCCAGGCTGTAATGCTGCCCGTAGTGCCGGGCTATCATCTTCAAGCAAGCCGGGCCACAATCCATGGCATCGTACTGCTGGTAGTGCGGGAAACGGTCTATCATATGTCTTCGCTCGGTTGAGGAGGAAAGGTACGGAATTTTGTGCGAGTCCTTATAAATAGTGCCTCAAGTCATAGCTCTCTGATACTTAAGTTGAACTTATTTTTATGCAATCCCTTAGCCCGAGCTAAAGGAGCGGTTATTCAACGAAGAGTAGGCGGAAAAGAATGAAACTTGGGGTGTCAAGGTTTTATGGCTTGAGGCACCAGGCAAGGAAGCTCCTGAACCAAGCCTTCGCCCGGCTGGTTTCCCATAAAAAGATCATGAGTGCCTCCGCTGAAATGCCTTACTTCGCTCGGCCTTCCCGCAAGCTGCAGCCCGCTGCCAAACGGGCCGCTTACGAGGCCGCATTGGCTGCTGTACGACAAAACCTGCAGGGCGAGACCGATATTATCCTTCAAATGGCTACCATCAATTGCCTGCTCAAGACCTACCTGCCCTATTACTACTGGGTAGGCTTCTACCTGAAAAGTGGAGAGCGGCGGCTATCCGTGGGGCCGTACCAGGGCACCTTGGGCTGCCTGCACATTGATTTCGACCGGGGGGTTTGCGGCCGCGCGGCCCGGGAAGAACGGACGCAGATCGTGCCCGATACCCACGCCCTGGCACCTGGCAAAGAGCACATTGCCTGTGACCCCAACTCCCGTTCCGAAATCGTGGTGCCCGTATTCAATCCGAAGGGAGAACTGATAGCTGTGCTTGATGTAGACAGCAGTGTGGAGGAGTCGTTTGATGCAATAGATCAAACCTACTTGGAACAGCTGCTTCGGGAGGTTTTCGGCAGTGGTTCAATTGCTGCTTAGGTGTATCCACTTGACCAAAGACCGCTTGCCCTGTTTGACTTCGAGGTAGTAGTCCCCCGGGCCATTCTGCAACACATTGGTGTCGTCTTCAAAGGGGCCGGAAAAGAGGCCTAATTCGTAGCTGTAAATCAAGCGCCCGTTGCGTTTGTAGACTTGGACGGTAGTCTCCTCTCGCTCCGTGAGGATGAAGGACAGCCGGAGGCTGCCTTGCTCGAAATCGGTCTCTACAGAAAAATCCTCCAGCGGCAAGTTGTTGAGATCGGACAAGGACAGCTGGGCGCGCTGATTGACACGGGCAACCTCTTCGCCGGATACATCCCGCACTACTACAGCGGCTGCTTTGATGCGTTTCTCCTCTTCTTCTTTAAAGTAACGATCGAACCATTCCCCGGGCTCCGGCCGAACCGTACTGCGCTGTTCCATCCTGGTATCGCAGTGGGAGCGGATCGCCGCTGTTCTGGTTAGCTGCTCGCCGCCCCGGGTAAAGTGGACTCGGATAGGATCACCGACCTGCATGTTGTCGATAACTATTTTGACATCCTCCCAATCGACCATGAGGTGGCCGTTGATTTTCTGAATGATGTCTCCGTCGTTCATTCCCATGCTTTCAGCGGTGGAATTGCCAACGATATCCACGGCAATGCCGTTGCGGGGGCTGTCCATACCCGAGCGGGGGCTGATGCCCAGGAAAGGTTCTTCGCATCGGCTGCGGTGGCGTGTTGCTTCGCGCTGCCCGCGTTCGCCTAGTATGATGGGAAGCTGCATTGGTTTGCCCTTTCGATACAGGTGGAGGATGGCTTTTTGCTCCGGCTGGTACCGGCTCAGGATACTGCCCAGAGATTGCTCCGCCCCGGTGCGGTACTGGTCGATGCCGTAGATGTAATCCAGCGGTTGCACGCCCGCCCGTTCCGCTGCTGTACCGGGGATTACCTTGCTGACATACACGCCGTAGTAGTTGTCGAATCCGAGCCGACGGGCTTTTTCCCTGGAAATTTTTTTCAGGTAAATGCCTAAGAAAGCTTCGGAAGGGGAATAGCTGCCAGCCCGGGCAGTCAGGCTTGCCAGCAGGAAAGCACCGATGGCGATGTAAACATTCATGGTGTAGCAAAGCTTGGTTATTGCAAATAGACAGCAAATCTAAAAAGAGGTTGCAGCTCCTTATATAGCTGTTAAACTTGCATTAGCGTTTTGTTAAATCGTCTTCAAGCCAGGCAAGAGTGCAGGAGTCCTGCTATTTTGCAGGCAAAAATTAAGCTATGAATATCAAGTTATCGCTGATACTGCTGGGCGCTGCCCTAATGATGGCCAACGGCCTCGCCGCTCAGAAGTGGAAAGACAAACTCAACAAAGCTAAGGGCGAGCTGCTGGGCGAAAGCGGGCTTTCGGAGGAAGAAGCAGGCAAGGGCCTGAAACAAGCATTGGACCTGGGAGTGGAGGAAGCAGTGAGCTTCCTTTCCGCCGAAGACGGCTATTACAAAAGCCCCTACCAGATCCTGCTGCCCGAAGAGGTACAGGACATTGCCAAGAAGCTGCGCTCGGTACCTGGATTCGCCAATGTGGAAGAGGAGTTGAAACTGAAAATCAACCGCGCTGCGGAGGATGCCGCGTCCAAAGCCAAGCCTATTTTTGTAAGCGCCATCAAGCAAATGACTTTCAAAGATGCCTTGAACATACTGAGGGGGCAGGATGATGCCGCAACCCGCTACTTGGAGAAGGCTACTTACGATCAGCTCTACGAAGAGTTCCGCCCGGTCATCATAGCCTCTCTTGATGAAGTCAACGCCCGGGAATACTGGAGCCAAGCGGTGACGGCCTACAACAAAATCCCCTTCACCCAATCCGCCAATCCGGAGCTCGACGATTACGTCACCCAACAAGCGCTGAAAGGCATGTTTGAGCTGGTAGAAGTAAAGGAGCAGGACATTCGTCAAAATACGGGGGCCCGTACCACGGAGCTGCTGCGTAAAGTCTTCGCACAGCAAGATTAACGATGGGGAGGGCTTGCCCTCTTGGCTGCCGCTTTAGATATTTAGGGCATGAAAATTCAATATACATTGCTCTGGCTGCTGCTCTTGGCGGCTGCTCCGGCTCTCCGAAGCCAATCCCATTTCCTGGAGCCCGCGGACAGCCTCCACAAAGGCCGGTTCTGGACCTGCGCCGGCCTTGGGGCGGCGCTGTACGGCACGGCATCCTACGGGCTGTACCATGCTTGGTACAAAGACTTTGAATTGACTAAATTCCGCACCTTCGACGACAGCCGGGAGTGGATGGGCATGGACAAAGCGGGGCATTTGATGACTGCCTACAATCAGTCCGACATCGCTTTCCGGGGCCTGCGGTGGACCGGCATGGCGCGCCGCCCTTCCATCTGGATGGCCGCTGGTGTGGGCTCGCTTTTACAGGCAACGGTAGAAATCATGGATGCCCACTCTGCCAAATGGGGGTTTTCTTGGTACGACATTGGATTCAACACGCTGGGGGTAGGTGCCTTCGTGGGCCAAGAGCTGGCTTGGCAAGAGCAGCGCATACGCTTCAAAATTTCCAATGCCCGCCCCGCTTATCCAGATTATGTGGTTTTTCCCGCTGATGGCGGGCCGGGCATGAGTTTGCAGGAACGGGCGGATGAGCTGTTTGGGGAAAGCTACGGCGAAGCTTTTTTAAAAGACTACAATGGCCAGATCATCTGGGCTTCTGTCAATTTAGAGGCGTTTATGGGGGATGCGGAGACCAATTGGATGCCCCCCTGGCTCAACCTGGCGGGAGGATTCAGCGCCCGCAATCTGTTCGGCGGGTACAGCAACGGCTGGAACACCAATGGCTACGCCTATCGGCTGGAGCCCGATTTATTCCCACGGCAGTGGGAACTCTACCTTTCGCTGGATGTTGACCTCGACCGGATTCCGACGGAGCGGCGTTTTTTACGGACTTTGCTCGGCATGCTGAATTGGATTAAGATACCTGCTCCTGCTCTAGAAATCAGACAGGGCGGCAGTATCCGTTTCCGCCCTCTGATGTGGTAGTCCTATGGCAAGCTGCAATAAGCGTATTCTTGGAAGTACTGTTCAAAAAAGGCCGGCACACTCGACCCAATCGTGTAGTTGGGCGCATTGGTCAGGATGACGATCCCTATCTTTTCAGAAGGGCAAAACGCAATTTCTGCCCGGTAGCCGTTCACAAAGCCGCTATGCCCCACTATCCGGTAATTGCCGGTATCAAACACCCGCCAGCCCATAGCGTACGCTCCATGCTCTGCGGCGCTCCAATGCCGGAACGGTGAAGCCCCCCGTGGAATGTCTATATACCCCTCGAAGGCTTTTTGCAAAACGGAGGGCGAAGCTACTTCCGGCCGGTACCCCATCACGAATTTTAACCACTTGGCCATATCGCTTATACTGGCATTAACACCGGCAGCAGCGGGGACTTCGTAGTAATCGGGCTCCAGCTCATCAGTACGGAAGCCATAGCGAGTCCGCCGACAAGGCATAGCTCGGTTTTCCTCCTGCAGCATGGCGCTGTAGGAAGCCGAAGCATCCTTCATTCCCAATGGTTCAAAGAATTGCTCTTCCAATACGGTTTCCAAGGCTTTGCCATAAGCGCAGGCCAGCATATCACCTGCCAAATTGAAAGTTACGTTTTGGTAATCGTGGTGGGTGCCGATCGGATAAGCGGGATATACTCGAGGCAGCAGCTCCAGGATGTCCTGGTAGGAGCGCCCCATATTCAGAAGATTGGAGTAGGTATGGCGCGGCAACCCCGTTGTGTGGCTGAGCAGGTGCTGCAATTCCAGCTCTTCGCCGTAGCCGTCTTCCCGGAAGCGCACCTCGGGCAGCCAATCCGCCACGGGCGTATTCCAGTCCAACAGGCTATCTTCTACAGCACGGGCGGCCAACAGCCCAATCATGCCCTTTGACAGGGAGGCAAGGCGAAAAACCGTGTGCCGGCCAACGGGCTCCTGAGCGTCCGGGCGGCGCTTGCCGATGGTTTTCATTTCAGCTACTGCTCCGTCTTTCACGATGGCGAAGGCTGCACCCGGCACGCCTTCCTCTTGAAGTGCGGCCTGCAGGCCATTGCTGTATTCTTGAAGGAAGCGCTGAAAAGCCGGCTCCAGTATCTTTGAGTGGGCTCTAACAGCATTGTGTGTCAAGGCTGTTTGTGGGAAGACACTCCAGCGCTTTTCCAGAACCGGCACCAAGACGATCAAAAGCGCACATAAGGCTGCCTCTTTAAACTTCCACATCATATAATCAGTTTCGTTCCTTCTTATTCGCAATTTTACCCTTCTTGGCTAAATCTACCAAAGTTTGACTC
>CAYNIT010000079.1:0-16624 GCA_964397205.1 uncultured Phaeodactylibacter sp. | reverse complement strand
ACGACCGGACGGACAAATTCTTCCTGTACCAGCGTATACCGACGGTGGAGCAATGTGTGTTCGTAGCACAGGATCAGATAGCCATTGAGTCCTTTCAGCGAGCGGGGCAGGGGCAGTGGCTGCTGCAACCTTTGCAGCAAGCCGACGAGGAGCTGCACCTTTCCAAACTAGGCATCAGCATCCCGCTAGCGGCTATCTACGATGGGGTTGTTTTAAACGAAGCGTAATTATGAAATTAAGCCGGAAAAATTTCTTCAAAGGATTAGCCCTGGGTACCATTTCCCTACCCTTCGTCATCCGTGGGCTGGGCGGGCATACACAGGCGCAGGAAAAGGATGCCGATAGCCCCAACGTTATCACAGCCAAAAAATACCGCTGGAAAATGGTCACCACCTGGCCGCCAAAATTCCCGGTACTCGGCGAAGCCTGCGAGCGTTTTGCCCAACTATGCCGACAACTTTCAGCTGGCCGGCTGGACATCCGCGTGTACGGCGGCAACGAGTTGGTGCCTCCGCTGGAGGCTTTCGATACCGTGCGAGAAGGTGGTGCAGAACTTGGCTGCGGCGCCGCTTACTACTGGGCGGGCAAGGCGGAGGCAACCCAATTCTTCGCTTCGGTCCCCTTCGGCATGAATGCGCAGCAGCTCAATGCCTGGCTCACAGGTGGCGGCGGGCTGGAGCTTTGGAAAGAGCTGTACGCCGATTTCAACCTTATTCCGATGCCGGGCGGCAATACCGGCGTACAGATGGGCGGGTGGTTCAACAAAGCCATTAACCGGATTGAAGACCTAAAAGGGCTCAAAATGCGGATTCCCGGGCTGGGCGGCAAAGTGCTTAAGCAAGCGGGTGGGTCTCCTGTACTGCTGGCGGGCGGCGAGATCTATACCGGGCTGGAACGCAACGTCATCGACGCTACCGAGTGGCTGGGCCCTTACCACGAAACCCTGATGGGCTTCCATGAGATTGCCAAATATTACTACAGCCCGGGCTGGCACGAGCCGGGCACTATGCTGGAGTTCTTCATCAACAAATCACTATTTGAAAAGCTGCCCGCTGACCTGCAAGGTATCATTACCACAACTGGCGATGCCATATCCTACTGGGTGCTCAACGAAATGGAAGCCAGAAATGCCCGCGCCCTGGCTGATTTTTTGGAGATGGGTGTAGACATTCGTCAGTTTCCGGCGGAAGTACTCGATCAGCTTCGTATTTTTACAGATGAGGCTTTATCGGACATTACCGCCCGGGACCCTTTCAGCAAAAAGGTATACGAATCCTACCGAAATTTTCAGAAGAGAGCCGCCAACTACTCCATCATCACCGAAAAGGCATACTACGGCAAGATTCAATCGAAGGGGAAGCTAAAACTAGGTTGAACCAGCTATTTCAGCCCACCGCCGCCCAGCGTCAGCTCTAAGAAAAAGCCACTCAGGCGCTCGGTCTCCAAACCACTGATTGCCCGGTCAGAGCCATCAACCGTCCACCCTTCCTCCCGGAAAGTGCCAATATACCCGGCTTTAATGCCCAGCGCTAATCCTCCCTTTGTGTCGGGGAAAAAATATTGCCAATGCAACCCCAGTTGGTACAGCACAGATGCCATTTCAAAAGTAATCGGCTCCCCGTCAATGGGAAGGTCGGCGGCTCCAAAAGATGCAAAGGTTGGCATCGACTTAGGGTCCATATCGAGCTTCATGCGTGCTCCGCCTATGCCAGCAAAGGGGAGCAGCACAGCCCGCGCCGAATAGTCGAAAAGGTATCCAAAATCGAGGAACCCAGCGCCGAGGCCATATTCAATATCTGTTACGTCTGAATCAGGCTGGTTGGGGTACAACAACGCGAAGCCATTGCCGCCGACCCAAAGATTGCCGCCGATGGCGAAGTAGCCGCCACCGCCCAGCTTGAGTCCAAAGGCAGAGAGTTCTTCGCCTTCGGCAACCAAGTCAGATTGCTGTAAGTTGCTCTCCAGGTTCGGCGGGAAAAGGTTGCTTGCGCCTACGGAAAGATAGCCGCTGCCGCCTAAAAATTTGCCCTCCGATTGGGCACTGGCTGTTATGGTTGCTCCTATTGTCATCAAAAAAAGTAAAAATACTTTCATAAAAATTGGTTTACTAGTGTAAAGTATTTGCTTAAAGCGGCGTTCAATCTTAGTCTAATAGCAAATATATAGCCTCCGGGAATAGAATAACGATGGCCAGGAAAATCAGCTGTATCAGCACAAACGGCAGTATGCCACGGTAGAGTTGCTGCGTCGTCACGCCGGGCGGCGCCACGCCTTTGAGGTAGAAAAGCGAGAAGCCAAAGGGCGGCGATAAAAAGGATGTCTGCAAATTCAGCCCCAGCAAGACGCCAATCCAGATCAGGTCGACGCCCAGGGCATTGAAAATCGGCACTACCACTGGCACGATAATGAATACGATTTCTATGAAATCGATAAAAAATCCTGCCACAAATACTACGGCCATCACCAGGGCCAGAAAGGCCATCGCGGATAGATTAGAACGTTCTATCAGCTCTACCAGGTAAACATCCCCGCCCATTTCCCGAAACACAAAGGAGAATACGGTAGCCCCCAGCAAGATGACAAACACCATGCTCGTCAGGTGGGTGGTTTCCTGCATCACCGCCTTTAACACGTTCAAGCTAAACCGTTTCTGAACAATCGTCAGCAAAGTAGCCCCAAGTGCTCCTACCGCTGCGGCTTCCGTCGGGGTCGCTACCCCCAAGAAAATAGAGCCCAGCACCGCTACGATGAGCAGCAGCGGCATTATAAAAGCCTGTATGACCTTTCTCCAAAACCCCTCCTGCCGAAAAGCCCGTATTTCTTCTGCAGGCATGCTGGGGGCATAAGTTGGCCGCAGCCGAGCCACCAGAGCGATGTAGAGTATATAGACCATCACCAACAGCAAACCCGGTATCAAAGCGGCAGCAAACAATTGACCCACCGATACATTCAGCACGCTGCCCAGCAAGACCAAGACTACGGAGGGGGGAATAATCTGCCCCAAGGTACCCGAGGCAGCAATAGTGCCCGTGGCGAGCTCTGTGCGGTATCCCCGTTTCAGCATAGTCGGCAGGCTAATGAGCCCCATAGTAATGACCGTAGCGCCGACGATTCCGGTGGAAGCAGCCAAAAGCGCGCCTACAATGACTACGCTGATGGCCAGCCCGCCGCGCAGCCGGCCAAAGAGCATCGCCATGGTTTCCAGCAGGCTTTCCGCTAAGCCCGACTTTTCCAGCATGATGCCCATGTAGATAAAAAGCGGCACCGCCAGCAACACATAGTTGCTTACCACGCCCATGATACGGGGGGCGATGGCAATGTAGCTGCCGTGGTCTATGAAACAGATAGCGTACAGAATAGAGACACCCCCTAGCGTAAAGGCAACTGGATAGCCGTACAAAATCAGTAAAAAGATGCTGAAAAAAAGCAAAATCGCCAGCAGGGCCATAAATCATTCGGTTGTGTTAGAAGAATCTGAAAGCCCTGGCTGTTCCCCTTTCAAAACCAGGATATTGTCGATGATGCTGGCAATGCCCTGCAGCAGCAACAAACCAATGCCAGCCGCTACAGCGTATTTGATGAGGTAGCGGGCAGGAAGCCCTCCCGGGTCAGGGGAACCCTCGCCTATCCGGTAGGAAATAGTAGCGTACTCAAAGGAAACCAATAGCAAAACAGCCGACCAGGGCAGCAGAAACAAAATACCACCCAGAAGATTCACCCAGGCCTTGTCCCGCTCGTTGAATTTGCTGTAGAACACGTCCACCCGCACATGCCGGTCGTGCTTGAAAGCGTAGCCCGCCCCCAGCAGGAAGATCAGGCCGAAGAGGTGCCATTCCAATTCGATGATCCAGGCTTGGGTGTCGCTGAATAAATAGCGTACGATGACATCGGCGCAGACAAGCAGCATCAGGGCGGTGGTCAGCCAAGAGGCGGCGCGGCCAGCGCGCTCGTTGAGGCGGTGGATGGACTTCGCAATGCGTCGGAGTATTTCCATAATTTGGGTTTAAAAGACTCGCTATTTTTCCGCATTAGCAAAGCTAATTTTAAGTATTAAAAATCCAAACCGTATTTCTTTTCCTTTCAAGCTGTATAAAAAGGGCTTCTTTCGGCGAGGTTGCCTAACCCCACATAAAAGAAGCCCTTGTTATCGGTTGTTCCCATTTCGGCGGCAGCATCAAGCCCCCAAGCGGTCATACTGATCCAACTCCAGGAACTCGATGATCTGTATCAGCTTATCTGCATAGTGCTTATCTGTAGCGTAGCCAGCTTTTTTCAATCCACGAGCCCAGCCGCGGTAATCGGTAACTCTTAGATCCAGTAGGTGCCGGTAGCGGGCGCTGTTGAGCAGCTTAGAGTGTTCTTGAAAGCTAGCTTCCACCGATTCAAATACCCGAAACATGTCGTAGATGTCGTCATCCGAATAATTGCGGCAGGTGCAGCCCCGGCATTTGCTGCGGCACTTGATGCCGAAATGGTTGTTGGACTCGGTGGCCAAATCGCTTTCACCGGCGTTAGATTCCAGCAGGCCCTGCGCCAGGGTAATGCTTGCTGGGATGCTCTTTTCTTCCATCTCCCGGATGGCAATCCGCTTGAACTCCTCGACGTAATCTTCGCATTTTTTGATTTTTGCTTCCACGACCTCCGGGCGTATCCGGTGCTGCTCTGCGTAGTCTGGGCGGAGTACAAAGGTCAAATTCGAAAAGTCTGCTTCGCCGCGCGGATCCCACTTGATGGGATTGGAGCTGACATTTTGCCGGGGCGATTGCTCCGGCGGTTGGCTTCCGCGCATAGCAGCTGGCAAAACCTGTGCCCTACCCTGCTCCGGACGGAGGCTTTGTTGTTCTGCCACCGCCGGTGTTTGAGCGCTGTTCAGGTTGAACTGAATGCTGATGTCTTTGAAAAAAAGGATGTAAATCCCCAAACCCAGTAATACGCCTTTGAACCAGTTGCGCCCCAGAGCGTCCAGTATGGCCTGTTGCGAAACGGTTTGCTGGGAACGATGGCTGTTGTTGGTACTTCCCATGCCTCTACGGTTTGTTTTAAATAATGGATCGAACCACAAAATTAAAACAAATTAGTTTTAAAAGCAAGGGCTTGAAACAAAAAAGCACTATTCTTGTAGCCAAGCTCACCAGGGCGTTGGGATGGGCATCATTTTTTGAACGCATCCGACACGATCAGCTCTTTGCTGCCATGGCCGTAGGTATAAAAGCCCTCACCCGACTTGACGCCCTTCTTGCCGGCGGTGACCATGTTGACCAGCAGCGGGCAGGGCGCGTACTTAGGGTTGCCAAAGCCTTCGTGCAGGACATTCAGGATAGACAAGCATACATCCAGGCCAATGAAATCCGCCAGCTGCAGCGGCCCCATAGGATGCGCCATCCCCAACTTCATGACGGTGTCGATCTCCTCTACGCCAGCGACACCCTCGTGCAGGCTTATGATGGCCTCATTGATCATTGGCATCAGAATGCGGTTGGCTACAAAGCCGGGGTAGTCGTTGGCTTCTACGGGCACTTTGTTCAATTGGCGAGAAAGGTTCATCACCTTTTCCGTGGTGGAATCGGAAGTAGCGTAGCCCCTTATCACTTCCACCAGTTTCATGACCGGCACTGGATTCATGAAGTGCATGCCGATGACCTGCTCGGGCCGTTGAGTAGCAGCGGCTATCTGCGTGATGGAGATAGAAGAAGTATTGGAGGCTAAGATGGCGTTCCCGGGCGCTTCTGCGTCCAGTTTGGCAAAGATTTTGAGTTTTAGGTCAACGTTTTCCGTAGCTGCTTCGACCACCAGCCCGCTATCCTTCACGCCAGCTGCCATATCAGTATGGGTATTGATGTTGCCAAGCGTTTGGCGCTTATCATCCTCAGCGATTTTTTCCTTTTTGACCATGCGGCTGAGGTTCTTGTCAATGGTAGCCAATGCCTTATCGAGCGCCGCCTGCTCGATGTCTACCAAATTTACCTTGAAACCATTCATAGCAAAGACGTGGGCTATGCCGTTGCCCATCGTACCCGCACCAATAACAGCGATATTTTCCATCTGATCTGGTTTTATTTTGGTGCGAAAATAAAAAAAGCCTGCGCATTTGCGCAGGCTTCATTCATGCATAGGCCGTTGCCGGCCAGATTACTGTTTTACCACCTTAACAGTTTGGATGCGTTCTCCTCCCCGCAACTGCAGGTAGTAAACACCTGATGGCAATTGGCTGAGCTGTATTTGCTCTTGTTGCTTGCCAGCCGGCAGCTGCATCATTTGCTGCCGTACCAGTTGGCCACTAGCCTGCAGCAGGCGCAGTTCGTAACGGCCGCCCGTCTGCAAGTTGAATTGGATTTGCAACTCATCCTCTGTTGGGTTAGGGAATGCCTTAATAGGGACAGCACCCTCCTCATTGGCTTCATCAGTACTGTTGATGATCGTATAGTTTGGCTGTCCAGTGAAATTATTGGCGGATACGTTCACTACCGCTTCAAAGGTAGAAGTGCATCCATCGGAGCTGGTAGCCGTAAGCCGTACTTCATAGGCGCCACCCGTAGCGTAAGTATGGGTGGGCAACAGTTTGTTGCTGCTGCTGCCGTCCCCGAATTCCCAAAGGAACTCCCCTGACGGATCATAGGAAAAGTTGAGGAAAGTGTAAGTCAGGGAGTCCTGGCGGACCGGCACAAATAGCGCTTGGCATTCGTCTTCATAAATTACATCCTGATTGGTAAACAACAGCATAATAATGGTGCTGCTGCAATCGTCCTCTGAAATGGTCAGGCTTACGAGGTACAATCCGGGTTGGGCATAGCTGTGCTGTGGGTTGGCTGCAGTACTGCTATTGCCGTCTCCAAAACTCCAGAAATACTCCTCGGGATTGCCCAGGGAAAGATTGGAAAACTCGAAGGACAGCGGTTCGTCGGGGGATTGTTCAAACCGGAACATCGCCTGACAGTCCGGCCCATCGGAAACATCATCTTCGCCTATTAGCACCGATCGGGAAACTGTACTGGTACAGCCTTCGCTGGTTTCAATGGTTAGGGTAACCTGCACCATACCGCTGGCGTTGTAGTCGTGCACCGGGTTCTGCGCCTGACTGGAGCTGCCGTCTCCGAAGTCCCATTTCCAGGCAATGATCTCCCCGTCGTCCGAGAAGGAATGATCGAGGAATCGTACAATACCGTCTTCCGGAGCCTCTGGAACTGCTTCAAATTCTGCCTGGCAGAACCCATTGCCGCCTCCATTACAGGGGAAGTACTCCTGTGGGCCATAGCCGGCGCATTCTGCGTAACAGTTATTGCTAAATGTAATCAGCTCACCATCCGGAGACAATACACAAACCGGATCATAAATCTGGTAACAGTTACAGGGGTCTGGCAACTGCCCGCAGTCAAAGTAGTCCTCAGTGGTATAACCCTCGCATTCAGCATAACAAGGGTTGACGAAGCTGATGGTATCGCCGTTCTCTACAACACAGACCGGGTCAACATATTCCGGGCAGATACACTCGTCCGGATCGTCACAGGAGAAGTAATCCTCGGGGCCATAGCCTTCGCACTCTGCGAAGCAAGGGTTGTCAAAGGCCAGCGTATCGCCGTTCTCCACCACACAGACCGGGTTGAAGTAATCCGGGCAAATGCAGGGCCCATTTCCGCAATTGGTGAACATACTTTCGTCGTAACCCAGGCACAGCGCGATGCAGGCGTTTGGCAGGGTTATAAACCCACCGGCTGATGTAGCTACACAGACTGGATCGAATACCTCCGGGCAGATGCAATCGCTGCCAGTATTTCCTACGCGCACTTCGCTGGTAAAGGTAGAAGTGCAGCCACCCTCTGTGGTGATGCTCAGGGTAACAGAGAAAACCCCGCTCTCCGGGAAAGTATACGTAAAGGAAGGGCCGTTGAATTCCTGTCCGTCGAGCTTCCAGAGGTAAGTGGTTATGCTGTCTCCAAAAGCAGTGGAAGCATCGGAGAAGGTAAGGCTGAGGCTGTCACTCGCCGGGGCATATAAGAAATTCGCCTGGCAGAAGTCATAGCCGTTGTCGGAGCAGTTTACGAAATCTTCCGGGCCGAAACCTTCGCAGAATGCGTAGCAGGCGTTCGGAAAGACCACAGTTTCCCCAGAGGGTACAGCTACGCAGACGGGGGCGTATTCCTGCGTACAAACGCAGGGCAAATTATCCCCAACCTCTACAGTTAGGGCAAAGGTGCTGCTGCAAGTATCAGAGGTTGTAGTAAGGGTAACCTCATACAGTCCTGCTTCTGCGTATTCATGAACTGGCTCCGGAGCTGTACTGCTCTGGCCGTCGCCAAAATCCCAAGCCCAGCTGTCCGTCTCATCGCTGTTAGCAGACAAGTCGAAGAACTGCACCAAATAAGGGTCGGCACTGGTTTGTTCGTAAACCCATAATTAGTAAAAACAGCGAGCATATCGTTGATGCCCACAGTCCCATCGCCGTTGGCGTCGGCGAAAGCGAAGTTTTCACCGTTGGGGAAAGCCTCTGCCCACTGCAGAGCAAGCGGTGCTTCCATCGTCTCTATGCCAGGTTCTACTCTGGCCGGGCCAACTGTACCGTAAGCATAGCCGATGTACAGGATATCTTCGTGATTAACCTGCCCGTTCCGGTCGGCATCGCCGGGAAACACCTGTCCCTGCATATGAGTGCAGGAGAAAAACAGTAGGGTGATTACTAAAATACTTCGCATACTGCTGTTTATTCTTGCTTTCAGGACAAAAGTAAGTGGGTTGGCCAGGGTTTTCAATTACATTTTATTATGATTATAATCTTAAATTTTGATAAACACACTTCTAAAGTCATGATTATCAATTATTTAAATGACTTTAATTGCTATTTTTATAAGGAAAAAATAGTTTAAGCTCATGAAAAACAGTAAAGCTGTACAGCTGTTCCGGACTTTTGATGGTTTCGAATGGCGCTCTTTCGGATTGTACCTGGAAGGCAACTCTCCCCATTTGATGCCTGCTTTCGAGTACATGCGAAAAGCGGCGGATGCAGGCTTTGGGGGGGATTCTTTAGAACGAAGAAAAATGTTTAAAGCCCTTTACCCGGGAGAGCCCTTCAAGTACCAACAACTCAGCACCTTGCTGAGCCAACTGCTCAAGAATGCGGAGGACTGGCTGACCAGTCGCCACCTTCAGTCCGAAGCCGGCCTATGGGAGAGCGCCAAGGCAGAAGCAATGCTCAGGCGACAGCTTCCCAAGCACTACCGGCAGTGCGCTCGCAGAGCCAGAAAAGAAACAATAAAAACAGCGGAATCCCCTTCCCTCTATTACCAAAAGTACCGTTTAGAACACCTGGCGGAGCTGGATTTTGTCAATAAAAACGAGCGCCGGGCCGATCCGAGCTTGCAGGAAGCTTCGGATGCGCTAGACTACTACTTTGCCTTGCAAAAACTGCAGTACATCTGCATTATGATTGAGCGGCAGCGGCTGATTCCGGTACAGTACCAATACCATTTTTTGGAACCGGTGCTCAAACTTTTAGGAGACAAAGAATTGGAAGAAATGCCTCTGTTGCAGCTTTACTACCACCTCTACTGTATGTTGGCGGAAAACCAGTATGCAAGGTTTCGAGATTTGTACTACGCCAAATTGCAAATGGTATCGTTGGAAGAGCGCAAACGGCTACTGTATTTTGCTATTAACTATTGCATAGGGCGCATTCGGCAGGGGAAGCGGGAATTTGCCCAGGAGCTACTTGGGTTTTATCAATTTGGGATTAGTCAGAAAATTTTGTTTGAGAAAAAGCAAATTTCGCCCTGGACTTATAAGAACATCGTTAAGCTTGGTTTGAACCTGGGGCGCTTCGATTGGGTGGAACGCTTTGTGCGGGACTATTCGGAATTTTTGTCAGCGGAAGAAAAGGAAGACGCTTTACACTATAACCTAGCAGAGCTTTACTTTTTCCGAGGGCGCTACGAGGCGGCACTGCAGCACTTAGTAAGGGTCGAGTTTACAGACATCCACTACAACATGGGGGCAAAGGCGCTGCTGGCAAAAATCTATTACGAATCAGGAGAGACGGAGGCGTTGGTTTCGCTGCTGAATGCTTTTCGAGTTTTTCTGCGCCGCAACCGCTCCGTGGCCCCGGAAGTCAAAGAGCCCTACGCCAATTTTATCAACCTGCTTTCAAAAGCCGTCCGGCAGTTGCCGGATACTTATCCTAAGCTCCGCAAGGAAGCCGAGGCTAACCCGCTGATCAACAACCGGGACTGGCTGATAAAAATATTGCAGCAATAAAGTTTACCGGCTAACCGGCAGGCTGCGCTGCAGGGATTGCTGGTTCTCAAAATCGTACAAGGTGATGCGCCGCAGGTCGTAGTAGGCGAGCCAAAAATTGCGCAGGGCGTTGATGTAAGAAGTGCGCGCACTGGCTTCTGCATCAATGGACTGGTTGAGGTCCGTTACCTCAATTTTGCCGATGCGGTAGCGCTTGCGGCTGATGCTCAGCTGCTTTTGAGCCACAGTGTAAGCCCTGAAAGCGAGTTCCACCCGGTTGCGCTGCAAGCCGAACTGCTGTACCTTCACGAGGATTTCCCGTTCAAAATTGATCCGGTTCTGCTCTACCTGCAACTGGGTAAGCTCCCGGTTGGACTGGGCGATTTTGCGTTCCGAGCGGTCTTTGCCCCAGTCGGCTATGGGCACATCCAGGCTGATATTGATCCGCTCCTGGTCCAGTGGGTCAACATAGGCATCATCGAAGTCATTGGCCGTCTGTGACAGGCCGAAGTAGCCAGTGATATTGACAGAAGGGCCGGTATTGCCTTTGGCTTCTGCAAGGTTGCGCTCTGCTTCTTTCAGGCGGCGTTCGAAGGCTACGGTTTCACTACGGTGCCGCCGGGCGAGTTCCAGGGCTTTGTCAGCCTTGATGTCGAACACGGGCAATTCCTCCGGCGTGATGGGCTGGAAAAAAGTCGCTTGCTTGATGCCCAGGAAGTTCCGCAGCTGTTCTACGCTGGTTTGCAGATTGAGGGAGCTGCTCGCGAGGTCGGCATCGGCGTTCATGGCATTCAGTTCGATTTGGAGCAGTTCGGTCTCGGCAATCCGCCCTACTTCGTAGCGGCCTTCGGAAATAGCCAGCAGGGTATCGGCATAGCGTTTGTCCCGGCGGGCAGCTTTGAGGTTAAGCTGAGCGATCAGCACATTGAAAAAGAGCTCGGCGGCGCGGTAGGCTACATCTTCCATGTTTTCGGAGTAAGACCGCTGGGCTTCTTCGTAGCGCAGCGGCTCGATGACTTTATTCCAGCGCAAGCGGTTGAAGCGGAACAATGGTTGATTGAACCCAATTGCGAATGGGGTGCTGAGGTAGGAAATCGAACGAGGGTTGCTGCTTGTGGCGAACACATCAATGCGTTCCAATTGAGTGGTTACAAATACAGAGCCGCCAGTCAGCGCGACATCCTGATCGAGTCGCAAGCCAAGGGCGTTGCTCATCAGAGCCCGGTCGATGAAGGCATCGCTGCCGTCCGGCAGCGTAATGGGCTGTATGGAGCGGTTTAAGTTGGGCAAGGTAGCGGTCAGGCCGATCTGCGGTTTGTAATCAGCCAGGAAGGACTGATAGCGCCAGTAGTCATTGCGCACAGCAGTCTGGGCAATTCGGGCATCCAGGGCTCCTTCCTGCGCCATTTTCACAATTTCGGAAAGGCTGACCTCAAGGGTGTCTTGCCCCCAGCAAGGGGAAGCAGCCAAAAGGCAAAGACAGAACAAAAGGGAAAATTTCATAGTTGCAGTCGGTTTGGTTCTTAATCAGAGCGCAGGGCTTTTATGGGGTCCTGCTGAGCGGCTTTTTGAGCCGGGAAAATGCCAAACAGTAAGCCTATGCTTGCTGCTACTCCAAAGGAAAGGGCGATCGACCAGCCCGATACGACAGTGGGAATATCAGCGTAAGCGGCGATGGTGCGGGCGGAAAAAACACCCAGCAACACCCCGGCCAGGCCGCCGATCAGGCTGATGAAAATGGCTTCAAACAGAAATTGCAGCACGATATCCCGGCGGTTGGCTCCCAGAGAGCGCCGCACTCCTATTTCCTTGATGCGCTCCAGAACGGAAGCCAGCATGATGTTCATGATGCCGATGCCTCCTACTAGCAGAGAAATGCCGGCGATAACTGCTAGCACTAGGTTGAACGTTTCTTGCGTTTTCTGTTCCTGCTCCAGCAGCAGCTCGGGCACTTCGATTTCGACATCCAAGGTATTGAGGTGGCGCCGTTTGAGCATGCGGCCGATTAAATCTGCGCTGGCCCTAAGCTTCTTCGAATCGGCGATGCGCACGACGAGCCGGTCCAGCTGGTGGTGGCTTTCCTTGCTGCTTTGGCTGTTGCCGCGGCTTCCGATGTCGTCTTGGGTAATCCGGGACCGGTCCCGGAATCGCAGCAGGGCAGTTTGTACCGGCACGTAAACATCGGCATTATAGTCTCGAATGCCCAGCCGGGAAAGGCTTTTGGAGCTGGCTTGCCGCTTCTCCAGCAATCCGATGACTTTCAGCCAGGTTTTGCCACACTTAATTTTTTTGCCAACTGGGTTCTCCTGGCTGAAGAACCGAGCCTTTATTGCCTGCCCGATGATGCATACCGCTGCCCCGCTCTCCAGCTGAGCGGGCTGAAAAAGCGCCCCCTCTCCTATCCTAAGCCCGTTGAGTTCAAAAAAAGTGTTCTCTACCCCGACGCAGCGCCCTTTCTCCTGCCGGCCCGCGCGGACAATACTCAGCGGCATGACGATTTCCGGGCTCAGCTTTTCCACCGTTGGCACTATTTTTCGGATAGAGGATACGTCCTGCATGCTAAGACCAGGGGAATACGGCTTTTTTTCCTCCTCTTCTGCCTCTTCCCCGCTGTTGCTTTCTTCCTCTTCTCCGGCTGCTACAGGCTCCACGGACTTAATAACAATATTGTTGGTGCCGATCAGCTTCATCTGATCGAGTATGGACTGTTTGGCGCCAGCCCCTATGGCAAGCATAGCGATTACTGCTCCAACCCCGAATATAATGCCGAGCGCGGTGAGGAAAGAGCGCAGTTTATTGGCACCCACGCCTTCCATGGCCAGTATGAAATTAAAAATGATGCGCTGCATACCTGTCAATCTACAATGATGAAACTTCCGCCGTCTCCGCTGCTCCGGCCGGAAGGCGGGGTGATGCCCTCAATAGATTCCTCTTGTTTTCTGGCTTCTGCTTTTCGCTGCTCGGCCTCTCTCTCCAGCCGTTGCCGGACCTTTTCTCTGACTTCCGGATCGATGGGCTGAAGCGGCGCAGCCGAAGCGCCTTCAGGGGGGACGAGGTAAATGATGTCGCCTTCTTTGAGCCCGTGCTCTACCACGATTTCGTTGTTGTTGGACAAACCGGTGATGACCTCTTGCCGCAGCAGTCCGTTTGCTCCCTCTTTGTAGACATAAGTAAGGCTGTCGCTCACCAGGCTTTCTAACGGGATGGCAAGCAGACTGTCGTATAGGCCAGTTATGATCTCATTGCTGGTTGTCATAGCCGGGCGGAGTATGGTGTCGGATTCATTGACCTGTACGATCACCTCGAAGACTTTGGCATCGTAGCCTTTGAGCTGTTCGCCGATGTTGGCCACCTTGATCACCTTTCCGGTGTAGGAGCGGTCCGGGAAAGCGTCTACCCGAATATTGACATCCTGCCCTTCTTGCACCCGGCTGATGTCTACTTCGTTGACGTAAGTCTGGGAGATCATATCGCTGAGATCCGGCAATTCGGCGACTACTGGGTTCCAGGCAGAAATACGGGAGCCTGGTTCTTTTTTGCCCCTCCAGGTACGGGCGTAGATGACCATTCCCGACTCGGGGGCATTGATGCGGAACTGAGTGGACAAGTCGGAGTAGACCTTCAATTGCCGGCGGTTTTGCCGCAGCAGTGCATCGATTTCCTGGATTTGAGCAATTGCCTGCTGTTTTTTGAGTTCGTATTTTTTGAGCAGTTGCTGGTAATCCCGTTCGGTACGCTGCAGGTCGAGCTCTGCCTGTTGGATGACAGAGCGGGGTTCGTACTGGCTCTGCTCGAGCGACAGCTGTTTTTCCTGTTTGGCGAAGCGGAGGTTGGCCAGTTCGTCCCGTATGCCGCGGAGTTCAATCGCTGTATCTATTTTGGCTTGCTCCAGCTGGGTTTGCACCTTTTCGATCTCGGTCTGCACCTCGCTCATCTTGCCCGCTAATTCTGTGCGGTCGAGACTGGCGACGTACTCCCCCTTTTCCACTATGGTACCCTCGGTGATTATGTCAGAGAGGGTTGTTTCGTAGATGCCGGCCGCGCGCATGCCCTGTGGGGCACGGATTTTGACGGAGCGTTTGGCAGCCAGTTCGCCGGTAGCAGTCACTTCCATTTTGAAGGGGCCGCGCTTCAGGCTCATCCGGAGGGAATCCTGCTGCTCTTTGCCGGAAGGCTGAAGGAAGAAGTACCAGATGCCGAGTGCGGCGAGAAGGAGCAGGACGGTCGGTAGAATAATTTTGGAGAGATACATGAGCGGTGCTTTTTTTAGCCGGGGGACAATTTACGTAAAACCTATCTAAAGAAGGCCGATTTTACATTAACTTAACAACAGAGTATGCGTTGTTTTCGGCTTAAATCACTGGTATTCAGTATTTTATTTCTAGTATCAACAGACTGCACTCTGTTATCCACAACAAGGGGCAAATTGTGGAAAGCTAATTTTTTGCCCTGTTTTGTCCCCCGGTTGCTTGCCATTCCTTGTTTGTTATATTTTCCAGGCAGGCGGCCCACCCGAAGGCTTTCAAAACTTTTCAACAGGGGTTTAAATTCCAGTATATTTTTGCCAACTTTGTATTCCTCCGCTGATAAGAAGGGCACAGAACAACAACCTAATTTTAAGCGATACAAAGGTTTTCTCCTCTGGAGATGATGTACCCATCGTGTTGGTAATAGGATCCAACTTGCTGATACTCTAGGCTAATAGCCCAAACTATTTTATCACAGCATCAAACCTGCAGAATGACAAGAGATCATGCTACAGTCTGGGGTAACTGTTTGCAGACCATTCGCAAGAATGTGAACCAACAGAGTTTCAAGACCTGGTTTGAGCCCATCAAGCCAGTTCGTCTGGAAAGCAATGCACTGACGATTCAAGTGCCGAATAAGTTCTTTTACGAATGGCTGGAAGAGCACTACGTTAACCTGCTTAAGACGACGATCAGAAGGGAACTCGGTGAGCGCGGCCGGCTGGAATACCAAATCCTGACCGCCGCCAACCGCAATAACCATAGCCACCCTGCGGCTAAACCCAGTACAAATGGAAACCAAGGCAGTAAATCAAAAAATGGAGGTTACAACCCCGGAATGGTAGATACGCAGACCATTCAGAACCCTTTCGTGATACCCGGTATCCGAAAAATGAAGGTGGACCCGCAGTTGAACCCTAATTACCTGTTCGACAATTACATCGAGGGAGACTGCAACCGGCTGGCCCGCTCTGCCGGCGTGGCCATCGCTAAAAAACCAGGCGGTACTTCTTTTAACCCTCTGGTCATCTTTGGAGACGTGGGCCTGGGCAAGACCCATCTGGCGCACGCTATCGGCAACGAGGTCAATCAACGCTTCCCTAAAAAAACGGTGCTGTACGTATCCAGCGAAAAGTTCACCAATCAGATCATTCAGTCCATCAAAAACAATGCTGTCAATGATTTTGTGAATTTTTACCAGTTGATTGACGCACTGATCGTGGATGATATACAGTTCCTGGCCAATAAGCAGAAAACGCAGGAGATTTTCTTCCACATCTTCAACCAGCTGCACCAAAATGGCCGGCAGATCATCATTACTTCGGACCGCCCGCCCAAGGACCTCGATGGGATGGAAGAGCGCCTCCTTTCCCGCTTCAAGTGGGGGCTTTCGGCTGACCTGCAAGCCCCCGACCTGGAGACCCGGATTGCCATACTAGAGGCAAAAATGAATCAAGAAGGGGTAGAATTGCCCTCGGACGTAACAGAATTCATCTGCTACAACATTCAGAATAATATCCGTGAGCTGGAAGGGGTGCTGGTCTCTCTAATTGCCCAGTCTTCCCTCAACCGCCGGGAGATTGATATGGAGCTGGCAAAGCGCGTCATCCGCAACTTCGTCAAGCAGATCAACAAGGAGATTACCGTAGAGTACATACAAAAACTGGTAGCCGAACACTTCAGCTTGCCGGTGGATAAGCTGCAGGGGAAAACCAGGAAAAGGCAAGTTGTCATAGCTCGACAGCTGTCCATGTACTTGGCGAAGAACCTAACCGACAAGTCCTTGAAGGCCATAGGCGAGACCTTTGGCGGCCGGGACCACAGCACAGTGATCTATTCTTGCCGAACGGTCTCTGATCTGATGGAGACCGATGTCATCTTTAAGGATACTGTTTCCGAACTGGAAAAGAAAATCAAGCTAAGCTTGCACGATTTATAAGGCCTCGTGAACTATTTTCCTTTTTGGTATGGTTTAGTACATGATTCGACGAGAGAAAAAAGCTGCCCTCGGTTTGTTTTTTCTGGGGGCTTTCCTACCTTTGCAATCGCTCATCAAAAAGGTAGTATAAACGCTGCTTTAAGAGTTTTTCGGGGTCTGCACAGCGCATCCCGGCCTTGCGCCGGGAGGGCCGCAGGCTATGCCCCGAAACAACAGC
>CAYNIT010000078.1:0-16724 GCA_964397205.1 uncultured Phaeodactylibacter sp. | reverse complement strand
CCGCAGTACGGCACCAAGCACTCGCTGAATATTGCGGTCTGCGTGGGCGTAGTTTGCTGGGAATTGACGCGGCAGTGGCGGTACGGAGCGGATGGATGAAAAAGACATACGACCAATGAATTCTATCCATTTTCCAAGCATATTCCAGCAACAGGCGGTAATAGCTGCCGAAAGCACCCGCCTGGGCGGCATTAGCCCGGCGCCCTACGAGAGCCTGAACCTGGGCTGGCATACCGATGACGCAGCGGACAACGTGCGGGAGAACCGGCGGCGCTTCCTCGCTGCCCTGCCCGCCTCGCCGGAGGCGGTCGCAGAGTCCTTTCAAGTGCATGGCAAAGAAGTGCTGCACGCCCGGCAGCCAGGCAAGGCGCACGGCTACGATGCGCTGATCAGCCAGGAAACGGGGCTGGTCGTCGGCGTTTCGGTAGCCGATTGCTGCCCAATCCTGGTGTACGATGCCCGGCAGCGGGCGGTAGCTGCGGTGCATGCGGGCTGGCGGGGGACGGCGGCGGGCATTGTTGCACATACCCTGCAGCAGATGCAGCGGACATTCGGCACCCAGCCCCCGGACTGCCTGGCCTACGTGGGGACCTGCATCAGCCAGTCCAACTATGAAGTAGACGGTCAGGTAGCCGACCGATTTGAAGAAGCCTACCAAAAGCCGGGAGCAGCAGCTGGCAAGTGGATGCTGGATCTCAAAGCAGCCAACCGGGGCCAGTTGCTGGCGGCGGGAGTGCCAGCGGAGCAAATTGAAGTATCTCCCTTCTGTACCTGGGACGACAACGGCCGCTACTTTTCCCACCGACGGGAACAGGGAGCAGCCGGCCGGTTCATGGCGGTGATAGCTTTAAAATAGACAGGGAGCCTCGCCGGTTTATTTCAGGATTACCGCTTGGCTGGCAGTAGCTTCTCCTGAGCGCAGCCGCAAGTAATACAGCCCGCCGAGCAGAGCCGATAAGTCCATGCGTAACTGCGGCCCATTGGCCAATGCGGTACGCACCAACTGTCCGGTGCTGTTGAACAGCTCTGCGCTGCCTTCCCTTAGCTCGGCGGGCAGCTCTACCGTCAGCGTACCGTCGGTAGGGTTGGGAAAGACCTGCAGCTCTGCATCCTGAAGCTGCTCCACAGCAGGCGTTGTACTGTCCAGCAGCAGCTCGGTCTGGAAGGCGGAAATGCCGCCCCGCTGATTGCCGATGATGACTTCTAACCGGCCATCATTATCCAGGTCAGCCAACGCCGGGCGGGTGCGCGCGCCTACCCGGATGCCTCCCAGGGCATCCGTATCGAGCTGGAAGGTGCCCGACAGATTGCCCTCTACCTGATTGTAAAACTCAATCGGGCCCGCCTGTTTGCCAGTCAAGAGAACGTACTCCCCGCCTTGGTCCAGGACGAGCGGGGCGGAGTAACCGGTGATGCTGCCCGGTATGGCGGTATTGATATTGCCCAGCGCCATGATATTGCCGACGGCATCGACATCCGGATTAAAAACCGGCGCGCCGGCCTGACCGATATTCTTAAAGAAATTGATGTTGCCCGTACGCTCTCCGATGACCAGGTCGGACAGGCCATCGCGGTCGAGATCGACGATGCAGGGAACCGATATGCTGCCCACATCAATATCCATGTATTCGTACTGCCAGGGGCCGAATTCCAGGGGTTGCCCGGGGCCAGCGGTATTTTCCGCGTAAAACAACTTGCCCAATACTTCTCCGACCAGCACATCTTGGTCGCCGTCCCCATCCAGATCGCCGAAGGCCGGAGCAAAGGTCGTGAATTCATCAAAAGCAGACAGGCCAAGATAATCTTCATCAACCAGTTCGAAGGCAGGCTCGGTAGAAGTGCCGACATTCTCGAACAAAAACAAGCGGGAGTCTCTTTCGCCGCCCGGTTCGAAAGCGCCTCCGTTGCCGACTACCAGATCAAGCAGCCCGTCAGCATTGTAATCCACAAAGGCGGGGCTTGCCCCTGTACCGAGGTCTACCATGCCGCCTACCAGAAAATCCCGCTGCACATACTGAAAGCTGGGCTGCTCGCTGGTACCCGTATTTTCGTACAGCCAAAGCACTTCCTGATCCTCCGATATATTGATGGAATTGGGGGCTGCCAGCAGGTCGCGATGCCCGTCGAAGGTAACATCCGCCAGGAAAGCAACCGGAAACAGCGGTACGTCAACCGCTACGTCATCGCTGGGAAAGCCCACCTCCTGATCATTGATCCAAGCCTGCTCGCAACTGCCCTCGTTGGTCAGGAAATTGAGGGTAGAAAAAGTAATATCGCCCAGCAGCAAGTCCTTATCGCCATCGCCCTCTGCATCGAAAGTCAGCAGCGTAGAGCCAGGGTGGCGCTCCTGAATGAGCTGCCACTGGTTGAAGCATTCGCCAGGGCTGGGCGCTAAGCCCACTTCTTGATCGATGCTGTTCTCAAAGATGCCGCCCCAGCATTCTTCCTCCAGCTCGAAAAGCAGGCTGTCTAAGCCATAACCTTCTTCTACTGACTGGTTGGCATACAGCTCAACAAATCCGCCGGAGGGGTTGAAGGTGAGGATGTCGAGGTCCCCGTCGCAGTCGATATCGTCGATTGAGGGGTAGTCGATATTGCTGACATACAATTGAGTAGTCGTACCGTTGGACAGCTTAAATGGGATAATATTGTTAGGGTAATCCAGGGGTACACGATCGAAAGCAATATGCCCCTGCTCGTAGTACCCCGCAAAAACCGCCACCCCCTGCGCCGGGGAAAACCCCCGCGCCTGTGTGAAGATATCCTTTACGCCATCGCCGTTGAAGTCGCGCATCAGCACCCAATCGACCATTTTCTCCGGAAAGAAGCGGGCGTAGTTTGGCGCATACCGATAGCTCTGCCCTTCGTTGATGAAGGGCAGCGGCACGTTGCCCGTCCTGTCCAGTATAAACAAGTCGAGTGTACCGTCGGCGTTCAGGTCCACTTCATTGACCTGCGGGTTATTCAGGCCGCCCACTGTAGCGTAAGGGAGCGATTGGCCGTTTATCTTGAAGGGAATATTCCAGTGGGCGTAAGGCTGAGCCACTGCCAGGAGGGCTCCGCACATTATTGGGCAAAGCGCCAGCATCGCTTTTTTCATATTCGGCAAAATTGGTGAA
Organism: uncultured Phaeodactylibacter sp.; assembly: GCA_964397205.1. Taxonomy (GTDB): domain Bacteria; phylum Bacteroidota; class Bacteroidia; order Chitinophagales; family Saprospiraceae; genus Phaeodactylibacter. Next base: position 13,605 of record CAYNIT010000078.1, on the reverse strand, counting down.
TTATCGAAAACTTCGTTAATTGCGGATCAGCGCAGCTACTCGAAAGCAGCAAATCCACTACAGCAAAGCGCTACCGCAGGAGCTTAAGTTATAAAAAGTAAGAATGAAATCCACTAAGGCCTTATTATTTCTCCTCTTTTGTTGTTTGCTTGCCAATTCTGCTTTCGGGCAATCTAATGACAGCCTACCTGCACCACTCCGCCCTGTAGAGCTTACAAGCTACGAACTTACTGCACAGGACGGGCAATTATTGTTTTCAGCTGACCTGCCAAATGGCGTTGCGCAGCTCCACCTGAACGGAGAGCCAGTCGAGCTGCAGTTCCGAAACGGGCAAGCCAGCTACACCCAGAAAAGCAGCCCAAGAGGAGAATTGCTGTTGCTGCGCAACGGCGAGCAGAACTACCGGCTGTTCCACCTATCGGAAGACCAGGGGGGCAGCCTGCGCCTTCGGCATATCCCGCTCTGGCTTTCGCTACTGCCCCCCCTGATCGCCATCCTCCTGGCGCTGATCTTCAAAGAAGTTGTGGTGTCGCTCTTCGTGGGAGTATGGATCGGCGCATTCATCGCCGGCGGCATGCGGCTGGAATCAATTTACTACCTGCTGCTCAGCTTGTTTGAAGTGCTGGAACGCTATGTCATACAAGCGCTGGCGGATAGCGGTCACCTGTCCATAATCGTCTTTTCTATGCTAATCGGCGGCATGGTAGCGGTCATTTCCCGCAACGGCGGCATGGCAGGCGTGGTGCTGGCTTTTTCCCGTTACGCCCGCTCGCCCCGCAGCACCCAATTCATCACCTGGCTGCTGGGCGTTGCCATTTTCTTCGACGACTACGCCAACACCTTGATTGTGGGCAATACCATGCGCTCCGTAACCGACCGGTTCCGGATATCCCGGGAGAAACTGGCCTACATCGTTGACAGTACTGCAGCGCCGGTGGCGGCGGTCGCCTTCATCACTACCTGGATTGGTGCCGAATTGGGTTACATCGACGACGGGGTGGCGCAGATCAGCCAGATGCCAGGCGAAGAAATCAGCATGACCGCCTATGGTATATTTATTGCTTCCTTGAAATACTCTTTTTATCCGGTACTGACCCTGGCATTTATCCTCATGCTGGTATACACGCAGCGGGACTACGGCCCTATGTACCAGGCCGAACAGCGGGCGAGAGATACCGGACAATTATTCCGCCGCCGCAGCGCAGCGGAAGAAGAAGACATGGAGAACCTAGATCCCGTAGAAGGTGCTCCACAGCGTTGGTACAACGCTGTTATCCCCGTGTCCTTGGTCATCCTCATCACCCTTTATGGCTTGATCGATACGGGGGTGGCCAGTACTTACAGTGAGTTAGTGGCAACTGGGGCTGAGTTGAGCAATCAAAGCTGGGGCACCGTATGGGCCAACATTGATTTGCTGACGGAAGGCGATGGTTTTTTTGCAAAACTGGGCAAGCTGATCGGCAATTCCGATTCCTATATTGCACTGCTGTGGGCCTCCCTCAGCGGCGTCATCGCTGCCATCCTGCTTACCGTTGGCGGGCGCATTATGCAGCTGGCCGACGCCATTTCGACTATGATCACAGGATTCAAGGCCATGCTTCCCGCTATTCTTATCCTAACCCTGGCCTGGTCGCTGGCGGCAACCACTGAGGAGCTGCATACCGCAATATATCTGACCTCCACGCTGCAGGACAGCGTCAACCCATACCTCATGCCAGTCATTATTTTTGTGCTGGCGGCACTTATCAGTTTCTCAACCGGCTCCAGCTGGAGCACTATGGCTATACTCTACCCCATCGCTATACCGACCACCTGGGCCATTTGCACGGCGCAGGGCATTGGCCCGGATACCAGCATGCAGCTGTTGCTCAACGTTATTTCCACTACCCTGGCGGCCTCTGTGCTGGGAGACCATTGTTCGCCGATTTCCGACACCACCATTCTCAGCTCCCTAGCTTCCGACTGCAACCACATTGACCACGTGCGCACACAGCTGCCGTACGCGCTTACAGTAGGCAGTGTTGCGCTGCTGGCGGGAGGCCTGTCTACCCTGCTGGGCGGAGGCGCCCTTGTCTGCGGAATGCTGCTGCTGGCAGGGCTGGGCATACTATTTCTAATCGTACTGCGCTTCGGGAAAAAGATACAGCAGGCATCGCAAGGAGAAGCTCAATGACCACAACTAATTTGCAATACATACCATGAAAAAAGCAATACTACTCCTACTCCTTTTCATCGGCTTCCAGCTCACAGCCCGGGCGACCGAGGGCTTGTGGCTGCCACTGCTTCTCTCCCAGCTCAACGAAGAAGAGATGCAAAGCATGGGCATGAAGATGAATGCAGAGGACATTTACAGCGTAAACCAAGGCAGCCTCAAAGATGCCATCGTCCGTTTCGGGGGTGGTTGCACCGGGGAGATTATCTCCGACCGAGGGCTGCTGCTGACCAACCACCACTGCGGTTACGGCCAGATACAGTTCCATTCCAGCCTGGAGAACAACTATCTAGAGGACGGTTTCTGGGCGGCTTCGCAGGCCGACGAACTTCCTAACCCTGGCCTTACCGCCACCTTCATCGTGCGTATGGAGGAGGTAACCGACCAGATGATGGAAAACATCACGGAAAGTATGCCAGACAAAGAACGGCAAGCCTGGATCGACAAAAATCTGCAGGCCGTTAAAGCCGCCGCTGCCAGGGAGGATCACCAGTCAGTGCTCGTCCGCCCTTTTTTCGAAGGGCAGCAGTACTTTTTGTTCGTTACCGAAACTTACACCGATGTCCGATTGGTTGGCGCACCGCCCTCTTCCATCGGCAAGTTTGGCGCCGATACGGACAATTGGGTGTGGCCTCGTCATACGGGAGATTTTTCGCTGTTCCGCATCTACGCCGGCCCGGACGGCAAACCAGCGGATTACAGCCCGGAAAACGTGCCTTTCAAGCCGCGGCACCACCTGCCCATTTCTTTGGATGGCGTAGAAGAAGGCGACTTCACCCTGGTATTCGGTTTTCCCGGCCGTACGGATGAATATCTGCCTTCGCCGGCGATTGAACAGCGGGTGGAGGTCATTAATCCCATCCGGATCAGCCTGCGCGAACGCACGCTCGATGTCCTCAATGCTGCTATGCAGGCTGACCCGGAGGTGAAAATTCAGTATGCCTCCAAGCAGTCTGGTATTTCAAATGCCTGGAAAAAATGGATCGGCCAGAGTCAGGGCATTCGCGCCGTTAATGGCGTAGAGCGCCGCCAGACCTACGAAGCTGAATTTCAGAAAAGGGTGCAGGAAAAACCGGAATGGGAAAAGGAGTACGGCGGGTTGCTCAGCGCATTCGAGCAGCGGTATACCGAACTTGAGCCTTACGCAGCGACGAGAGCTGCCGTCGGAGAAATCGCTGGATACAACATCGAGCTGTTCCGCCTCGCCAATTCGCTGCACGGCCTGGTCAAGAGATACGAAGCCAGCGGCAGCCCGGCCATAGCGCCGCTCATGGACCGGATTGCGTCCTACTTCGATGGGTTTTACGAAGACTATCGCCCGGAAATTGATCAACGGGTATTTGCCAGCTTGATGGAATATTACTTCACAGAAGTCAATCCGGATCATATAGCCCCATTCGCCATCGAGGAGTATACTCAATCGGGAAAGGATGGATCCGCTCTGGCAGAACGGGCTTTCGCCAAAAGCCAACTGGATGATCCCGTCAAAGTACAAACTGCCATCAGCGCAGGGCCAGAAGCCTTCATGCAGCTGGTACAGGAAGATTACGCTTACATGCTGGTGCGCGCCGTCTCGGAGGCGAGTGAGGAAAAAGCCTTATCCTCTTACAACCGGATCAAAAACGATATTGATTCCCTGCAGCGCGTGTATATGAAGGCACAAATGGAAGTATTCGCCGAAAAGCGCTTTTACCCGGACGCCAACGGGACCATGCGCGTGACCTACGGCAAAGTAGCGGGGTATGAACCGAGGGACGCGGTATATTACCAGCCTCAGACCTACCTGGAAGGGGTTATGGAAAAGTACGTACCCGGAGATTATGAATTTGACGTGCCGGAAAAGCTGCAGCAACTTTATGCTAATAAAGATTATGGCGCCTACGGGGAAGAGGGTAAAATGCCTGTATGCTTTATCGGCACTAACCACACCACCGGTGGCAATTCCGGCAGCCCGGCCATCGATGCTCACGGAAATCTGGTGGGGCTTAATTTCGACCGGGTCTGGGAAGGCACCATGAGCGACATTTTCTACGATCCTTCTCTGTGCCGCAATATCATGGTGGATGCCCGTTACATTCTATTTCTGATCGACAAATTCGCTAATGCCGGGCATCTCATAGAGGAAATGGATTTGGTGCACCCCAAAAAAAATTAGGGTGCCTGAAATCCACCCAGCCTGAATGCTCGTAAGCCTGATAAAATTATTTCACCCGACGGGAAAGCCGGAGCGCACTGCCCGGCTTTCCCTTCCCAATTTTATCAGCTCTATGCGTATTTTCATCTTATCCATGCTGCTGGCCCTGACGGCTGGCACCTACGCCCAATCCTCCACCAAAGACCCATTTCTGGGAGTTAGCCCTGTGCACCAAGCTTTGCCCGACGGGGTAAACGGAGTGCCCATATCCATTGTCCAAAACTCTACCGCCCAGGCGATGGGGCTGGAGCGGGGAGACATTATAACTGCTATCGACGGCAAAGCGGTGGAAAGCTTTCACGACATGGCACCCATCATCGACGACCGGCAGGTAGGCGACGAAATTGAGGTCTCTGTTTATCGGTCAGGGAATGCTTTTACCCGCATCCGCCCCATTAAATCCCTGGCTGCCACCCACGGCGACCATAGCCGGGGAAACGGCCCCGACATCATACGCCCAGAGGCAGCAGATACAGCTGGCCTGCCGCCTATTGCTCAGGTTTCACTGGAGCCAGTCAGCTCAGGTGAAGTCAAACAGTTGCCGGTTTACACAGCCCCGGCAGCAGAAGTTTCTGCAGAAAGTACCGCGGCAGCTCCTTTGTTCCGTGAACTGGAAGTCAGCAAACTGAACATTTTTCCGAACCCAAATACCGGCATTTTTGATATCCGCCTGGAACTGCCCGGCCGGGATGAAACGGCTGTGTATATTTACAATCCCGCCGGCCAGCCGGTGTATTTTAATACTCTTGGGAATTTCAGCGGCACCTTTAGCGACCGCATTGATATCGCCAACGGCGTACGCGGGGTATACTTTCTAGAAGTACGGCAGGGGCAACGCTCCTTAACTCGTAAAATCGTCCTGCAGTAGCAGTAGGCCGCTGCCATAAAAAAATCCCGCCTCCGGGACGATTGCCCGGGGCGGGATTTTTATTCGAATAACCCAATCGGATTACTTCTTCTTATCCTCGTCTACCTCTTCAAACTCAACATCGGTCACATCTTCTCCACCGCCGTTTTCAGCTCCGGCTTCACCCTGGGCTTGCTCTGCGCCGCCCTGTGCGCCTTCTGCCTGCTGCGTAGCGTTGTAGATGTCCTGGCTGGCTGCTTGCCATGCCTCATTAAGTTTTTCAGTAGCGGAATCTACACGGTTGAGATCCTCGGACTTGTGCGCTTCTTTGAGTTCAGCAACCGCCTTTTCGATAGTTTCTTTCTTATCGGCAGGCAGCTTGTCGCCGTACTCACTGAGCTGCTTTTCAGTCTGGAAGACGAGGTTATCAGCTGCGTTGAGTTTGTCTACCTTCTCGCGCTGTTTCTTGTCTTCTTCCGCATTGGCTTCCGCCTCATTCCGCATCCGCTCAATTTCCTCTTTGGACAGACCAGTAGAGGCTTCAATTCGGATGGACTGCTCTTTGCCGGTACCCTTGTCCTTAGAAGAAACGGTCAGAATGCCGTTGGCATCTATATCAAAGGTGACTTCGATCTGAGGTACGCCGCGCGGGGCGGGTGGAATGCCATCCAGAATAAACCGGCCGACTGTGCGGTTATCATTCGCCATCGGGCGCTCGCCCTGCAGGACGTGAATTTCCACAGATGGTTGATTGTCCGCGGCAGTGGAGTAAATCTTAGATTTCTTAGTCGGGATGGTAGAGTTAGCCTCAATGACTACATCGTATACCCCCCCCATGGTTTCAATACCCAAAGACAGTGGGGTAACATCAAGCAACAGTACATCCTGTACGTCGCCGCTGAGCACACCACCCTGTATTGAAGCACCGATGGCTACTACTTCATCCGGGTTTACGCCTTTGTTGGGCTTTTTGCCAAAGAAGTCTTCCACCGCCTGTTGAATGCGGGGGATACGCGTTGAGCCACCCACGAGGATGACCTCATCGATGTCGTTCTTGCTCATCCCGGCATCTTCCAATGCCTTTTTACAGGGTTCAAGCGTACGCTGCACCAGCTTATCAGCCAGCTGCTCGAATTTGGAGCGGGACAGCTTCAGCACCAAGTGCTTGGGCACGCCGTCTACGGCGGTGATGTAAGGCAGGTTGACTTCCGTTTCGGAAGAAGATGATAGTTCAATCTTAGCTTTCTCTGCTGCATCTTTCAGGCGCTGCAGGGCCATCGGGTCTTTGCGCAGGTCGATGCCTTCCTGCTCCTTGAAACTGTCCGCGAGATGGTCGATAATGACGCGGTCGAAATCATCTCCACCCAAGTGCGTGTCACCGTTGGTGGATTTTACTTCGAATACGCCTTCGCCAAGTTCCAGGATGGAAATATCGAAAGTACCTCCACCCAAGTCATAGACCGCGATGGTCACGTCTTTGTCCCGCTTATCCAAGCCGTAGGCCAGGGCTGCGGCAGTCGGCTCGTTGATGATGCGGCTAACATTCAAACCCGCGATTTCGCCAGCCTCTTTGGTGGCTTGGCGCTGGGAGTCGTTGAAATAAGCCGGCACGGTCACCACGGCTTCCGTTACCTCTTGCCCCACAAAGTCTTCAGCTACCCGCTTCATTTTCTGAAGCACCATGGCAGAAATTTCCTGCGGGGTATATTTGCGGTCATCCACTTCTACGCGGATGGTGTCATTGTCTCCCTTAAGGACTTTGTAAGAGGAGCGGTCCACTTCGTTTTCCACTTCACTGTACCGTTGCCCCATAAAGCGCTTAATGGAAGAGATAGTGCGTTCGGGATTGGTAATTGCCTGGCGTTTGGCAGGATCACCAATCTTGCGTTCGCCGTTGTCCATAAAACCTACTACCGAAGGGGTGGTCCGCCGCCCTTCCTCGTTAGGAATAACTACGGGCTCGTTTCCCTCCATAACCGCTACGCAGGAGTTGGTGGTACCTAAGTCGATCCCTATAATTTTACCCATACTATGTGATTTTTGATTTTATTCAGAATTTTCACTCTTCTCTTATCAATGCACATGCCAAGGTATTATGTTCACGCTTTCCTGCCAGAATCGCGCACAAACGCCCCTGCTTCCTGTCAATTGGTAAGCCATGAAGGCGGAACCTGACAAAATGCGTGACAAAACGGCAGGCTGCTTCAAGGCAGCTCATTGCCCCGAGGCGAAGGGAGGAGAGAGGGCAGCCCCCCGGTTGTTCTTTACTGAAATCCAAGCTGACGGGTGAAAATGCCATTGCGCAGGGAATCGGCGGCAGACTGGCTTAGCTTGATTCCACGGCGATGCAGTTCGTAAACGGAAGTGAATACCCCCAGCCCATTATCTACATTTGTATAAACGGGTATGCTTTGAGCACTGGTAATGCCGGCATTGGCTTGGCCGAGATCGATCAGTTCCTGGATCTCCCGGCCGCCGCCCTGTATGAAGATTTCGATTTCATCCAAGATCCGGATTTTGCCGTCCGCCGCAGGGATATTGGTGCCGAGGAACTGGTAGAAGGCCTGGCCGGAGACCGGGAAGCGCTGCCGGGGAGCATCGGGGTCCCTTTGCAGGCCTGAGACGACCTGCCATTCTAAATCTTGCTCTATAAAATTGGTGGGGTCATCCGCAGAAGATTCCCGGTAGTTGATAAGGAAGCGGATGTCGAAAACCGCGGCTCTCGGCCCGGGGCGCCAGGTCACATTTTGATTGCGGTCGTAATCCCAGCGGGTAATCCGGCTGCCTGGGGAGACGCTGCCGGAGGTATCGATCTTGTTCAGCATGACGGTCTGTGCCACTGCTGGCTCTCGCTCTTCCCCCCGGCTTACGCTGACTTCGACCTGGTCTCCGCCCTGCAGGTCGAAATCGCTGGCCGCCACTTTGTACAGCACGTTCGGCTCGTTAGCAAACACCCCTTCTTCTTTGGGCAAGCCCTCATCGGCGCCGTCTACCCGCTGCATCACTACGGTCTGCCCGCTGCGCTGATTGGTCAGCTCGACTAAGACATCCTGGTAGTAAATGGAGTCGGTGATTTGAGCAATTTCCAGTGCGTTGCCGCCGGGCTCCAAGAATACTTTTTGCACCCTAAGGTAGTGGGCGGTATCCTGAATGGACAAAAAGCCATAGATGACTGGTATGTTCTCCCATTCGGCCTCCAACTCCACCTCTGTAGTGCAGGAAGGCACTAACAGCACGGACAACAAGAGGGCAGTGACAGCAGTTGTAGTTCTCATCCAAATGTATTGTTGATGGTACCAAATCACCGTCAAAGGTAATTTTTTTGCGCTTACAATTCCAAGCCCAGCCACCGGCATTGACGTTTTACCGACCATTCCCTGTATTCTTGCCGGGATGCCGCCAAAGCGCTTGCAGGCAGCCCTTGCATTCCTCCTATGCCAGGAAAAGCTTTTATATTGTGGCCATTGAGCTCAAAACCCAATAATACAGCAGCATGTCCATCAACAAAGATGTCAAGCGGATGACAACGCATGTGATCCAGGCCATGAAAGGAAAGGGCGAAAAGATCACCATGCTCACCGCCTACGATTTTTCAATGGCCCGCATACTCGACGCGGGAGGTGTCGACGTTTTACTAGTCGGTGATTCCGCATCAAACGTCATGGCCGGGCACGAGACCACCCTGCCCATTACGCTCGATCAGATGATCTACCATGCTTCTTCGGTTGTCAGAGCAGTAAAGCGGGCATTGGTGGTGGTAGATCTGCCCTTTGGCTCTTACCAGGGCAATTCGCGCATTGCGCTAGAGTCTACCATACGTATCATGAAGGAATCCGGGGCGCATGCTGTGAAGCTAGAAGGAGGTGCGGAAATGCGGGAATCCATCAGCCGCATTTTATCGGCCGGCGTCCCGGTGATGGGCCACCTTGGGCTCACCCCGCAGTCCATTTACAAATTTGGCACCTATACCGTGCGCGCTAAAGAGGAAGCTGAAGCAGCCAAACTGCTGGAAGATGCCCGCTTGCTGCAGGAGCTGGGCTGTTTTGCCATCGTTTTGGAAAAAATTCCGGCGGAATTGGCCCAGAAAGCCGCTCAGGAAGTCGACATCCCTGTTATCGGCATTGGCGCTGGCGCAGCCGTGGACGGGCAGGTCTTGGTTACTCACGATATGCTGGGCATCACCAAGGATTTTCAGCCGCGTTTCTTGCGCCGGTACCTGGAATTGTTTGATGAAATCCGCAAAGCGGCGCAGCAATACGTTGACGACGTTCGCTCGGGAGATTTCCCGAACCAGAAAGAGCAATATTAAGTTTTCATGGAAAACAATTTAACCCTTGCGTGGCCTCGAGGGGACAGCAACTTTCATTTACCCCAAAGCACCGAAGACGAATACCCTCTAAATCTAGTGCTGATCAATAATGAAGAAGAGCATTCGCATAGGCATTTTGGTGTTCATAGGCTTAATTTTAATTGCTGGGCTGCTGCTGTACCGGAAATACGCGGCAGGGCCTGCTGTGCCGCATGGGCTTTCGGACTATACGGTAACCATCCCTACTGGGGTTGACTTTGAAGCGGTGGTGGATAGCCTGGAGCAGAAAGGCATATTGGAAGACGACAGGGCGTTCCGTTTTTTGGCAGACCGCATGGCATACGTGCGCAACCCCATGCGGGCAGGCCGCTTTGAAGTAGAGCCCGGCTGGAGCATGCTACAGCTGATCCGCCACCTGCGGAATGGGCCGCAGTCACCAGTACAGCTGGTGCTCAACAACGAGCGCCTGCCCGAAAATGTAGCCGCCAAGGCAGCCCAATTCATCGAGCCGGACTCCATTGATATTTGGTCGGCCATGCAGCAGGAAGCCTTCATCAAGGAATTGGGCTTCAGCCCGGAAACCTTGATGAGCTTATTCATTCCCAACACCTACGAATTCTTTTGGAATACCAAGCCCCAAGCATTTCTGAATCGTATGAAACGGGAGCACGACCGTTTCTGGAGCAGAAACCAGCGCCGGGAAAAAGCCGAACAATTGGGGCTCAGCCCGGCTGAAGTGTATACGCTTGCTTCTATCGTTGAAAAAGAGACGCTGATCGCTGAAGAAAAACCGCGCATAGCGGGCGTTTACCTCAATCGCTTGGACATCGGCATGCGGCTGCAGGCGGATCCAACGGCGGTTTTCGCCCGGCGGGATTTTGGGGCGGCTCGAGTACTGGATTACCATACGAAATACGATTCGCCTTACAATACCTACCGTTATGCTGGATTGCCTCCCGGCCCTATTGCCATGGCTTCTATTGCTAGCATTGATGCGGTGCTGGAACCAGAGCCCCACCAGTATCTATATTTCTGTGCCAAAGGCGACGGGTCCGGGCTGCACGCTTTCGCCCGCACCTTGTCAGCACACAACCGCAACGCCGCTATTTACCGCCGCAACCTCCGAGCCCGCGGCCTGCGATGAATTCAGTGCATTATTTTTTGCCCATCTGAGGCTTTGCCGCTCCCGCGTTCTCCTGCAGCGATTGCAGGCGCAAGGGTTGCGGCTCAGGTACGCCCTGCAGAATGGCATCTGATTCGGCAAAGAAGGTATTCAAATAGCGCAGTACCTCCTGCCGCTCGCTGCGGCTCAGCAGTGGGCAGTCATCTACTGTGCTTTCCAGCTTCGGACGGCGCTCCTCGAACAGCGCAAGCGTTGTCTTCAACTGATTGCTGTCCACTTTATGGCCCAGGAATACGCGCTGCTTAACAGAAACCAGGCCGTAATCCGAATTGGGGATAGCGTAGGAGGGGTCGACCAGGCCGGCAAAGTCAAAGTCGTAAGGTACAGGTATCACAGCATTATCCAGGTAGCTGCGCACCATTTTGACGTTGCGCATCATATCCAGGTCGTAGTCCGCATTGCCAATCATATACTGGAATACCGCCATCAGGTTTTCGTCCGCGCGGATGTACTCGCTGGCGGGCAGGCCGCGGCATTCTTCGCATTCTTTTCCGCCCGCCCGATGAGCCATTTCATCCGTGTCTTCCAAAACAAAGCCATAACGTTTGATACGGCTGACGCGGTCCTTGCTGTCAACGTAAGTGATCTTCATGAGCTGCGTACGGTAGCTCTTTTCCGTCAATTGTTGATACAGCTGGTAAGCCAAATACTCTCTCGCAACGTTTTCTTTACCAGCGGCTTTATCATCCAGGCAGTGGGTGACGAGCTTGAGCTTGTCGTATTCTGCGGTATATCCCCGTTCCATCAAGCGGTCTTTGGAGAAGTTCAGTTTGATGGGCGGAAAATTGCAGACCCGGCGGCGAAACTTGCCCCGAGGTTTTATCTTCAAGTCATGCTTTTCCACCCTTCCTGCTTTGTTGGTAAAGGTAAGAATGGCGTGCTGGTATTCGTCCATATTGCGGCCGTCCAAGAGCCTAGACAGGTCAGTTTCCAGCTCAACTTCTGTGATTTCACTCCTGTGCAGCTCGTCAAAAATGGTCGGAGCCGGTTGCCCCTGTGCTACGATCGTTGCCAGGGCAATTGAAAAAATAGTAATTAGTAGCCGAGTGGTCATGATATTCACGTATTATGTGAGACAATGGGCAGCCCTATCGCGTATTGCGGGGCTGTACATCTCTTCAACAGTGCAAAGCTACAGTTGTTCCAAATAAAATTCCAGTTAAGCCCGATTAATTATGTGTTAACAATATTTTATTCTGAAACAACAGTAAGGCAGGTGGATTATATCAGCAAGAAACATAAAAAGGCAACGGAGCAGCCCGCAGATGATAAGCAGCAAAATATAAATTTTGCACTCATTCTGATTTTGGGAATTTTAACATTTTCCAGCTACTCCTGCCGTACATCAGAAGTAGCATTCGAGGAAGGGCAACGGGCCAAAAACATCATTTTCCTGATCGGCGATGGAATGGGAGTGCCGCAGATATCGGCAGCCTTGTACAGCAACAACAACCAATTGGCGCTGGAAGCATTCCCGTATGTAGGTTTCCACAAAACCTATTCCGAAAGCGACCTCATAACGGATTCGGCGGCGGGGGCTACCGCTTTCGCCTGCGGCATCAAAACTTACAACGGGGCCATAGGCATGGACCAAGACACCCTGCCCTGCTACAGCCTGCTGGAAGAACTGCAAGACAATGGTTACGCTACCGGTTTGATCGCCACCTCTACCATCGTCCACGCTACGCCCGCTGCCTTTGCCGCTCATCAGCCCTTGCGTTGGCAATACGAGGAGATCGCTGTGGACCTGTCGCAGGCTGGCGTCGATTTCATGGTGGGCGGCGGCAGGCGCTACTTCAACCGCCGCGACAAAGATGAGCGGGACTTGCTGCAGGAGATGGCAAAAGAGGGCTACCTGATCCGTTCTTACCTGGATGACGATTTGCCCAACATTATGACCGGCAGCGCTGAGCGCTTTTTTTACCTAAGTGCCGATAAACATCCCCTCACACGGGCGGCGGGCAGGGCTTACCTGCCCTACTCGGTCCAACTTGGCGCTTCCTTTTTGAGCCGGAAGAGCGACAGTGGCTTCTTTTTGGTAGCAGAGGGCTCTCAAATCGACTGGGGCGGCCACTCCAATGAGGGGCAATTGATAGTGGAGGAAGTCCTCGACTTTGACCGAGCGGTGGAAGCTGCCCTTGACTATGCCCGCCGAGATGGCGAAACGCTGGTCGTTGTGACGGCTGATCACGAAACCGGCGGCATGGCTATTATGCCTGGATCCAAAATGGGCGACATCAAAGCGAGTTTCAACCACAACGGGCACACGGCAGCTATGGTGCCCGTTTTCGCTTACGGCCCCTCTTCGGAACGCTTCGAAGGCATCTACGACAATACCGAAATTTATTTCAAAATGAGAGCCGCACTGGGCATGGAAGCCCCGAATACAACGGCAGAACGATGAAGAGCGCCGGTATTTTTTGACGAACCAGTGGCGCAGCGGGCTGATCCCAATCGGCGAGTCGAGTGTTGTCACAACAAACTTTAGACAGGGAACGTATATCAATTGAGCCGCAATTTTTGTTATTTTGTAAACGGCGAATGAGTTACGCCCTCGACCAAATTATATCAAATCGACAATTAAAGTTCTATGAGTGTTGAAACAATGGATAACCTGCAGCTCATTAAGGAGAGTGCGCGGGATTTCGCAGAAACGTACATTCGCCCCCATGTTATGGAGTGGGACGAGTCACAGGAATTCCCTGCAGACTTGTTTCAGCAAATGGGGCAGTACGGCTTTCTCGGTGTATTGGTGCCAGAAAAATACAATGGCGCCGGCCTGGGTTACCAAGAGTACATTACAGTGCTCGAAGAAATCGGCAAAGTATGTGGCTCTGTAGGCCTTTCCGTAGCCGCCCAC
>CAYNIT010000077.1:2715-16811 GCA_964397205.1 uncultured Phaeodactylibacter sp. | reverse complement strand
ATCAGGGCCAGCCGATTGTGGATGCGCTGTTCCGCGAAAGCGATCAGTACTGGCGTATGCAGACCATCATTGGTTTGGATAAGACGGTGCCAGTGCATAGCCTCGGCCTCGAACTCCCCATGCGGGCACTGTACGCAGGCCTAGAGGGTTTAGCAGAACCCCAAATCTCAATTGACTTATGAGTAGTGACGCATCTTACACCATAAAGCTGCCTCAATTCGAGGGGCCTTTCGACCTGCTCCTGTTTTTCATCGAGCGGGACGAACTGGACATCAACGACATCCCTATCGCAAAAATTACGGATGATTTCCTGGCGTACATCCGGCAGATGGAAGCCATGAATATCGACTTGGCGAGCGAATTCATCCTGGTGGCGGCTACCCTCTGCCGCATCAAAGCCAAGATGCTCATCCCCCGCAAGCCATTAGACGAGGAGGGCAACGAGATTGACCCGCGGGAAGAGCTGGTGCAGCGCCTGCTGGAATACAAACGCTACAAGAGCGTACTGGAGGAAATGCGGCAGATGGAGGAGCGGCGCGCCCAGCAGCGCTACCGGGGCAATGTCAGCAAAGAGCTGCAGCAAATTGCCAACAAAGCCCTCGTAGATGCCGAGCTGGAATCCGTTACCTTGTTTAAGCTGCTGCGGGCCTTCGAGCGGGTGGTGGAGCGCTTCCAATACAACAACCCCAGCTCGGTGCACCAGATCGTACAGTTCAACTACACCATAGAGGAGCAGCAGGAGCAGATTCTTGCTCAGGTGGGCGGCGGCAAACGGGCGGCCTTTGAAGAAGTATTCGGGCACTGCGGCAACCGCATCCACGCCATCGTCACCTTCCTGGCGCTGTTGGAATTGCTCAACCTGCAACGTATCCGCATTACGGTGGGGTTGGGATACAACAACTTCTGGATAGAGGAATACGTAGCTTCTTCGGAAGAAGAGTAGCGAACAGACACCCTAACAGCCTCCCGTGCGTTATTATGGTAAAAAAACGGAACATGCAAGCTACTGCCGCGCAGCAGGAACTCGCCAGCGCTTACACCCACGGCATCGGTTTTTTACTTGGCTTGGCCGGAGTACCCGCCTTGCTCATCAGTACCTACGGCAGCGTAGCCCCTAAGCTATGGTGGGGCCTCGTGGTTTTTGGGCTTTCGCTTCTGCTCGTTTACGCCATTTCCACCCTATACCACAGCGTTGCCAATCCGCGCCTCAAGCACGGCTTGAGGGTAGCCGACCACATCAGCATCTACTTTCTCATTGCGGGGACGCATACGCCATTTCTGTTGCATTACCTCCCCGGCAGCTGGTACCTGGCCATCATTTGGTCCCTGGTTGTGGCGGGCATCATTTATAAGTTGTTTTTTTTCGACCGATGGGAGTGGCTGTCCGTGCTTTTTTACCTGAGCATGGGCTGGATGGGCGCTTTGACCATTCCCTTCATGATGGATGCAATGCCCGACAGCACCTTCAATGGCATTCTGCTGGGAGGCTTGTCTTATACCGCAGGAGTAGCCTTCTTCGCCTGGCGCCGGCTTCCCTACCACCACGCCGTTTGGCACCTCTTCGTCATCGGCGGCACGGCCGCTCACTACTGGGCCATTTGGACGATGATGTTTTGAGTGAGCCATAGGCTGGCATTTTTCGCAGCCTCGTCTATTACTGACAAACCCTCTAAAAAGCCCCCTAAACTCTTGGATTTTAACACGTAAAACTGCATTTTCGCAGCCGATGGCTGCAACATTTGCATAAATGCTGCGTCTATTAAATAGATTCTGCACCCGACTGAAACAAAAGTGTGAATTCCAGCAATCGTAGGCCTTTTTCTATTTGGCTGACGCCCTGTTGGATTACCTGCCTGCAAAGAACGAATGTACTTCTTCCCCGTAGGCCGGCATAGGTCTTATCGCCCTCATATAGTTTCAAGTTGGTGCATACATAAGCTGATCGCCCGAGCGGCTGTTGGCTAAGATGCTGTGCAAGACTGGCAGATGGTTTTCGGTACAGTAAAATTAGCGTATAATAATGAGCGTTTTTTTCATACTAATCCAATTTTAATGTTGCCGCGCCCAAATGCGGCAACTTTTTACTGCATCCAAGATCGTTTTTTCATATTAATCCAAGTTCCGAGGGCTGCCCATGCGGGCCAGCCCTCTTTTTATGAAAAAATCCCAAACCCCAGTATACTGACTCGGGATTTGGGACTTTCCTTCTGCTGCGTTTCTCAGCTCTTACCAAGCTGGTATGATGTTCAAGCCAAAGGCACCGTCGGCATTTTCCTGTAGTGGAAAAGCGTAGTAAGGCTCTACCACCAAAGCTCCGAATAAGTTGACGCGCAGAGATACGCCGGTACTGAAGATGGGCTCTGCTCCCCGTCGTACAGTCAGCCGCTCTCCAGTACTCGGGTTGGTGATGATTTCTCCCTCGCTGTCCCGGCGGTAAATCGGGCCATCGAATTGATCGAAATCGTACCAGGCGACACCAGCATCGGCGAAGAGCGTCAGCTCTGTAAAGAGAATACCGGAATTGATGAGCGCCAGCCGCTTAGGGCCGGTGAAAGGTATGCGCACCTCAAAATTACCTACCGCCAGTTTACTGCCGAACAGCTCATCGATCGAACGGCCGTTCTGGTTCAGCACCGCGGAGGCTGTATTGTTGTTGTAACCGCGCACGAACCAGGAGCTGCCCGCAAAGAAGGGGAAGATTTCATCCGCCTCATTGCCGTAGCGGCCGTAGTGCAGCGCCCGAAACGCTAAACCAAATGCTCCGAAGTATTCATACCGACGATAGTCAAAAGTGGCTTGGGCGTAGTTGAATTCTCCCAAAAACTGATCGATACCAAAGCGGAACCGATGCCCCTGCAGCGGGCCGACTATGCCGAAGGAAGCATTGTCGCCAACCAGCGCCGTGCCGGCATTCCAAAGGTTAAAACCGGGCGGGCTGTCGAGCTTCTCGCGCTCTTGCCCTAACTGAGGCCCTACAAACTGCCCGTTGGTTTGGTAAAAGTTGACGTACTGGTCAAGGCGCGAGCTATAGCGAGAGTAGGAAGCCGAACCTTCCAGGCGCAAGGTGGTAGAAAATGGGTAAGTAGCGAAAACGGTGAGCTTGTCCTCAAAAATTCGGCGCACGAAGAAAGTATCTGCAAATACCAAGGGGCTGTTCTCATTGCCAGGGTCCAGTTCTGTCAAGCCCCGCCCTCCAAAGGCGAAGCTGCGAAATGGGATGTGGGAAAAAGAAGCGCCCCAGTTGAGCTGCTGCTCCCGGTTGATGTAAGCCACCGCACCGCCAAAGTCGGTAATTTCACCGTTGAGCGTAGCGCTGGCAAAAAGCTGGTTGTTGCCCAGAATGTCGCTGAACAGGAAGTTGACACCTCCAGCCAAACCGGTTTGCGTACCAAAGGTATTGCTGGTGCCGATGCCAACCCCCGCGCCGCCGCTCACGTAGTCGAGCTTAAACTTTGGCTTGTAGGGCTTTCGGGCCAGCGCTGTATCAGAAACGGGCAATTCCGCAGGGAGCTGCCGGAGCTGTGCATCGACCAGCGAGGCAGCACGCTTATTGAAGCGGGGCAGCTGCGCCGCCTCAAAGCTGGCCTGCCCGGGATCCACCTCTTTGCTCAGAAAGTCCTCAGAACGCGCTCGGTAAATCCGGTAGCCGTTCTGAGAGAAGTAAGTGTAGACCACCCGGTTGCGCCGCTCCGAAACGCTTATGGCTGGTGCATAGTGGGTAATGCCGCTTACTCCGGTAATCAAGTTGGTAAGCTGATATACTTTGTTGCTGTCGGGCTTGTATTGGAACAAGTTGCGGAAACCTCCTTGATTGGAAAGGAATAGTATGTTGCCCGCAGTATCTACCACGGGATTCAAGTTGTCTGCGCCGGGAAAGACATCGATATTGGTTATTTCGCGGCTTTCGACATCTAGTTTAGCCAGGTTAAAAGCCCAGCGGCCATTCGTGCGCCCGCGCTCCCGGCTCAGGCGGTCAGTGGAAAAAACGAGAAAGCTGCCGTCTTTCGACCAGCTCGGCAGCAGCTCAGAGTAGGCATCGTCCGTAAGTTGTTCTACCGCTCCGCTTCGCACATCAATCTGATATAAATCGGACTGACCGTTGACCAAGCCTGTGACAACCACCTTCCTGCCATCCGGCGACCAGGCAGGATTGCTGAAAGACTGCAGGTTTTTGGGTTTGATCTCTCGAACGGTCTTAGCTTTCTCCACATCCTTGATCACCAGGATATTTCGCCCCTTACTGAAAGCAACAAGGGCAAAGCGCCGGCTGTCGGGCGACCAGGAGCCTGAAGACTCGATGTAGCTTAAATCGTCGATGTGGCCGTCGCGCCTGCTGCTGGCTACCTTCCGTATGATCTCGCCGTTGTTGGCATCTGCCAGGAACAAGTCGACCGAGAAAAGATCCTTTTCGGAAAGGAAGATAACGTAGCGCCCGTTCGGGCTGATAGAAGGAGCGATATTGATGCGGCCAGCATTCTCTTTGCTGAGCAGTTCACGGCCGACCTGCCGGTCTTTCTCAGCGTCAACGTACTTGCTAAAGTGGCGTTTGAAACCCTCTACCCAGAGGCTAGAAAGGGTATCAAGGGGAACCCCTAGTGTTCTTCTGGAAGCCTGCTCCATGCCATACTTCGCTGTATTGAAAAAGAACGGCTCTATGATGTCGTCCCCCTTTAAGCCGGTAAGAAAAGCCCAGAACACCTGCCCGTAGCGGTAGGGGAAGTACTTAGGGTTGTTGAGGTCTTCCAGCGTGGGGATATCGTCGTTCAGCACCGCATCGCGCATCCACATGGCGGTATGGGCATCTACACTGCCAATAGAAAGGTATTCTGCCATGCCCTCTACCATCCAAAGCGGCAAATTGCTTAGGCTCTGCAAATTGGTGGAATCGTCGGTTAGTATCATGTTGTACTGAAAGGCGTGCACCAGTTCGTGGCCAAGCACGTGATTCGTTTGCTGATGAGACTCCGCCAGCGGCATTACCACCCGGTTTTTCAGGGCTTCGGTAACACCTCCCGTACCTACACCGATCGCGCCAGAAATCACGTTAGTCTGCTGAAAGTCCGCGTGGTTATTATAGAGGATGAAGGGGTTGCGCTGCTTGATGGTATCGCCTAGGACGCGCTGATGCATATGGTACCAGCGTTCTGACTCCTCGATGAAAGCCCGCAGGCGATCCTGGTTTTCCAAGTAATGGTACAATTCGAAATTGGGCGACTCCAGCACTTCGAAGTCAAAGTCTTCATAGTTCACTTTCTGACGGCCAAAGTACTGCGCCTGCAGGCCCGTGATCGACGCCAGCAGCAGCATCAGCCAAAGTGTGGTTTTTTGTAATGCCATAGTTGTGTATGCCTTTATTTCCGTAAACTCAAGCGGACAGCTTTACCCTGACATATGATACTGTTGGCTGCACGCAGGGTTAAGCTTCCGCTATTTCAGATTTACAAGCGGTTGTGGATCAGCTGCCTAACCAACATTAGTAACAATTATTGAATTGAAATGTGCGATTCTTTGGTATACTGCGTTGGTTAATTTATACTTAAAGCAGGCCTCAAATTTTATCCTTCCGTTAAAACCTTTTGGCCTACCAACCTTTCCGGTATTTTCTTTCGGCTTACTATATTGCTTCCTCGTTTTTAGAGGCTTCTCCGGGCTACATGTCCCTACTGTGGACCAGTTTTTAAGAGCCGCCGGGGTGCCAACAACCAAGCGCGCTGAAGCAAGCCACGCGCATCCGCCAAACCGCAACTGCCATGAAACACCCTTTATTGTTCTGCCTCTTACTAGCCATACCCACGCTTCAAGCCCAGGAGTATAGCATCCCGTTCGAGCGCGACAGCAACTACAGCGCCTCCTACCAGGAAACCATCGCGTTTTATGAGCAATTGGCGAAAGCCTCCCCTCAGCTCAAACTGCAGGCTGAGGGGGGTACCGATGCCGGCTATCCATTGCACCTGGCCATCGTGGCAGCGGACAGTGCCTTCACCCCCGAGCGGGCCAAAGCCCAGGACAAGCTCGTCTTGTTCGTCAACAACGCTATCCATCCCGGAGAACCCTGCGGTGTAGACGCGACCATGCTGCTGCTCCGAGACCTGCTGCAGCAGGGCGAAGGCGCCGGCTTGCTAAAGGACATCGTGCTGGTTGCCGTGCCCTTCTACAACATCGGAGGCGGGCTGCGGCGCGGCCGGGACAGCCGGGCCAACCAGGTAGGGCCTAGGCTGCACGGCTTCCGCGGCAACGCCCGCAACTTGGACCTAAACCGCGACTTCATCAAATGCGATTCCCGCAATGCCCAGACCTTCAACCGGCTGTTCGCCCGCTGGCAACCCGATGTGTTTATCGACAACCACACCTCCAATGGAGCAGACTACCCCTACACCATCACCTTAATCGCTAGCCAGGCCGACAAGCTGAACCCCCACCTTGCCAGCTATATGAATGACTCGATGCTGCCTGGCTTATACGCCGGCATGCAGCAGGCAGGCTGGGAAATGACGCCCTACGTCTACGCCCGCTCTACGCCGGAGGAGGGCATCGCCGGCTTCCTCGACTTGCCCCGCTACGGCTCTGGCTACGCCGCCCTGCACAACACCATCGGTTTTATCGCGGAGACTCATATGCTGAAGCCCTTCAAAAACCGCGTACAGAGCACCTATGCTTTCATGCAGACGGTACTGCAACAAATGCAGCGGGACAAAGACGCTATCCGGCAGGCGCGGCAAAAAGCCATCGCCCACACCATCGAGCAGGACACCTTTGCGCTCAATTGGGCCCTCGACCGGCAGCGCTCGGACACCATCCTGTTCAAGGGGTACACTGCCCGGTACAAGCCCAGCGAAGTATCCGGGCTGCAACGGCTCTACTACGACCGCGAGGCACCGTATACCAAACCGATCCCTTATTTCCGCTACTACAAAACCACGGCGGTTGTCCGCAAGCCGGCCGCCTACATCATCCCGCAAGCGTATCAGGGGGTCATCGAGCGCCTGCGTTGGAATGGCGTTGCATTGCACCGCTTAGCGGAAGCCATCCGCCCCGAAGTAGAGCTGTACCGCATAGAGGACTACCAAACCGTGGAACGCGCCTACGAGGGGCACTATCTGCACTACGATATCCAACCGCAGCGCGAGCGCCGGGCGTGGGCCTACCGCCCGGGCGATTATGTCGTTTTCGCAGACCAGCCTCAGAACCGCTACATCGTAGAGACCTTAGAGCCCCACGCTCCCGATTCCTTCTTCGCCTGGAATTTCTTCGACGGCATCCTGATGCAGAAAGAGTACTTTTCCGCCTACCTGTTTGAGGACGAAGCTGCCCGGCTGCTGCGGGAAAACCCGGGCCTGCGGGATGCCCTGGAACAGCGCCGCACTGAAGACGAAGACTTTGCAGCATCTGCCCGTGCCCAGCTCAACTTTGTCTATGAGCGCTCGCCCTACTACGAGCCGACCTACCAGCTGTATCCGGTAGGCAGGCTGATGGAGGCCAAAGGCTTACCGCTGGAAAAAAACTAGCCCATGCTGCTGCTGTTTATTGTTGGCTACCTGCTGCTCACTTTGCTCATCGGTTACTGGGCTTCGCGCCGGGTGCATTCGGCGGCTGACTTTGTCATCGCCGGGCGCAACCTGCCCATGTTTGTAGCTGCCAGTGCCCTCTTTGCCACCTGGTTTGGCTCAGAAACCATCATGGGCGCCTCCTCTGAATTTGTGGAGCACGGCCTAATTGGTGTCATTGAAGACCCCTTCGGCGCAGCGCTGTGCCTGATTTTGGTAGGAGCCTTCTTCGCCCGCCCGCTCTACCGGATGAATATCCTGACTTTCAATGACTTCTTCCGAATCCGCTTCGGCCGGCGGGCGGAGCTCATCTCAGCTCTATTTATGGTGCCTTCCTACTTTGGCTGGATTGCCGCGCAGCTCGTAGCTATGGCCATTATTTTGAACACGGTAGCCGGGCTCAGCCTGCTGCAAGGCATCGCTGTCTGTACGCTGGTAGTAGTCATCTATACCTACATCGGCGGGATGTGGGCAGTGTCCATTACCGATTTCGTGCAAACCATTATGATTGTAGCAGGCTTGCTATGGCTCGCGCTCAACCTGACCAACGAGATAGGCGGCCTGCAACCCGTACTGGATAGCGTTTCGCCCGGCTTCTTCCGTTTTTTGCCAGAAGGCAACCTGCACAGCATCGTCCACTACATCGCAGCTTGGATAACTATAGGCTTAGGCTCCATCCCGCAGCAGGATGTTTTTCAGCGGGTGATGGCTGCGAAATCGGCCAAAACAGCAGTTCGGGCTTCTTACCTGTCGGGCTTCCTGTATTTGACCATCGGGTTCCTCCCGCTCTTCATCGGCCTTTGCGGCAAAATGCTCTACCCGGAACTGCAGCAGGGCGATGTACAAATGGTACTGCCTTATATGGTACTGCAGCACAGCAGCATGGGCCTGCAGATCATGTTCTTCGGGGCGCTGCTCTCCGCCATTCTCAGCACTACCTCCGGCGCCGTACTGGCACCCGCTACGGTGATTGGCGAGAACCTCATCAAGCCCCGCTTCCCCGGTATGAGCGACAGGCGGTTGTTGTACGTTATGCGTTTGTCGGTGGTAGGCGTGGCCTTTTGCTCCGCCCTGATGGCGGCTAGCAACCAAAACATCTACGATTTGGTCGCCCAATCTTCTGCCCTGAGCCTGGTAAGTCTTTTCGTACCGCTCGTAGCGGGTTTGTACTGGAAAAAGGCTGATAACTTGGGAGCGCTGAGCGCCATGGTAACGGGCATGGCAGCCTGGGTAATATGCGAACTGATCGGCACAGCCATCCCCAGCCTCATCTACGGCGGGCTGGCTAGCGCACTGGCAATGGTCGTGGGGAGTTGGCTGGGAAAGCCAGGGAAGAGCCCAGCTGCCCGGCGGTAAAGGCAGGTTAGTCGGAAATGGCCTTTTTTTCCACAGCTGTGCATTTTTGCGGGGAAGGCGAAGCGGGCTGCAAAAGGGTTGGGTATCAGTCGAAAAACTCGTACTTTACCCGCGGAAAACCAACGCCTACCTAGCCATGGCCAGCAACCGGAAGTACATCAAAAATTACATCGGCGGAGCGCTGCAACCTGCGCTTTCCGGTGACTACCTGGACAACATCAACCCCGCCATCGGGCAAGTCTACTCCCATATACCGGATTCCAACGAAGCCGACGTAGCCGCGGCAGTAGAAGCAGCGGAAAAGGCAGCCGAGGGCTGGGCCAGTGCCGAGCCCCGCACCCGCTTCCGCTTGCTGATGCGCATTGCCGACATCATTGAGCAAAACCTGGAGGAATACGCCCGCGCCGAGTCCATCGATTCTGGCAAGCCATTGAGCATGGCACGCACAGTGGACATCCCCCGGGCACAGTCTAACTTTCGTTTCTTCGCCACCTCCGTCCTGCAGTTCGGCTCCGAGTCCCACCCCATGCCCGGCCAAGCCATCAACTTCACGCTCCGGCAGCCGCTTGGCGTGGTAGGCTGCATTTCCCCCTGGAATCTCCCGCTCTACCTGCTGAGCTGGAAAATCGCCCCGGCCCTCGCCGCCGGCAACACGGTAGTGGCCAAGCCCTCTGAGCTGACGCCAATGACTGCTTACTTGCTGTCGCAAGCCTGCATAGAAGCAGGCCTGCCAGCCGGCGTGCTGAATATCGTCCACGGGCTGGGCCCAAAAACCGGGCAAGCCATCGTGGAACACCCCAAAATAAAAGCCATCTCCTTTACCGGCGGCACAGCTACCGGAAAGCAAATCGCCCGCACTGCCGCGCCAGAATTCAAAAAGCTGTCCTTGGAGATGGGCGGCAAAAACCCCAATATCATATTCGCAGACTGCGACTTCGACGAAATGATGGTGCATACCCTGCGCTCCTCCTTTTCCAATAATGGCCAGATTTGCCTCTGCGGCTCCCGCATCTATGTGGAACGCCCCCTGTACGAGCGCTTCCGCGACGAGCTGGTCAAGCGTACGCAATTTTTGAAAGTGGGCAACCCGCTGGCCAAAGATGCCGACCTCGGCGCTTTAGTGTCCCAACAGCACTTGGAAAAGGTGCAGCGTTATCTGGAGTTGGCAGAAGTAGAGGGCGGCAAAACCCTCTGCGGCGGCAATGTGCTGGAGATGAAAGGCGAACAGGAAAACGGTTACTACATGCGCCCGGCGGTCATCGAAGGCCTGCCCATCGACTGCCGTACCAATCAGGAAGAAATCTTTGGGCCGGTGGTGACTATCGCTCCATTCGATACCGAAGAGGAGGCGCTGGCGCTGGCAAATGGCACGGCCTACGGCTTGGCAGCTACGGTTTGGACGCAGGACATCAGCCGCGCCAACCGGGTAGCGGAGCGCCTGCAGGCGGGCATCGTTTGGGTCAACTGCTGGATGCTGCGCGACCTGCGTACGCCATTCGGCGGAGTAAAAAGCTCGGGGCTCGGCCGCGAGGGCGGCTTCGAAGTGCTCCGCTTTTTTACCGAACCAAAAAATGTTTGCATCAAATATGGATGAAGCGAGCAAAGCGCTTTATAACAAGCTGTTTGCGGAATCCTGGTTGCTGCTCCTCGTTTTCCACAAGCTTTCCACAGCAGGCTGACAGCTCAAGAGGACCGCTGTGGAAAAAACGCTGCCCCGGCCAGGGCAATTTTTAGCTTAAAAGCTTGCCTTTCAACGAAAAAAGCAGCACATTTGCATATTAGATGGTATCGCCTTCACAAGTGATATTCTCCACCCCAACTTAATATTGAACAGCTTCTGCTCCGCGTTGGAAGCCAGAGGTTGGAAACGAAGAAGCCAAAGACGACTTAATCCTGTTCGAATCCCTCTACAGCTTTAACGCCCGTGGGCGATCGCTGTAGACTCAATCGCAGCTGAGGTAAAACATTGGCTTTCGGGAGCTTTCGCGCCTAAACATTAGGTTTGCTTGATACACAGAGTACATCGCTCATACGTAGGAGCAGTGCCTGTCGCCGAATTTCCTCCCGAGCGTTTCTACCTAACCTCGTCATTGACCTTGTCCGAACTCGGCACACTAAACGAAACGTATGCCTTGCTTTTGGAAGGGTTTGCTTTATGCCCTTTCCGATACATCGGGCTTTTGAACCAGCTAGTGTATTGACGCACGGCCCTCTACAATTTTCCCGGCAAAAATCGGGCAGCAGGGTTTTGAGGTAAAAACCATGAAATGGTTCGCCCCCGCCAACTGAAACAGCACCTCTGTTTTCTTTGGCTAAAATACAGTAGACAGGCACAAAAAAGAAGGAAAACAGATTAACAGGATATTAAACTTTTTAAAGAGGCAGCAGCATGACTTACAAAACCATTTTCTCCGGGCATTTTGAGTTCGGCACCGAGCGAAGCTATCGGCGGGTGTACGATATGTTCGAGCACAGGGCAGAGAATTACTACCGCAACGCTATTCTGATGAAAGCGGAGGACGTTTTCGATGAGGAATCTATGGCTATAGATGTCCCGCGGCTGATTGTTCAAAGTGCCACCTCTAAAGAGTGGCGCAATACGGTAAATATGCTAGAGTTCGTCGTTCAGTACGCCATCGCAGGCAGTTTCAGCGCCTGGATGGTAGAAGACGGCCAGGTGAAAAAGCAGCGCCACATCGAGCCGGATAGCGACAAAGCCGCCGTTCAGGCATTCCTGCACGGCAGGGAGCTCATCAAAGAAGAGGGCCGAGAAGAGGAAGCTATGAAAGCCCTCAGCCGCGCCATCGAGAAGTTCGAACGCCATGCCAAGGCCTACGAACGCCGTGGTTTTGTTAACCATCAGCTGCGCAACTACGAAGATGCGATCTATGACTACAGCAAGAGCATCGACATCAACCCCAATGCAGCCGAGCCGTATCTGGGCCGGGCGCTGGTACGCATCGTAGAGGAACACTACGAGGATGCCGCTGCCGACCTGGAGTACGCCATCAAGCGGTCTATACCACTACAGCCTATGTTTTGGCAGGCCCGCCGCATCAAAGGCGAGTGCCACCTCAAGCTGGATCAGTGGGAAGAGGCCGAGTTTCAGCTGCGCTTCGTCACCAAACGTAAGTTTCAGGCCGAGGATTCCAACTACAAGTGGCGCAAGCGGGCACTGTACAACTACGGTCAGGCTTTGCTCGGCCTAGAACGCTTTGAGGATGCAGCCACCGCTTTCGATGCTGCCCTCGCCATTGAGGATGCCCTCGAAGTACCACAGGCGGAATTGCTGCTGTACCGTGGGATCGCTCTGCAGCAAGCTGGCCAGAGCGGCTTTAAAAAAGCGTGGAAAGAAGCTGCCAGCAAAGGCTCGAAGCGGGCCGCTGAACTGCTCGACGCTGCCGCCTGAGTTTTTCACCAGAACGGTATGCCCCCGATAGCTATCATTGGGGCATGCCGTTGCGGAATGGTTTGAAATGCAAGCCATTGTTGCTTCATTATAAACGACAACCTTCTAGGCCGCTGCCCCTGCCTGGGCAGCGGTTTTTTTACGCCTGTCTATAACTTCTGTGCTTACTCCGGCGTTCCATTTCCAAAATGGCGCATGTACCGAATTCTGCTATCCCTTTGTCTAATCCTGATGGGCACCACGCTTGCCGCTCAAGACTATTCTACGGAGAAAGATATTTCCGGCCGCTCGAAAAAGCTCTTCGAACGGGCAAAAGCGCAATTTCGGGCCCGGCAAGAGAAAGAAGCCTTGATGACCTTAGAAAAAGTGCTGGATAAATCGCCCCGCTTTGTAGATGCTTGGCTCTTCTACGCTGACCTGCTGCTACAGCGGCAAGCCTTCGCCCGGGCGGAGGAGGCTTTCGAGGCAGCCGTGGAGCTCGCGCCAGATTATGCACCGCTTGCGTATTACCTATTGGGGCAAGCCGAAATGGAGCAGCAAAAGTACGCCGAAGCACAGCCGCACCTGCAACGCTTCCTCGATTCAAGCAAAGCCAAGGGGCAGCAAGCGGAGGAAGCCCGGCAGCTCCTGCGCAACGCCACATTTGCCGAACAGGCCGTGCAAAACCCAGTCCCCTTTAACCCCAAACCCCTGAGCAGCAACATCAACAGCCCTAAACCGGAGTACTTGCCTTCCATCAGCGCCGACGGGCAGTACCTGGTATATACCTCCCGGCCTTCTCCCAAAAACGAGGACATCTTCATCAGCGAACGGGGCGACAGCAGCTGGCTGCCTGGCCAGCCGGTGCAAGCCCTCAATACCCCCTTCAACGACAGTAGCCCTAGCATCGCCGCCAATGGGCAAGCCATGGCGTTCGCCCGCAACGACGGGCGCAACAACTTCGACCTGTACTACGCCGAACGGCAAAACGGGCGCTGGAATGCCCCGCAACGCCTGCCTTCCCCCATCAATACCGGCAACTTCGAATCACAGCCATCGCTCTCCGCCAATGGCCAGGAGCTGTTCTTCGTAAGCGACCGCAAGGGCGGCAAAGGGCGGCTCGACCTCTGGATGTCCGAGCTGCAGCCCGACGGCAGCTGGGGCACACCACATAATTTAAGCGATAGCATCAACACCCCGCTCAACGAGCAGGCGCCCTTCCTGCACTCCGACGGACAGACCCTCTACTTCATGTCCAAGGGGCATCCAGGTATGGGGCAATACGACCTTTTTCTGGCGCGCCGCCATCCCGATGGCAGCTGGGGCCAGCCGCTCAATCTTGGTTATCCCATCAACAGCCCGCAGAATGAGGGGGCCATCATCGTCAGCCTCGATGGGCAGACCGCCTACTTCGATTCTGACAAAGCAGATCCGACCGGGCAAATCCAGGAAATGGGCAACGCTGACCTCTACCAGTTCGAGCTTTACAAAGAGGCGCAACCGCAGCCAGCTACTTATGTGGAGGCCAAGGTGCGGGATGCCCGAAGCAAACGCCCGCTGTCCGCTACTGCCGAAATAAGCCGCCTGAGCGATGGACAGGTGCAGGTGCAGACGCAAGCCAGCGAAAAGGGCTGGTTCTTGGCCGTCTTGCCCATTGGGGCAGATTACGCCTTGAGTGTGGCTCATCCCAGCTACTTGTTTCATTCCGAGCACTTCGCCCTTTCGGGCAAAAATACAAGGGAAAAGCCTTTCGAATTGTTGATTGAGCTGGAACCACTGCCGGAGGATACCGCTACTGCCCCCTCCAC
>CAYNIT010000077.1:0-2615 GCA_964397205.1 uncultured Phaeodactylibacter sp. | reverse complement strand
GTGGTGCTGCGCAATGTGTTTTTCGATACCGGCTCGGCGAACCTCCGGCCCGAGTCTGCTCCCGAGCTGAACCGCCTGGCCCGGCTGCTGAAAGAAAACCCCGGCCTGAACGTCCGCATCAATGGCCATACCGATAATGTGGGCAGCCCCGAAGACAATCAGGCGCTCTCCGAAGCCCGCGCAAAAGCCGTGTACGATTTTCTGCTGGAGAAAGGCATCGAGGACGAACGGCTGTCCTACAAAGGCTTTGGCGAAAGCCGTCCAGTGGCCGGCAATGATACCGCCGAAGAGCGGCAGCGCAACCGGCGCACAGAATTTGAGGTATTGAAAAAATAACTGATTCCACCATGCTACGTTTTAGGAAAGTAGCATTATACATATAAACCCCCTACTACTATGAAAGTCTTGCTCTTCCCCTTCTTACTATTGGCAGCCGTACTTACTGTCAGTGCCCAAAGCGGCGAAACCGAGGCGCTGCGCCAGGAAAGCGTGTACTTCGACTTCGGCAAGCATGGCCTGCGGCCGGAAGGCCTGCGCTTGCTGCAGCAAATGAGTGCGGATATTGAGCCTAGCCCGGCAGTGGAAGTAAACATCAGCGGCCATACTGATTCCATCGGGAGCCTCGAGGACAACCTCGCACTTTCCCGCCGCCGCTGCGCTGCTGCTGCCGAAGTTTTCCGGGCTGCCGGCTGGCCAGACTCCCTGATCACCCTGCAGCCAAAGGGCGAAACCCAACCCGCTGCCGACAACAGCTCGGATCAAGGCCGGCAGGAAAACCGGCGGGTAGACATCGCCCTATACGCCCCCAGCATGCGGCAACTATCTGGGCAAGTGAAAAACCAGGCAAGCGGAGAAGGCGTGTCCGCCCGCTTGTGGCTGGAAGCTCCGAACTGGCAGGACAGCCTGCGGACCGACAGCCTGGGGCGATTCCAGGCAATGGTCCCGCTTTCCCAACCCGTGCGCGTGGAGATACAGGCCAAGGGCTTCTTCTTCGATACCCAAACCATCGAAGCCGATGAACCGGCTGCTGCCCCGCTTTCCCTACCGCTAGCTCCCACTAAAGTAGGCGCCGTTGCCAACCTCAAAAACTTTTACTTCGTGGGCGATCAGGACATTTTGCTGCAGCAATCGCTGCCGGAACTGCCGCGGCTGCTCCGTTTCATGGAGATCAACCCCAATACCCGCATCGAAATCGCCGGGCACATCAACCAGCCTAACCGCCCCAAGGTAGATACCAGCAGTTGGGACTTCAAACTGTCGGTCCGCCGCGCCAAGCGCATCCACGACTACCTCATACAGGAAGGCGTGTCACCGGAGCGCCTTGAATTCAGGGGCTATGGCAACTGGCAGATGGCCTATCCCAATGCGGTCAGTGCTGAGCAGCAGGCGTTGAACCGGCGGGTGGAGATTAAAATCTTGGAGGAGTGAACGCTTTGCTAAATCAAGCCTCTGGACTTCAGCTCCAGGTACTTGTTCACCGTATTGACGGAGAGATCCTCAGGGCGGGTAAGTACGCTTTGGATGCCGTACTGCTGCAGTTTTTGCACCATCTGCATCTTTTCGTTCAGGAACTTGCGGGCTACGGTTTGATGGTAGATGTCCTCTACGGTTTCCGCCTCTTGCTCCACGAAGGCGCGGATTTCTGTATTCTCAAAAAAGACCAGTACGAGCAGGTGGATGCGATTGATGCGGCGCAGTACGGGCAGCACTCGTTCTAGGGCGAACATGCTCTCGAAGTTGGTGTACAGCAGCAGTAGGCTGCGCCCCTTGATGAGCTTGCGGGCGGCGTAGTACAGCAGCTCGTAATTGGCTTCCACCGGCCGTTCCTCTTCTTTGTAGAGCGCCAGCAGTATTTTATGCAGCTGTGTGGGCTTGCTGTCGGACTTCAGGGCTGCCCCGATTTTGTCGGAGAAGGTGATGAGGCCGGCGCGATCGTACTTCTGCAGGGCAATATTGGATAGTGCAAGGCT
Source organism: uncultured Phaeodactylibacter sp. (assembly GCA_964397205.1). Classification (GTDB taxonomy): domain Bacteria; phylum Bacteroidota; class Bacteroidia; order Chitinophagales; family Saprospiraceae; genus Phaeodactylibacter. The sequence continues at coordinate 645 of CAYNIT010000077.1, read as the reverse complement.
GGCGTTGATGGCGTAATCCATCAGGCTGAGCCCCTCGAACGGCATGCGCATCACTCGGCTCTTGTCGATAACAGAATAAATCTGCTGGGCACGTTCGTCCTCGTACTGATTGACCATCAGGGTGTTGCGGCGGCTGCTCGCCTTCCAGTTGATGCTGCGGTAGTCGTCCCCCCGCACGTAGTTCTTGATCTGCTCGAATTCGTAGCTATGGCCGATGCGCCGGATCTTCTTGATGCCGGGGTGCTGGGCGATGCGGTCGAGGGCGCGCAGTTCCAACTGTTTCATTTGCAAAATGGATGGGTAGACGGGTACTTTGTCCTCTTCTCCCTGCTGCATTCTGCGCTCTAGCAAGCCCAGGGGGGTAGCCAAAAACAGGTTGATGTGCCCGAAGGCGTATTCGCCGCGCTCTACCGGGCGCAGTTCGTAACCAAGGGTTTGCTCTGCACCGGCTTTAAGGCGCAACTTTCGTTTAAAGTCCCGTTCCTGAAACTGCACCGGCAGCTCATCGATCAAGCTGATGCGGAGCGGGAGCGGCGAGTTGTTTTCCACAGTAATGTGTACCTTATTCTGATCGCTCAGCCCGAACACCTTGGGGGTATGCCGCTGCGCACGCACCTCCATCTGCCGGCCAAACAGCAGTATGGC
>CAYNIT010000076.1:0-16862 GCA_964397205.1 uncultured Phaeodactylibacter sp. | reverse complement strand
AGTCTAAATCGGTAAGTTATTGTTGCGCGACCCCTTACAGTAATTTTGTAGGACAAACCTGAATTTACGGCTACCTTTGCCTTTCCTGATTTATACGGTTGTGAAATGGCTTGTACGTCCATAGCATTTCGCAGCGGTACAGGAATTGAACCATTCGTTACGCCACAGAAGTGGAAAACAGTCTGGTGCTGGTATTTGCAAAATCTTATTACCAAAACGAAACCATAAGACAATCTGCATGAAAACTCTGCTGCCCTTCCTCCTGTTTGCTGTCCTCCTAAGCACAGCCTGCAATCGCCAAGTACAGCGCATCGAAACTGACACTACCGTTGACCTCAGCGGGCGCTGGAATGATACCGATGCCCGGCTTACCGCCGCCGAGCTAGTCACCGAAATAATGGGGCAACCCTGGCTGGAACGCCACATGAGCCGCACAGGCAAGCGGCCCGTGGTCATCGTCGGTATGGTCGACAACAAATCCCATGAACATATCGAGTCCGAAGTTTTCACCAAAGAGCTTGAGAAGGCTTTCGTCAAAAGCGGGCGTGTACGCTTGGTACAGGGCGGTGAAAAGCGCGAACAAATCCGGCGGGAACGAGCCGACCAGCAGAACAATGCTTCAAAGTCAACTATGAAGCAATGGGGCTTGGAAGTAGGAGCCGACTACATGCTGCAGGGCTCCATCAATTCCATCATGGATGCCTACAAGCGGAAAAAGGTCATTTATTACCAGATCGACATGACGCTGGCGAATATAGAGACCAACGAAATCGTGTGGATCGGCGATAAGAAGATCAAGAAGTTCGTTAAGAATTAGGCTGCTGTGTGGGCAGTCGGAATTTCCCGCTTTTATAGCCTTGGAAGCTGCTTCGGCCGCTATAGCTAAGAGTATCGGGAAATTCCCCCTGCTCCCAAGGGGGTGCCCAACCCCTCCCTTCAAAACTCCAGACCACAACGCTGTACATGAAAAACCACTACCTGATACCTATACTGTTGTTGGCAGTGTTGCTGAGCTCCTGCGCCTCCTTCGAGCGCTACCGGGCGGAGTATAACCGCATGGTAGAGCAGTCGGAGCTGGAAAGCGCTGCGCAACTGATCAAACGCAAACGCTTCTACAAGAAAGACCGCAACAGAGTGCTGTACTACCTGGAACTGGGGGCGCTTGCCCGGATGCAGGGAGAGCTGGAAAAAAGCAATGAATTGCTCAATCAAGCGGACTATCTGATTGAGGACCGGCAGTCTTCTATTGGACAAGAGGGGCTGTCAATGATCAGCAACCCGCGTGTCAAACCTTACCAAACAGAATACTACGAAAATATTGCGGTCCACTACCTCAAGAGCCTGAATTACCTGCAGCTCAACGATCTCTCCGCCGCCCGCGTAGAAGCTCGGCGTACCAACATCCGGCTGCAGGAGCTGAACGACGCGGTGCCCGATAAGCCGCTCAAGTACCAGGATGACGTGCTCGGGCATATCATCATGGGCTTGGGGTACGAAGCGAACGGCGAGTGGAACAACGCCTTCATCGCTTACCGCAATGCCGCCAATTTATTCATAGAAGAAGGCCGACTCAAGCCTTATATGGGCGTTCGCATGCCGGATCAGCTGAAGTGTGATTTGATCCGCATGGCGAAGCTCAACGGCTTCCGCGGAGAAGTCAGCCGGTACCTGCGTATCCTGCGCCCCCAATGCGAAGAACAAGTGGGGGAAGGCGGCAGCCTGGTTATCTTCTGGGAAAACGGCCAGGGGCCCATCAAGGAGGAAAACATCCTTGGCTTCAACATCCTGCGCAACCAAAGCAACAACGAGCTGCGGTTCGTCAACCGGCAGTACGGCCTGGATTATAATGTCGGAGAGCGAGCCTACCGGGAGTACGACGGGTTTCAGGGCATCAACAACGTATCCGTTGCCCTCCCTTCCTTCCGAAGCCGTTCCTACCCCCTGCATTCCGCCGAAGTACGCTACCCGGGCGGCCGAAAAGAGCTGGAAATCGTCGAGGACCTCAATGTCATTGCCAAGCAGTCCCTGCGCGACCGCTTCGGCCGGGAGCTGGCCAATGCTCTAATGCGGCTGGCCGCCAAGGAAGCCCTAGAAGCCGGCTTGCGCTCCATCAAGACCAAGAAGAAAAACGATGACGAGGAGGAAGGCGACAAGGAGGATGGGGAAGAAAAGAAAGAACAAGAAGAGGACGAAGACGATGAGGAAGAAGACGAGTATTCCGAAACCCTGGGCATCCTGCTGGGCGCTACGGCTGACCTCGTCAACACCCTTACCGAGCGGGCGGACATCCGGTCCTGGCAGTCCCTGCCCGCCGAAATCAGCTACCGCCGCATCCCCCTCAAGCGGGGCGGCAACGATATTACTGTCACCTTTTACAACCGGCACCATCAGCGGATGGAGTCCGCCCGCCTGCTCGTAAAAGGCCATGGCGGCCTGGAAGTCCGCAATCTTATAACACCCGACGACAGGGTCATTCAAACAACAAAACAACAGATTAAGCCATGAAAACGCTACTACTTACCATCACGCTTATGCTTGCTTCCATCGCTGCCTTCGGGCAAGACAAAATGGATGTGGTTTACCTCAAGGACGGGCGGGTCATCAAAGGGTCCATCATCAAACCGCTCGACGCGGAGGGCGTACAAATCATGACCACCGAAAGCGATGTGTACACTTTCTCCGCGGAGGAAGTGCTGCGCGTAAGCCGGGAAGCAATCGAATACGACAACAACCTGAAAAACAAGATTATCGTACACGATGGCGAAGGCTTTACCAATATTACCACCCTAAGCTACGGTTTTGGCGTGGGCGATATAGGCGAAGGCCGGGATGCCGTCGACAATGACGAAAACTACTTCGCCATACACACCGTCAACGGCTACCACTTCAACCGCAACTTGAGTGTTGGCGTAGGCCTCGGCCTGGAATGGTACGGCGATTACGAGTTGGTACCCCTCTACGCAGACATTCGTTACTCGCCCTCTTTGACCGAGTGGGCCCCTTTCTTCTACGGTGACTTGGGCTACGGCCTTGGCTTCTTGGAGAACGATACCGATGGCGGGCTGATGGCAGGCATAGGCGGCGGCCTGCAGCGCTCCATCAATACCAATTGGGCGCTTATCGCCTCCGTGGGGTATCGTTTCCAAGGCAACACCGTTGGGCTGGAAGAGCTGGATGCTCACTTTCTGCAAATCAGCCTGGGCTTCAAGTTCTAGCATACTTTCCCTATCTTGTCCGGCATGGGGATGCTCCAGAACATATCGTTGCAGTGGGATTTATGGATTGGCCAATACCGGGCGTTTTTCGTCACGGAAGAAGAGGACCGGGCAGATTGCCTGAAGCTGATGGGGATGCCCTCCAAAGAGCCGCCCGCGGTTTTATCCACTGGCCAGCTCGTTGCTTGCCAGGATACAAGCAACGGGCAGCTGGTGGCGTGTCTGCTGCTGCGGGAAGCCAGCGGCTCCGATGTTTCTTTTGAGCTGGTGCCAGAAGTTTACCTACAGCAGTCGATGTTGGTTTCCCACCTTTCATTCAGCAACACCTACTTGAATACGGCAGCTGTGCCGGTGCTGCTCAGCCACTGCTTTGTCGAGGTGCTCAAAGCCGGCGGGCTGTGCCTGCTTATGCACTGCGACCCCGGGCATTACTCGATTTACAAACGGCTCGGCATGCGGCCGGTAGGGCCATTAGGAAAAGGGCCTGCAAGCGATTTTCAGATTCCTATGATCGGCCTACCGGATTTGGATTATCTCTCCATCATTCATTCTCCGCTGTTGCCGATGCTGCGGGGCATCCGCTTTGAGCGTTATAAACCCATTTGCGAGTGGTACTACCAGCTGGTACGCGAGCACAAAGAGCTGCAAATAGGCGGCAGCTACTATCCAGAGGACCAAAATGACTTTCACGGCCACCACTTGATCACAGAAGGGCTGAGCGAGGAAGGCCGGCAGGCCCTGCTGCGCGATGCCCTCGTCATTGCCTGCAGCGAAGGAGAAGCAATCATCAAAGCCAACGATGGAGGCAAGTCCTTTGGCTACGTACGCAAAGGGCTGGTGCGGGTGGTCATCGGCGATCAGACGGTGGTGCTGCTCGGAGAAGGAGACATCTTTGGCGAAATCGCTTTTGTCCTGCACACCCGGCGCAGCGCCCAGGTGATTGCTGCCAACCCGGAAACTGAGGTCGTATTATTCAAGGAGTCTGCCATTGATCAGCTGAAGCTGGAAGCGGACCGCACCACCATCTGGCGCAATCTGGCACAGGTGCTGGCACAGCGGGTGGTGATGACAAATAAAATGCTGGCCTAGGCTGCCGGCTTCACTCCGCCACTCCCACCAGCTTCTCCGAAACCCGCCACAGCTCCTCCCAGTCCTCCCGTTTGCCGACGGTAGCCGGCATTTTAACCTTTTTCACAGGGCCACTGATTTCTCCGAAGCCGCCGGGCCCGTAGTAGTCGCCGCCGGAAGCTTCCGGCGCGGTGCAGGCATAGAGTTGCGGAGCTGCGTTTTGCTCCGCGCTGGGCAGCAGCGGCAGCAGGATGTTTTCTGCCAGAAAGCGGAAAATAGGGCCGCTCTGTACATGGCGGCCCAGATTGGTTGCAGCGCCGCCGGGATGCGCTGCCAGGGCAATGGTGTCGGTGCCCTGCAGCCGGCGGTTGAGCTCCAGCGTGAACATAAGGTTGGCGAGTTTGCTTTGATTATAGGCAGGCCAAGGTTTGTAGTCCTCTGGCTCTTGGAAGTCGTTGGGATTGACCTGGCCATTGCGGGCGGCGAGGCTGGAAACGTTGACGATGCGGCTGTCCGGGGTTGACTTCAGGCAATCGAGCAGATGGTGGGTTAGGGCAAAATGGCCGAGATGGTTCACGCCAATCTGCTTTTCGAAGCCGTCGGCGGTGGTGCCATAGGGGGTAGCCATAATGCCGGCATTGTTCAGCAACAAGTCCAGTCGGCTGTAGGTTCCCAGAAACTCCTCGGCAAAGGCCTTTACCGAACGCAGGTCGGCCAAGTCTAATAGCATCAGCTGGGCTTGCTTAACTGGTATGTACCGCAGTGCTTCTTGTCCGCGCTCTTTGGAGCGGCAAGCGAAGACGACCTCCGCGCCCTTTTGCGCCAGCGCGTTGGCAGAAGCAAACCCCAACCCACTGTTGGCGCCGGTAACGATGGCGACTTTACCGGATTGATCGGGCACATCGGCGAGGGTCCACTTTTTGCTCATAATTGCTCTTTTGAGTTAGAAGAAAAGATTCGTATATTTTGTTTTCATAAAAAGCTGATTCATGCATCCTGTAGTAAAAGAACGCATTCGGATTCCGTATCAGAAAATCAACTTTGCAGCTGCTTCCGAGCAGGAACTGCGGCAGGAAGAGCGCCAAACTCGCTGGTTGGTATGGGTGCAGGGCATTATGGGCGCTTTGCTGCTGTTGCTTACACTGCTAGGCATTGGCGTGCCGTTTTCCGAAGAGCTTGCCCGCAGCTGGGAGAACGCCGGGCTGGTGGGGCTGTTCGTTTTGGTCTACAGCATGCAGTTTCCCAATATGGTCATCCGCCGCTTGCTCGTAAAGCATGTGTTGCGCCTGTACGATCAGCAGCCGAAGGCGGTAGCTGAAGCGGAAAGCGCCCGGCAACTCAACGAAGTTTTGCCCAGCTTGCTGCGGTTGAAGTTGGCTTTCATCATTCCGCTCACCTTGCCCCTGGGGCTCTTGGCCATGGTAAAGGTATTCTGGGAAGACGTGGCCTTCTGGCAGTATCTGGGGCCAGTCTATGCCCTAGGGGTCATTTTGCTGCTTTCGGCACAGTACCGCCGGTACCAGCAAGTCCGGCGCAATATCGAGCAATTCAATGAGCTCCTGCCGCAGGGAGGATTTCGGGCATAAAAAACCACCCTCAGCTTTTGGTGCCTCTAAGCGGGGGCGATATCTTTAGGAGCAACTTTCACCATCACCTAAAAAAACAAACGAAAATGGCTGCAATTGACAAAATCACGGAATTGCTAGGAGAGGAAGCAACCGACTTGCTCGAGCACCGCTGCGAAGCAATTCCCAAATCTTCCATCACACCTCCTTCTCCCAATTTCGTGGACGACATCTTCGTGCACAGCAACCGCAACCCGCAGACTCTGCGCAGCCTGGCGCAGCTGTACGACCACGGCAACTTGGGCGGCACCGGCTACGTCAGCATACTGCCGGTGGATCAGGGCATCGAGCACAGCGCTGCTTTTTCTTTTTACAAAAATCCCGCCTATTTCAACCCAGAAAACATCATCCGTCTAGCTGTAGAGGCAGGTTGCAACGGGGTAGCGACCACCTTCGGCGTACTCGCTCTGCACGCCCGCAGGTACGCCCACAAGATCCCCTTCATCGTCAAGATGAACCACAACGAATTGCTTACCTATCCCAACACCTACGATCAGATCCCCTTCGGCTCAGTGCGCGAAGCTTGGAACCTGGGTGCTGTAGCGGTTGGCGCAACCATCTACTTTGGCTCTCCGGAGAGCAACCGGCAAATCCGCGAAATCGCCGAGGCATTTGCGGAAGCGCACGAACTGGGCATGGGCACCATCCTCTGGTGCTACACCCGCAATTCAGCTTTCAAAACCAGAGAAGAAGATTACCATACCGCTGCTGACCTGACCGGGCAGGCCAACCACATCGGCGTGACCATTCAGGCGGACATGATCAAGCAGAAATTGCCCACGACCAACTACGGCTTTCGCGATATCGACTTCGGCAAGCACAGCGATGATATGTACGAGGCGCTTGCTACTGATCACCCGGTTGACCTGTGCCGCTACCAGGTGGCCAACTGCTACATGGGCCAGATCGGGCTGATCAATTCTGGTGGCGGCTCCAAGGGCGGTTCGGACCAGGCCGATGCTGTGCGCACCGCAGTGATCAACAAGCGGGCGGGCGGCACCGGGCTCATCCTCGGGCGTAAAGCTTTTCAGCGCCCCATGAAGGAAGGGGTGGACATCATACGCTCCGTACAGGAAGTCTACGAGGAAGACAAAGTGACGGTAGCCTAGCCCGGCAGCCCAGAGGCAGAAGGGGTGAGGTAAGCATCGAGCGGCGTGCCTTCTCCTTCCCAATGGCCTTCCGAGCGGTAGGGGTGGAAACGGGCAAAGAGTTCCTCTTCGTACCAGCCTAGCTCCCGCGTACGGCGCACTACCTCCTTGTGGTAATGGCTGCGGTAGGCGTAGGCCATCATACGCTCGCTGTTTTCCCATAGGCTGAAAGTAGCCTGCTGTACCAGCGGCAGCTCGCCGATGCCGACGGAGAAAATCAGCCCTTCGCGCGCTTCTATGGAGCGGCTGACCGGCGGGACGAACCGCCAGAACCGCCAAAGGTGTTTGGTGTAAATGGTAGCCCGGGTGAGCACGCCAATCAGCCGGGTTTTATCCAGAGAAGTGTTGATGGGAAACGGCTGCTGCCCCTCCCACTGCCCGTGGGCTTTGGCTGCTTGCATGTAAACCGTCCACCAGCCGGCGGCGCGTTTCAGAAAATCCTGGTAAAGAGGGTGCTCTTTGAAAAAGCGCTCAGCTGCGCCAGGCCCTTCCCATACGCACAGTAAGCCGTAGGTGCTGAGGTTAGGTAAAATACTGAAGCCATTGCCTGCACCACTGCCTAGCATTTTGGAGAATTGCAGGCCGGGTACTTCGCACAGCGCCTCTCCCGCGAGCCCCATTTGTTTGAACCCCCACCAGCGGTTGCTCCAGCTGCTGTAGCGAAAGAAGGAAATGGTAACGATGGCATTGGAATCCTGGCTCATAAAATTTGAATTGACTTGCGTGAAACGGCGCAAAGCCGAGAGTTGTTCAAGCAGCCAGAAGTAGCATAAGACTGTTGTTTTTTCGTTAAATCTTCAGCCAGGCCGTTAAATCAAGGTTAAACAGCGGAACGATGGCGTGTCCCGGACAAGGAGTAAAACGTTCATAAATTGTACTTTTGAGTTCCTTCAACAAAATACGGACAATATGACTAAGCAAAACATCCGAAAAGTCCTGGCGCTATTTTCCATAATTGGCTTCCTGTCCCTGTCGGCCAATGCGCAGCGCATCGCCTACGTAAAGGTGAACGATATACTGGAAAGCATGGACGAATACCAGGCGGCTCAGAAAGAACTGGACCGCTTAGCCCAGAAATGGCGGCAGGAGATCGCCCAGGAATACGATGAAATCAAGGGGATGTACAACCGCTACCAGGCGGAGCAGGTCCTTCTGAGCGAGGACGAGCGCAAGCGCCGCGAGGATGAGATCATGCAGAAGGAAAAAGAAGTACGCGACATGCAAAAGCAGAAGTTCGGCCCGGAAGGCGATTTGTTCAAGCGGCGGCAGGATTTGGTGCGCCCAATTCAGGACAAAGTCTACGGTGCCATAGAGGAGTACGCTCAGGAGCGGGGGTACGATTTCATTTTCGACAAATCCGGCTCAGCGGGCATCATCTTTTCTAACCCTTCCTACGACAAGACCGAGGATGTTATGAAGAAGCTTAAGTAATTTCTTATTTTTGCAGCCGCAAAAACTTGAACTTCTAAAATTTCAAATAAGAAAGCACATGAAAACTTGGATAAAAATAGGCAGTCTGGCCGTTATGCTGATGGGCGTAGCTACCGCGCTGCAAGCCCAGAAATTCGGCTACGTCAATTCTGCAAAAATCCTAGCAGAACTGCCGGAGGTAAAGCAGGCGGAAGCCAACCTGGAGGCTCTGCAGAAGCAACTGCAGAAAAAGGGAGAAGATATGGTCAAAACCCTGCAGGAGGATTACATGAACGTGCAGAAGAAGGTACAAGCTGGCACTATGTCTCCCAAGCAGCAGGAAGAAGAATCCCAGCGCCTGTCCCAGGAAGAGCAGAAGATCGCGGAATTCGAGCAAAACATGCGCAAGCAAGTGCAGGAAAAGCGAGAAGAGCTGCTTTCTCCAATCTACGAGAGGGTGAACAAAGCCATTCAGGAAGTAGCGGAAGAAAAAGGCTACCAGTTCATCTTTGATCAGAACGTTCTGCTCTACGCCCAGGAATCTCAGGATGTGAGTGATCTGGTGAAGGCAAAGCTGCTTGAAAACAACTAAAAACGGTGGTGGTATGAACCGCCAGCCCATAGGTATATTCGATTCTGGCATCGGCGGTCTTACGGTCGCCCGTGCCATTATCAAATTGCTCCCCCAAGAATCTTTTCTTTATTACGGCGACACTGCCCGTACCCCCTACGGAACCAAGTCTCCCGCCGCTGTCCGTCAATTCAGCAAAGACATCAGCCAGTTTCTGGCCCAATCGGGTTGCAAAGCCATTGTGCTGGCCTGCAATACCGCTACCGCCCACGCCCTTAACTATCTGCGGGAGAGCTGGCCGGCGGTGCCATTTGTTGGCATGGAGCCTGCGGTAAAGCCCGGTGCCCGCGCTACCAAAACTGGGATAGTTGGCGTTATGGCTACAGCCGGCACCTTCAGCAGTCAGCGCTACGCCAAGCTCATGCAGCGCTACGCCAGCCATATCACCGTTATTGAAGACCCTTGCCTGGGGCTGGTGGAACAAATCGAATCTGGAGCGTTGCAGAGCGCTGCTACCGAGTCTTTACTGCGCTCTATCCTGGAGCCTATGCTGGCAAAAGGGGCAGATACCATCGTCTTGGGTTGTACCCACTATCCGTTCGTTATTCCGCTCATCCAACAAATCGCCGGCCCGGAAGTTAGCCTCATCAACCCTGCGCCGGCGGTAGCCCGTCAGTTGAAACGGGTATTGAAAGAAAACGGCATAGTCGCCGATGCGGCTGCAGTGCCCGATTACCAATTTCGCATATCTGGCCCGGCAGCGCAGTTCCCGGCTCTGGCAAAGCAGATGCTGGACATGCCCATAGCGCTGGAGACAGAAGTGCTGGTATAAAAAAGCCACCCGAGCATCGCCCGGATGGCTTTTTCATTTCCATAAAAGCAAAAAGCTTACTGCTTGATGAAGCGCTGGGTGCCAGCTAATTGGCCGTCAATGATCAATTGTATCTGGTAAGTGCCAGCGGGCAGCTCCTGCACATCCATCTGCCGGGTAGTAGTACCCGCCGGGAGGGAAGCAGGCAAGATGTTCAATACTTGCCCATTGCTGTTGCTGAGCAGGAGGTTGCCCTCGAGCGCATCATTGCTGTTCAGCTCTACGGTGACTTGGCTGCTGGCCAGGGTAGGGTAAGCCCGCATGGACAAGCCGGCTGCTTCCAGGTCCAGCGTACTTGTTACTACTCCGCGGGTGAGTTCTACATCAAAGGCGATACCCGGCGTAGCTACGCTGCCGTCGGTGGCTATGGCGCGGTGGTAAAGCGTTACGCTTTCGTCCAGCGCGATGCCGGCATTCTCGAGCAATTGGTCCACTACTCCAAAGGTTGTTTCAAAAGCCAAGGCATTATCTACATTCTGCTCCACCAGCAGGCTAGAGAAATCCTCGTCGGTAGCCAGCTGCCATACGTAAGCCAGGCTGTCGCGGTCGGCAGCGGCGCTCCATTCAGCGATAAAGGCCGTGGAAGCATCTCCCTGCACGGTCAGCATAGTGCCGTCGGGCGGGAAGTTGATGTTGGCATCTGCAGTGGGGAAACCATTCACCTCAGGCAGTACTTGCCCCCGGATTTCTCCCGTCTGGAATGCTTCCGTGTGCAAGTTGAGGTAGAGTTCACCCGCTCGTAGAATCGCCATCTGCTCGGCGGTCAGCGGGAAGGTATTGTTCGCTGCCTGAAAGATGCCGCTTCGTTCGTTGTCTGCTACATTGGCATTGAGAACCAGCTCTATGTCACCATTCTCACCAGGCCCACCGAGGTGCAGGTGCGCTCCGTTCATAACATTGAAGTCAAACGCGCTGCCGAGGCCGGAGAAGGCGCCGCTCAGTACCAGGGTGCCGTTGCTCAGCTCAATTTTCACGCCGCCAGTGGCATCCGTTTCTACCGGCTGTACTTCATTAAAGCCAGACAGGCTATTGGTGAAGTAAGTCGTAGCCAAGGGCAACAGTTGGCCGCGTACCTCGCCGGCAGGCTGATCCATAGAGTGTACATTCACATAGTAGCGACGATCGCGCAGGCTGTCAACCCACCCCTCGCTGGCTTCAAAGGTGTTGGCCAGGGCGGGGAAGGTGCCGTTGAGGCCCGCCGCGCCCGCATCGGCGGACAGCAGGTTGGCGATCGGCCCATTCTGCCCGGCGTATCCGGCGTGGATGTGCGCGCCGCCTTCGATGTCCGTATTGAGCATGCTGCTAAGGCCGAGGAAAGTACCGCTGGCGGTTGCCCGCTCCGGATTAACTTCCACTGCGAGTGCACCGCCGCCATCGCTGTTGACCGCTGGCACTTCACTGGCACCACTCAGGGGCGCGTAGAAGTAGGTGCGGGCTTCGGGCAACAACTGCGCGCGCAGCTCACCAGAATTAATGTCTTGGCTATGGATGTTGACGTAGTAGCCGCGGGCACGCATGGTATCCGCTTGGCCCTCTGTCAGTTGGAACGTATTCATCCCGGCAGGGAAGCGGCCGCCGCGCATATCGCCGTCGAGGCTCAAACCAAGCTCCAAGACGATGCCTCCGGTAGCACCCGCCAGGCCTTCGTGTATGTGCGCACCTCCCGCAATATCGGTAGCAACGGGGCTGCTCAAGCCATCAAAGGTGCCGACAAAGGCCATGCGGCTGCCGGACAGTTCTGCTTGTACGCCGCCGAGTGCGGAAGTAGTGATGGCAGGCACTTCAAAAATGCCTGAAAGGAAACCGGTAAATACCGTCTGGCTTTCCAGCATCAATTGCCCACGTATTGCTCCAGGAGGATTATCCAGGCTGTGGATGTTAACGTACAATCCGCGGCGGAACAGAGCTGCCCGCTCTTCGGCACTAATGTTGTACGTATTGTCCTCCGGCAGGAAGCGCCCGTTTCGGTTGTCGGACTGCATGGGGGTGATTGGAATGATCACGTCTCCGTTTTCGCCCGGCATACCGAGGTGGATATGGGCACCGCCGCCGATGTCCTCGTTCAGGTCGCTTTCCAGCTCGGAATAAGTTCCAGATACGGTAATGGTGGTATCATTAAGGAACTCGACTTGCACGGCACCGCCCGCCATAGTCGTCACTACCGGGCGCTCGTTGGAGCCAGAGAGGTGGGCGCGGAATACAGCGCCCGCATCGCCTACGGCCTGGCCGCGCAGCTCGCCGCCCGGGAAGGCAGTGGTATGGATATTGGCGTAGAGGGTCCGGCTCTGCAGCAACTCTTCCAGCTCTGCTGTCATGTCAAAAGTGTTGTCTTCCGCCCGGAAGACACCGCCCTTGAGGTCATCGTCTACGGAAGCATTCAGGCCTATCAGTATGGGGCCGTTCTCGCCGGCTGCTCCGATGTGTAGGTGGGCGCCGCCCTGAATGCTAGCGTCAAAATCGCCGCGCATGCCCGAGAAGGCACCGCTAATGACCAGTTGGCCATCGGCTTCCTCCAGTACCAAGGCACCCAGCCCAGGGCTTACCGCTGAGGGCACTTCGTTGCTGCCCAGCAGGCTCATAGAGTAGGTATTGTCGGATACCGGCAGCAGTTGGCCACGCAGTTCCCCACCCGGGAAATTGAGGGAGTGGATGTTCACGTACAACTGCCGGTTTTCCAGCAGCTCCAGCTCCTCTTCCGAGAGCGTAAAGGTATTGTCCTCCGCATCTATGGTGCCAGATAGGGAGTCCTGCGGGACGCTGAGGTTCAGGGAGTATAAGACATCCCCGTTCTCCCCGGCGTAGCCCGCATGGATGTGTGCGCCGCCCAGGATATCAGCATTCAGCTTGCTGCTCAGGTTTTCAAAGAAACCAGAAACGGTCAGCTCGTTGCCATCGAGGGAAGCGGATACGAAGCCATTGGCTGTAGTGCCGATGGGCGGCACCTCACTGTGCCCGGACAAGCGGGTCTCAAATAGGTCTTCCGCTATTTCTCCGCGGGTAATGTTGACCACGGCACCCGCTCCGGGGGTGGCTACGGCGCCATCGCTGGCTATCGCCCGATGGTAGACGGTCACTTCCGTTCCTACGGTTACGCCCAGGTTTTCCAGCAGCAAGTCAATGTCTTCGAAATCTGCTTCGAAGAAGGTTTGGCCGCCTACGTTCTGTTGGAGTACGATCTGGCTGAAATCGGCTGTCGTAGAGAGTTGCCATACGTAAGCCAGCGAATCGTCATCTATAGCCGCCGACCAGCTGGCTACAAAAGGCGTGCTGGCACCTCCTTCCAGTAGTAGGTCCGTGCCATCTACGGGCGTTTGGATCACCGGGGCTTCTTCTGGGAAGAAGTTGCTCTCTGGCAGGATCTGGCCGCGCAGTTCCCCCGCCGGGTATTCGGTAGTGTGGATGTTGGCGTAGTAATTACCATTAAGCAGGTTGAGTACTTGCTCCTCCGTCAGTTCGGCAAAGACATTATCGGCTGCGGGGAAGCTGCCAGCCATGTTGCCGCTCTCTAAGGTTGGATTGATGGGGATATCGACACCGCCGTTCTCACCCGGTACGCCCAGGTGCAAGTGCGCACCGATGCTTTCGTCGAATGTTCCGGTGAGGTTGCTGAACGCTCCGCTGACGGTCAGCTCGTCGCCGCGCAGCTCGAGCTTCAGCCCGCCGATTCCGCCGCTTTCGGCTACGGGGACCTCGTTAAAAGCATCGAGGGAAGTCGTGAAGTAAGCTGTGGCGAAGGGCAGCACCTGCCCGCGGATTTCACCCGGCTGTTGTGCTTCAGTGTGGATGTTGACGTACAGGCCTCTAGCGCGCAGGGCTTCCCGCAGGGCTGCTGTACTTTCGTAGGTGTTGCTGGCGGCAGTGAAAAAGCCGCTGCTGTTGTTGCTCTCCAGGCTGGCAGCCAGCCCTTGCAGGATGCCGCCGTTGCTGCCGGCGAGTGCCTCGTGCAGGTGGGCACCGCCTGATACATTAGGGTCAAATGGGCTTTCCAAAGCCTGAAAAGCGCCCGTAGCCACTACGCTGTCTGATTTTATCTCCAGCATCAGGTGGCCAGTGCCGGCGGTATTGACCGCTGGCACCTCGCTCGTACCGGACAAAGGCGCTGCCATGTAGTAACGGGCTTCCCGCAGCATCTGTCCGCGCAGTTCGCCGCTCGGGTTTTCCAGCGAATGGATATTGACATAAATGCGCCGCTCTAATAGGGCAGTGCGCTCGTCTTCGCTCAGTTCAAATACATTAGCGCCGGGCAAGAACGAGCCAGAAAGCTCGTCGCTGGCCAGTTCGGATGCCAGGTTGTAGGCAATGCCTCCGTTGGCGCCTGCATAAGCAATGTGCAGGTGGGCACCGCCTTCGATGTCCTGCGCCAGCGGGCTGCTGAGCTCGTTGAAAGAGCCGGAAACGGTTAGTTCGTTGCCTCGCAGCTCTGCTTTGACGGCACCTTCTGCGGTAGTAGCCACCGGTGGTGCTTCAAATCCACCGCTCAGTACAGCTGTAAAAATGGCTTGGGCTTCGGGCAGCAGTTGCCCGCGGATTTCGCCGCCGGGGTAAGTCTCAGAGTGTATGTTGACGTAGAAGGCGCGATCGAACAGTTGTGTGGCTTCCAGTTCGCTCAACGAGAATACATTATCGGCGGCTGGGAAAGTGGCCGAACGGTTCTGGGTTCCGATCTCGGAAACCAGGGCGAAGCTTACATCACCGTTGGTGCCTGCCAATCCGGAGTGGATGTGGGCACCGCCTCCGATGTCGGTTGCGAAGTCGCTTTCCAGCCCTTCGAAGCTGCCGTAGGCGATAAGGGAGTCGCCCATTGCTTCTACCTGTACTACGCCGGTGGCGAAAGAAGTTACCGCCGGGTTTTCGTTGCTGCCGCAAAGGTGGGCCCGGAACAGCGCCTGCGCCGCATCAGAACTAACCTGCCCGCGCAGTTCGCCGCTTGGGAACTTGGTAGTATGAATGTTGGCGTACAGGGCGCGGCCGCGCAGTGCTTCTGCCTGCTCTTCCGACAGGGTAAAGGTGTTGTCTGTGGCGGCGAAGATGCCAGACTTCAGGTCCATTTCGGTTGCCGCGTTCAGGTCAATGGCGATGGGGCCGTTTTGCCCGGGCAGCCCGGTATGCAAGTGAGCGCCTCCCTGTATGCTGGCGTCAAAGTCGCCCTCGAGGCCAGAGAAAGCACCGCTTACAGTCAGCTCGTTGCCATTGAGTTCCAATGCTAGCCGGCCGGTGCCGTTGGACAGAATGCTGGGCACTTCATTATTGCCTGAAAGGCTGATGAGGTAAGTGAAATCTGCTTCGGGCAGGACTTGTCCGCGCAGTTCTCCGCCAGGAAAGTTTATGCTGTGGATATTGACATACAGCTGTCTTTCCATCAAGGCGGCCATTTCCTCGGCATCAAGGGTAAAGGTATTGTCTTCGGCTTCGAAGGTGCCGCTTTGCCCGCCCATGGATAAGCTTGGGGTTAGCTCGATGGCGATGCCGCCGTTCTGGCCAGCATAGCCAAAGTGCAAGTGAGCGCCGCCCACGATGTCGGTGTCTACAGCGCTGCTCAGCCCTTCGAAGGAGCCGGTGAGGACCAGTTCGTTGCCCGTAAGCGTGGCTGTCACCTCACCGCTGGCGGAGGTAATGGCAGTAGGGACCTCGCTGCGGCCGCTCAGCTGGGCGCTGAAGGCCATCTGCGCGCTGAGCCCGAGCGGGAAAACCGCCAGTACCAGTAAGGTTAAGAAAATTCGTTGGAGTGTTTTCATGTAAGAATAAAGATTTAATTTTAGAATAAAGCCAATAGGATTTAGGGCTTAGCTTGTGCAGCTAAGGAATGATTTTGTTCATGTCTTTCGTTCTGGGGTTCCGTTCAACAGTACGGCCATTCGTGCCAGATGGATGCTTGCCAGAGGCAGTGTGGAACGGAGGGGCGTTTTGTACTCCTCATGGATTTACGAGATCAAATGCAGGCCTGGATTAAAGTTGGCGGAATTTTTTTTTAGAAAAAACAATTCTGAGATTTTAGGCTTACGTAAGCGTACTCAGCGAAACGGAAAGGTGCCCTATGATGTTCAGCCTTGCCGTATGCTGATTTTCGGGGCGAGTTGCCCGATATCCGAATGGCCCTAATATTCTAGGCCAGACCATAAAGCAGAACAACCGCTGGACGAGCAAATCATCTGTCGGATGATATGGAATACCTTTTGGACCCAAACATCAGGGACATCATACTGAACGGCACTGAGCTTCAGCCGGATGCCATCGCTTTCATCCTGTATAATCCGGAGCGGAGGGCCACCTTTCTTAAAGGTCTTTCCTTGCCGGATACACCCCAGCGGCAAGCAGTAACAGCTCTGGGCCATTGTAGAGGACAAGCCGGCTAGCATGGGCGTATTCGATGCTGTGGTCGATACTTCTAAACTTCAGGAAGTCTCTTATGTAGAAAATGCGCAAGCCTACGCCGTGACCCTGGAGCCGCGCGGCGGCAGCGAGACGCCGACGCTGGAGCAGATGTATGTGATTGGGGAGATATAGAAGTTTTAAGAAAGATTACTACAACTATAGACTACTATGTAAGTTGATTGTGCTTGCGTGTAGCTGAAGGTGCGAAAGATTGTGGTGGAGTGAAAATAGAGCCTAAAACCATGTGGCATCAAAACGCACGCGGCACAAAATCCGCTTTATTGACAATAGCCGCCGAGTCGCCTGTGGCACGGATGACAAACAGCCCTTTGCTTTCGGCCATCTGCTCCGCCCCGGCGTCCGCTTGCAGGAACGCCACGGCACCGTAGACGGTATGGGGGGCGTATTCTTCTACCCAAGTTTTGAAGGAATCCATTTTGTCTAGAAACTTCCGGATGTGCTTAGGTTTGAGCATGGTTTTCACTTCCACGGCTACCACCTCGGTACCATTGCGGGCGATGATGTCGAATTCGTAGCTTTGCCCTTTGTGGCTGCCCTTGAGCCGGTGGGATGTCTGTTCTA
>CAYNIT010000075.1:0-16968 GCA_964397205.1 uncultured Phaeodactylibacter sp. | reverse complement strand
GTTACGACTTGCACTTGGTTGTTGGTGATGTCGGGCACGGCATCAATGGGCAGGCGCGAGAGGTTGTACAGCCCAGCGCCAATCAGGGCGAGGACCAACAGCAGGACGAGTAGCTTGTTCCGCACGGAAAAAGCGATGATCGAACGAATCATGATGAAAGATTTGAAGCAGTGGAAAAAGGATCAGAACATGTCGGACAGGAGCTATCCGATGGGCGGGCGAAAGACCCCTTCCAGATAGGTGGAGGGATGAGCTGCTTCTGCTTTAGGAAAGAGGGCTGTGTGAACGGGAAGCTGCTGCTTCATGAGGGCGGGATAGCTGTACTGCAGCACAATTGGGTTGGCGTTTTGCAAATGTTTGAATGGCAAATCTTTGTGGCTATCGCCTTCGTCGCCATGGTCGTGGCTGTCGGCCTGCCAGAAGTGTTCCAGCAAAAACTGGCAGAATGAAACCTCTCTGCCTTCCGCTGCTGCCAGCTGCTGATGCAAGCGATAGTGCTCCGCCAACTCGGGCAGCTTGCCCAACTGCCCATAGTCTGCTCCGGGCAGGAGGCTGCCGAGCAGGAGGTAAAGGGCGAGGGTTAGGGCGGTTGTTTTCATATGGTATAAGCCTGAATTGATTGCGAAAGTAAGCTTTCTAGCTGAGTACAGCAGTGACAATTGTCACGCTTGCAAAGGAAATAATCCGATACATAAGAAAAAAGCGGCGCAGCCCCACTAGGCTACGCCGCTCCTGTATCATCATCTAATCAATTATCCTTCCGGGACGGATTAAATCGGATCCGTGCTGGCAGAACCTTCTGCAGCTGGGTTGAAGTCCAATTCGCCATCCGGTACGCCCCAGTAATCGAGGTAATTGTAGTCAATGGTAGCGTCGGTATTCAGGTTGCCAGAGCCATCGAGTACTACAGCGCCCTCGCGGCCACCGCCTTCCTCAAGCGGATCGGTCAAGCCCCAACGGCGGGCATCGTAGAAGGCCAGACCACGCATGAACAAGCCGATGCGGCGCTCGCGGCGCAGCTCTTCGTAGGCCTCTTCCATCGTCAGGCCGGTATTAGCAACCGGATCCAACTCAGCAGTCTGCGCAGTGCGTACTTCATCAATTAGTGCCAGGCCTTCGTCCTGCTTGCCAGTCATGATCAGGGCTTCTGCCTGCATCAGGTAAGCTTCTTCCCAGGTACCAGCCACATCCAGGCTAGCTAGGCCAGCGGTAAGAGTAGCGTAATCGCCGCCTTCATCAATTGGAATAAACCCAAAGCGGGTACCATACTGAATGCCACGGCCACGAACGTTGACCTGCGGCGAGCCCAACTCAGCAAAGTTACGGGCAAAGCGAGCATCGCCTTCCTTGAAGTCCTGAATGAGACGCTCACTCGGGAAGTGCCATCCGATCAGTACCCGGTACGGGTTAAACGCAGTAACGAAGAAAGCATTCTCATTAGCCGTGCGGAACTCCAGGATATTATCCCCTGGTTGCAAGCCGTTGGAAGCCAGGTCCAACACCTCTTGCCATTGCTCCTGCGTCATATCAGCTACTTTAGTGTTTACCAGTGTATTGCGCGCCTTCAGCGTATTGATCATACGGACAAAAGATTGCGGAGAAGGAACGCCATTGGGGCGCATGTAATCCGGGATGCCCCGCTCCAGAGTAGCCGCGTAGACCGTTTCATCAGCAATGCTGTTCAGCTGCTGGATAGCCAGGTCAAGCTGCTCGTTGGCAGCATCGATCACAAGCTGCCGGCTGACGAAGTTCGGGTTGGTAGCACTAAACTCGTCGTTTACAATACCAGCGGAGTAAAGGGAGCCAATACGGCTGTAGGCAAAACCCTTCCAAAAGCGGGCAAAAGCTCGTATGGTTGCTTCTTTGGTTGCCGCATCACCGGTAAGAACGATATTGCCCTCTTCCAACTTGCTAAGCAGCAGGTTGGCAATATTATTGAGCCGGTACATGTAAGACCACTCCCAAGAGAAAGCGTTGTTGCTTCCCTGTGCCCGGTCATTGCGAAGGATCAATTCCTGTGCCTGGCTGCCGCCCTGCGGCGGTGTCACTACCGTGCCATCGTCCAGAATGATCTTGGTAGGCTGATTGGCCCAGCGCCAGGAAAAGTTGCCCCAGGGAATGAAAAGGGCATCGCCCATGCATTCGTGGTGCGCCTGGGCAATCCAGACGTAACCCCCGTCAAAAACACTATACATACCCAGCATGGAACGCAATAGTCCCTCCTCGGAATCCAGTACGTCCAGCGTAGGCGCGTTTGGGTTCTGCACATCTAGGTCATCCTGGCAGGAAACCGCCAGCAGGAACATCGGCAGAACTAGCGCGATTCTTATAAGAAAACTTTTCATTTTCATCAATTTTAAAGTTAAAAATTTTGACCAGTTGGCTTCCGTTTTGCCATTAGCCGAACCGGGTTTACTGGAAACCAACGTTCAAGCCAATCTGGAAAATGCGGCTGTTCGGGAAAGCGTACTGATCCAGACCGATACGGGTCGGGTCGTTTACATCAGATGCTGCTTCCGGATCGAAACCGCTGTAGTCGGTGAAAGTCAACAGGTTGAAGCCAGACAATTCCACTTCCAGGCGGTTAAACCCACCCACCGGGAATACCTTCGCAAAGTCAAAGGCGACGTGCGCATTGCGCAGGCGCAGGAACGAACCATCCTCCACGAAGTGAGAGTTGGCCTGGTTCGTATTGTACAGGCTGCGGTAGTAGTCCAGGTAAGCACCGGATTCTCCGCCGATGGTAACTGGTTCGTCAACATCAGTGTGCAGGTTGTCCCGGTAACCCCACTGACGGGTTTGGTTATAAATGTCAAATCCGTATACCCAGTCCAATTGGAAACCGAGGCGCAGTGCATTCCCTATTGTGAAGTTATTGATAAAGGACATGTTGAAGTCCGGCAGGCCATTGCCGATAACTACCACTTCGTCGGTAAAAGCTACCTGCCCGCTCTCGGAGTTCACCACGTAACCGCTTTCCGGCACTACTTCAAACTCTTCCGGGTTCTCCAAGTATGGTGTTCCATCGTCGCGCGTTTGATTGACATCGGTCAGCGCTTGTACACCGCGGAAAGTACCCAACAGCTCACCCGGGCGCAGGATGAAGTTGTCATCCACTGGAATATCTACGTCGTTGGAAATAGAAGCCAAGGTCGTCTGTTGCCGAGAGAAGTTGGTCGTCCAGTTCCAGGAGAAATTCGGAGAATCGTATACAGACTTCTGCAGAGAAACCTGCCAACCGTCAGACTCCAGAGTAATAGCGTTGTCCAGAATGGTTGCAGCGCCGGTAGTAGGTGCCACACCGATTTCCCGAATTACGTCTTCGCTGGTCCGGTCCCAGTAAGTAGCAGAGAGCCGGAAATAGTGGAACAATCCAGAGTTGCGGTTGCCCGGAGTAAAGGAAGCGTCAATGCCTGCCTCAAACTCTTTGGATACCTGCACATCAAGCAGCGGGTTGGTTTGATCCAGCTGCGGAGCAAGGTAGCCGTTGGCACCCAATTGTCCGGCATCGAGTGTACGGATACGGTCGAATGCTCCCGGCTGAACTCCTGCCTGACCGTAAGCGGCCCGCAGCTTAAATTCTGGCAAAGCGCCCTTAATGCCCCAGAAGTCGAATTCAGAAAGGCGTACGTAAACGTCACCGCGTGGGAAAACGAAGGGGTCAGAACCCTCGCCGAATGCAGAAGAATAGTCTGCACGAACACCGGCAGAAGCGCCGATCTTGCCTTGGTATTCAACTTTTTGGTTGACTAGCACACCGTAGGTAGCAAAGGTAGACTCAAACTCATCGACATTGGCTTCCTCGCTAGCCCGCAACGTTACCGGCTCATAGAGCGGCAGGCCAGTACCCTGAGCGAAAACGTTATTGAATTCCCGCTTACGCCAGTCGAAAGCCAACTGTGTATTAGACAAAATACCGTCGTCGCTGCCGAAAGTCAGGAATGCACTGACGATAGAGTTCTGCAACGTACCTTCCCGCAGGCGCTGCTCAATTCGGCCGACGATCGGATCAATACCACCCTGACTGGAACCACGCAGTACAGCCGTCTGATTGTCAATAAAGTCCTGATAGTCATCCCGGTAGTAATCCAGGCCATACTTGTAATCCAGTTCCAGGAAGTCCGTTACCTGCCAGTTCAGGTTGATGTTGGGGATAACCCGGCTGATCACTGTCTGACGGAGTCGGAAATTCTCTGTAAAGATGGGGTTGACGCTGTTGTCGCCGGTTGGGTTGGCAACCAGGTTTCCATCTTCAGTACGGTAGTTAAAATCAATGAACGGGAAGGTTGTGGCTACAGAACCCAGAGCACTGAATACGTTGTCAGTACCCGTGATGGCACCGGTATTGTTGTCACCGCGCACGAGGTTCAAGCCTACGTTTACATCAACATTTTCGAAAAGCTCGAAACCGATGCGGCTACCGAAGTTGAAGCGCTGGTTGCGGCCGAATATGGCACTTTCCTGCTCCGTGAAAGTACCCGTAACGGAATATGTGAGGGCATCGCTGCCACCGCTGACAGAAAGGCTGGTGCGGTAGTTGCGCACATCGTCGTCCAGTACCTGGTCTACCAGGTTGAACGTTTCTTCTGCGTAGGGATTGTCCGTCAGTGTACCAGGCTCCGTTTCCAGCAGCGGTTCACTCCAAACACCGAACTCGTCCTGCGTAACCGGATCGCCATTACCGTCGATCAAGCGCCCCTCGGCGTTGGTCTGGTAGGCGTGGAAATCAGCGTAGCCGAAATCTCCCGTGAGGGGTGCGGCCGTGCCGGCTGTAGCGGAAAAGTTGATGCGCGGCTTACCTTTAGAGCCTTTCTTCGTGAAAATCTGGATAACACCATTCGCACCCTGTGCACCGTAGATAGTAGCTGCAGCGGCACCTTGCACGACCTCTACGCGCTCAACGTTGCTGAAGTCAATATCCGCCAGGCGGCTGCTCAGGTTACGCGCTGAACCGTTGAAGTTGTTGTCGGTACTGATCTGCACACCATCGATCAGAATCATCGGGTTGGTACCCTGCAACGAGTTGATTCCCCGTAGTACGATGTTGGCTTGCTGTCCGGGTTGGCCAGAACTCTGCTGAATGTAGGCACCGGGAACTTTACCCACGAGCGCCTGATCCACAGAGCCAGATGCTACCTGCGGCAGGTCATCATCACCGATGGATTCCACACTGATAGCGGTGCGGCGGCGATCGGTTGCCCGCCCAGTACCAGTTACTACTACCTCAGAGGTAATGAAAGCAGAAGGTTCCATGCTAATGGAATACTCGTTTTCTGGGGTAATAGCTACTTCCTTTTCGGCGTAGCCCGTGTAAGATACTACAAGTGTCTCGGCTCCTTCTGGCAGGTTGAGGGTGAAGTTGCCGTCAATGTCGGTAGTTGTTCCGGTAGAAGTACCCTTGACCAGAATCGAAGCACCGATCATTCCGTCGTCGTTCTCATCGAGAACTGTACCCGAAATGGTCCGTTGGGCTAAAGCCACGGACACTCCTGCTACGACTAGCAGGAGGACTAGTGAGAGTTTTTTCATAATAATCCAATTGTTTAATAATATAAAGTTTTGCCCCTAAGAGCAAAAATCCCATACTTACCTAAGTGATCATCAGGCTCCCGGCCCGATTCTGAAGCGCTTTGACTTCACTTGTTGAATAATCTGAGCCATTTGGCGGCCAAGCCGTTTGGCCCGTCTCGTTTTGAATCGGTTAAATTAGGACAATTCTACAACCAACAAAATCAAAACCCGGCATTTTTTTTTGGCATAACGAAAATTCTCGTTTTCGCGCTGCTCTGTACTTCAAAAATTTTCCGATCCATTCCGCCGCTCTCAACCGGCGATCGAAACTTTTCGCCGGTTTTGAGGTTTCAGAAAAGTGAACAAGAATGGGCAAAATAGAGCGGTGAGAGCTGAAGCGTTTCTTTCGAATCGCCTTGACGCCCCAACAGTGCAAGCGAATCAGCATGGTGAAAAAGACCAATAGACAAGCCAATATATCTTCCATACACAAGCAAGCGGAAGCGCTCATCCCTACCCCTTGGGGTACGTTCAATATGATCGCCTTTTCAGAAACTGAAGAAGATTGGATGCCCCATATTGCGCTGGTGCACGAGGAAGTAGATAAGGCGAAGCCGGTTTTGGTGCGCCTGCATTCCGAATGCATTACCGGCGACTTGTTCGGCTCCAAACGCTGCGACTGCGGAGAACAACTGGCCAAAGCGCTGGAACTGGCGGCTGCCAATGGCGGTATTGTGCTCTACCTGCGGCAAGAAGGGCGCGGCATCGGCATCATCAACAAGCTCAAAGCCTATAAATTGCAGGATCAGGGGCTGAATACCATTGATGCGAACTTGCACCTCGGCTTGGAGGTGGATGCCCGTCAGTACGATATTGCTGTACAGATGCTGGAAGAACTGGACATCCGTCAGATTCACCTGCTGACCAACAACCCGGATAAAATCGATGCCTTCGAAGCCTCAAAGGTGGAAGTCCTGAGCCGGGTACCCCTCATCATTGAGCCGCAGAAAGAAAACTTCGACTACCTGAAAACCAAGCAGGACGAGATGGGCCACTTGTTCAAACTGTAATGCCGTGCAAAGCTTAAACTGTTATGGAAGACATCATTTGGACGGCATTGCTTTCCCTGCGGCAGCACATCGGTGCTTTGGATACTCCTTTCCAATACGGTATCCTCTACGCTGATGGCCGGGTAGCCATCAATGACCAGCCCTCCATCGACAAAGTCCCGGCAGTCTACATTTGCCAGGGCCAGCCAAACTCTTCCCACTGCCCTCCCGATGCAGCACTTGTTCATATACGAGCAGGAGAATTGCAGTGCCAAGTCCACCGAGACGGGCAGCTCTCGCCAGCGGCCTGCGATTTATTACGTGCCTATCTCCCCTACTGCCTGCTGCCGCAGCAAGCCGATGAGCGGAAGACTTGCCTATCTATTGCCCACTTTGCGCAATCGCTCGATGGAAAGATCGCCACCCCGATCGGGCGCTCCAAGTGGATTGGCAACCAAGAAAACCTTATTCATGCCCATCGCATGCGAGCGCTGTGCGATGCCGTGCTAGTAGGCAGTGGCACTCTGGCGGAGGACCAACCCCGGCTAACCGTACGGCACGTGCCCGGCGAGCACCCCCTTAGGGTGGTAGTGGGGAGGCCGGAAGCTGACTTCAGCTCTCTCTGCGAAAGCTGCGACAACCCCATTTTGGTATACGGCACAAAGCACAGCGCCTCGAACGGCCGCATCCACTATACGCGCCTGGAAAAAGGGAAGGCGGGCCATATCCCATCGAAGACAATACTCCGCCATTTATATGAAAAAGGCATCCGGACCGTCTACATAGAAGGAGGGCCTACAACAACTTCCCGCTTTCTGCAGGACGATGCCATCGATGTGCTGCAACTCCACCTGTCCCCCCTGTTATTCGGCTCGGGCAAGAGCGCTATTTGCCTGCCGGAGATAGAGGAGGTACAGGAGGCCATTTCTTTTTCCAATTTCTTTTTTCAGCCAGTGGGGGACACGATCATGTTCACCGGCCGTCCTCAGCTGGCCTCAGCTCAACACCATTAATATGCCGCGAGCTTTATGGCATCTTGACAAAAGTAGATCGACCCTTCGCGAGGCTGGCAAAAGCGATGGGGAAGTGACCGTCCGGGCGCTTTATTCTCTCATCAGCACCGGCACAGAGCGCCTAGTTGCCCGGGGTGGGGTTCCTGAGGAGCTGCACGAGCTGATGAGGGTGCCTGGTATGGAAGGCTCTTTCCGTTTTCCCCTGGCCTATGGCTATTCTTTGGTGGGCCAAGTCGAGCAGCCCGGCCATCCCTGGCATGGCAAGACGGTGCACGCTCTGTACCCTCATGTAGAGGAAGCCTGCCTGCTGGTCGATCAGCTGTATGAAGTGCCACAGCACATCCCCCCTCTCCGGGCCACTTTGGCCAGCAATATGGAGACCGTAGTTAATGCCGTTTGGGACAGCGGGGTCCAAGTCGGCAGCCGGGTGCTGGTGGTAGGCTTTGGGATGATCGGCGCTTTGCTTTGCCGGGTACTTTCACAGTTGCCGGCGATTGAGCTGAAGGTAGCCGAACCCGACCCGCAGCGGCAAGAGCTAGCTCACCGCATGGGGTTTGATTTATGGAAAGAAGAGGCAGGTTTTGACTGTTCCTTTCATACCAGCGGCACGGAAGCCGGGCTGCAATCCGCTCTGGACCATCTGGCGATAGAGGGAAAGGCTGTTGAAATGAGCTGGTACGGCGATCGGCCCACTCGGATCAAGCTGGGCGGCCACTTTCACTACCGCCGGCAGCAAATCATCAGTTCCCAAGTCGCGCACCTGCCTGCTAACAAGCAGCCCCGCTGGAGCTACCAAAGGCGCAAGGCTACTGTTTTTCGTTTGTTGGAGGACGATGGGTTTGATCAGCACATCGAACAGCTTATACCCTTTGAGGAGGCGCCGGCTTTTTTTCATAAATTAAGAAAACCAGATTTTACACCTGGCATTGGTACGGCTATACAGTACTTGGGCCAGGAGCACTAAACAGACCTTAATATATGTACAGCGTAACCATCCGGCAACATATCATGATTGCCCATTCCCTCCCCCATCCGGACTTTGGCCCGGCGCAAAACATGCACGGCGCCACCTACGTTGCGGATGTCACCTTTTTCAGCGCCGAGCTCGGCGGCCAGAATATTGTTATTGACATAGCGCTAGCGCATCGGGCACTGAAACAAACACTGGAGCCGCTCAACTACCAAAACCTGGATGAGCTGCCGCAACTAAAAGGCAAACTGACTACCACTGAATTCCTGGCTAAATACATCCACGATCAGGTAAAAGCAGCAGTGGCTGACACTTTCAGCGGCAGGATAAAAGTGCAGCTCGGGGAATCGCACGAAGCTTGGGCGGCTTACGAAGGCCAGTAATCACAGCAACTCCAAAGTAACTTCCCAAAGTTTTTCGTAGGGCAAAACCTCAACTTCCAAGCTTTGGTTGACCTCAGAGATGGGCATCTCTCTCAGCCGGCGCTCGAGATTTGCCGAGCGCGCCAGCACCGCTTTTTTATTAAAGCTGT
The DNA here is from genome assembly GCA_964397205.1 of uncultured Phaeodactylibacter sp. Lineage (GTDB taxonomy): Bacteria > Bacteroidota > Bacteroidia > Chitinophagales > Saprospiraceae > Phaeodactylibacter. The sequence continues at coordinate 7,893 of CAYNIT010000075.1, read as the reverse complement.
AATTGGGCAGCAGCAGGAGCATCTTCAAGAAGCAATTGCTGCGGAAGGTTTCATTTTTTCTCAGGTAACGGGAAGTGTACATCCGCAGGGCATCCGCTTTGTCAATGATGGCTCCGTACTGCTTCTGCTGGAGCAGAAATAGGAACTGCAGGACCAAAATGGTGATGTTTGCCCCCCTTTTATCCTTGGAGTAATTGGGCACCTCATTAAGGAATTTGCCGAGTTTAAAAATACGGATCGTTTTGTCCTTAGGCATCTTTATTTTGCCCATCCTCCAGAAGAGATGCAGGTAAGCCTCATAGAGTTTCCAGTACTCTGAGCTGCTGGCGTATTGCTTGTTAAACCCCCGGCTGTTATGCGCCAGCTCATTGACCTTGGCAGCCTTCTCGTATTGCTCGCTGTGCAGGCAGGCAATGATGTAGTACTCAAGGGCTTTGAAGTAATTCAAGCTACCTTTTTGAACCAAGCCCAGGCAGTGCTGGATCCGGAGTTCGGCTTTTTCGTACTTTTTCAGCATAATGAGGCTGGGTATCGTCCGCATGGCAAAAAGAAACCGGGTGATGGTAGGTACGAGTTTTTTCTTGCCCTCAAAATAGCGCAGTGCCCGCTCACAGGACTCCAACAGCCGTGGGTGGTCATTAATGACTTGATACTGTAGGGTGATGATGGAGTAGGCATAGAGGTTAAGGCGATAGGATTGGTATTGCTCAATTTGCTGTTCTGCGTACTCGGAGTATTGACGTGCCAAATCGTAAATCTCTGGCCGGGCTTCCTTAGAGGCCGAGAAATGCATGCCTAACTGGGTATACCGTTCCTCTAGCTTGAGCTCCACTTGCTGGATTTCCGAGTATTTCTTCACCAGAAGGTTGTACTCCCGGAATTTCCGTTTGTTCCCCTGCATTACACCGTAGTGGTACCGCAACTCGTTGGCCAGCGTGAGGACAATATCGGTAAATTCGTACTTCAGCGCCCGCCGCAACGCATATTCCGCCAGGGGTATGGCTGCTTTTCTGCCGGCACGGCCCAGTAGTATCTTGACGGCCACTGCATAACGGTAACAAGAATAATAGGCGTGCTGAGCATCCGAAAAGTTGACTTGCCCCGCATCCACAAAGAACAAGGTATTGATCAATTTTTCCCGCAGATTGGATTTCAGGCGGCTGAAATAGCGCTTCCGATGCGGGTTCTCCCCGTAGAAAGCCCTTACCGCTTCGGGCTCCTCTGCGTACTTCTCTTCCTGCAAATCTCTATAAAGCCTCTCGTGATCAGAATCGGCTTTTCCAGAAGTACCAATTATCTCGATTTGCTTGATTTTATTCCTGGAAACTATTTTTGCCAGCTCGACAAGTTCGCTGTATCTCATATCCCCATTTTTTAAGCCATTCAATCGACTGTAAGGTAAGTATTTACACATACATCTACCCGAGCTTTTTTAAAAATCTGACCTGTCTGAAAGCTTGAAAACTGTTAGCAAACCTGTGCAGAATCCGTTATAGTTTTGAATTATTAATTTTTTAATAAAAATAATTAAAAACTATGGCTGCTATTATTGCATTTATGATTTCGATTGGTGTGATCACTTGTTCTGAAGAAGCTACTCAAGAGCTGATTGACGAGTACCAACCCCAGTACGAGCAGCACATCATCATAGAGGACATGAGCGAGTTTTAATTCAAAGCCTACTTTCCTCTGATTATCAGAAACTTGCATTTTAATAAGCTAAGAGAAAGCTGAAAACTGACCTGTTATTTTCAGACATCTCTGTTATAACTCGTAGTGCCTTTACTACGTACCTTCATTGTGTTGTTCAAGTTGTAAATATGCTGTAATCTTGGAGTGCTTCAGGCGGCAAAGTAACAATCAGAGATGTTCATAGCTTTGTCAGTTTTCTAAGTGTGCTCACTTCGCACCTCCCGTTTTTTCCCCCTTTGCTCTGATGATAAATCCTGAGAGAGCAGGCCTGAGGCACTCTTTTTTCTTATTCGTAGAGCTATAGGCCGAAACGGGCCTTGCACCGAGTTTCCCAATTGCTCACTTCTCAGTAGGCAAGCCCTCTTTGTGTCATCGCTCAGCGAGAAGGCTTCTTAGCCAGTTGGTATTGGTACAGGGAAAAAAGAATGCACTGCGGAAGGGCACTAAATTTTCCAGCAGTCTTGTGAGAGGAACAGCATTAGCTGGCCTGCGTACAAAAAGGTGGGAGAGACGGAATGCTCAACGCAAAGCGCCTTCCTATTTTTATACTAGCAACAACAAGATTGGTCTGCTACCTTCATAGCAAACCAATCCATGCCCAATCGTACCGTTGCACATCATTTTCTGCACCGGTACAGCAACTACTGAGTAGGTACCAGATTAGTACCCGCCATCGTCGCCTACTTCACTACCCTGCTCAACTTCGCCCCGGGGCGGGTCCATTTCAATATCATCGGATTGTGCAACCCGGAATTCCACCCGGCGGTTCATGTAGCTGTTGCCGGCGGGCACGAGCAAGTCCGATTCTCCTTTCCACTGCAGCACTAGCCTGCCCCGTCCTATGCCGTGGTTGTTCACCAAGTGCTCGATCACTGCCAGGCTACGCTTGTAAGAAAGCTGATTGTTGTAAGAAGCAGGCGCGGAGGAGTCAGCAAAGCCAGTTACGACAAGGCGAAGGTTAGGGTTGCCCTTCATCATTCGGGCAACCGAAGCCAGGGTGCCGTAATCCGAGTATTTGATGCGGTCGCTGTCGGCACTGAAATGGACCATGGGCAGAAACCACTCCGTCATCTGCGCCGATCCGCCATCGCCACCGCTGCCTTGTTCGCGGAGCTGGTAATTTTGCAATTCTGCCGCAATGATCTCCCGGACCCGCTCTTCGGTTACGCCGTTTCCTCCCTGCGGGCTGATCGGATTGACTACCACGCCTTCTTCGTCTACCCGCTCTCCAGGGCGCGGCGGGAAGTAAGGCTCCCGGTCCTTGTAGTCAGGTACGCCATCGCGGTCGCTGTCCAGCGTACGCCCTTTAGTATCCACTGGCACATCAGGCTGTGTATTGGGCTCCTGATCGATAGCGTCGATCACGCCATCGTTATCGCTGTCCTCGATAGCTAGCTTCGACTGCTCTTTCAAGTCAGACAGATCGTTCATGACATTTTCCAGCGGGTTGATCCAGTACAGCGGCTCGGAAGAGCGAGTAGCATTGCCAATGTTTATGTTGACCTTAAGGCTAGTGAAGTTGAGAATGTCCCGGAAGTTGTTGGAGCCCTGATCCAGGCCGTCGTACTCATCCGCGCGGGAACCGAAGGCTACAAAGACTTGGTGATCCAGCCCGATATTGATCCGGGGGCTAATGCGGTACGCCAGGCCAGCACCCCCTGCAATGTGGGGAGCGATGCCGAATTCTCCCCTATCCGGGAAACTGCCGTCCGCTGGTTTGCGGCCCTGGCTTTGGCTGTCGGCTCTGAAGTTCATGCCGCCTACCCCAATCATAGCGTAGAGGTTGACTTTTCGAACAGAATTGTTCCAACGCAGGCTATTGGCGGAAATGACACCGTAGGCAGTAGCACCGTAGTAAGTGCTTTCAAAACGGCGCACGTCGTCTTGAGAAATCGTCTGTTCTCCCGTCGCCACACCGTAGAACCCGTCAAACCGCAGGGAAAAGACGTAGTCCAGAGATTTGCGCACGTGTAAGCCAACGCCATAACCCGGTTGCTGCGTCACATCACCCGATACAAAAACGTACCCCCCGCTGAGGCCGAGTTCGATCATATCTTTTGGGGTACCGTAGTTTGGGGTATCTTCCTGCGCCAGTATAAAAGGCCCTGTGCAAAGCAGCAGCGCCACTGATAGCAGAAGGGTAAGGGTACTTCTTTTCGTCATAGTTGTAGGGATTAATGATGAATTAAGATGGTTTTTGGTAATAGGAAGAGGTTTGGCAGAGCAGCCTGCCAAACCTCCTGTCTTTGCCCCCACAGAGGGGGCAAGCGTATCTGACCAAATTGAAATGTTAGGAATACTCAAATCGGCAGTAGACCATTTCCTCCTGCACTGGGGCTCGTCCAATAGGTAGTGCATACTTGTGTTACGTTAAATGCTGGCCAAGGGTTACACAATTACCGGCAAAAGTTGATCTGCTGCCTGGTTTATGCAGGCTTGGCTGAATATTTTAGCTGCTTGACAAGCTTTTAGCTTAGCAAATTTACCGTAATTTTTGCGTACTCCAAATAAGGAAAGGGGCTAAAGCCTTATTTTTTACAGCTTCCCAGGCTACCCGGCTGAAACAGCCTCCGCCTGCCCTACCCGCTTCTGCAGAGCCAGCTCCAGAGCAGCCGCAGACAAGCCCTTTTCTGATGGGTGAAATGCCCAGACTTCCTCCAAAGCCTGCCGTATGGTTTTGGAAACGTCCTCGAAAATAGCCGCATCCGTCATTTGCGCCTGCGACTGCATGAAGTAGGCAAATACCCGAGCCATGCCACAATTGGCAATGAAGTCTGGAATCAAGCTGACCTGCGCGTCGGCCATTTCTGCCGTCGGCCCAAAGAACACCCCATCGTCCACAAAGGGCACATTTGCTCCGCAAGCGATGGTTTCCAGCCCGCCAGCTATCATTTGGTCGACCTGCGGGCGGGTAACCAGCTTGGAAGCTGCGCCGGGTATAAAGATGTCTGCTCCGAGCTGCCATATTTGCTCGTTGACCTGCTCGAAGGGCAACAGGCGCGACGACACCAGCTTATTGTTGCTTTTGGCGACGAACAGGGATTTAACCTCCTCTACCCCCATGCCTTCCCGCTTAATCAAGCCGCCGTCCCGGTCGATGATCCCAACGATTTTAGCACCAGCTAGCGAAAGGTAACTGGCCGCTGCGGACGCTACATTGCCCCAACCCTGAATTATAGCAGTTTTGCCTTCCAGCGGCCGGCCGTGGTACAGATCGTAGTAGTGGCGTACAGCCTCCGCCACCCCATAGCCGGTAATGAGATCAGCCACTGCATACTTATGACCGTCCGGCACAAAACGAGGGTCCTCGACAATCTTAGCGCAGCCGTACCGCAGCTGGCCGATGATTTTCACCTTATCGCCTCGGCTGGAATTAAGATGCCCGTTGACGATGCCTTCCTGCGGGTGCCATAACCCAAGCGCTTCGGTGATGGGTATGACATCCTTCAGTTCGTCCACGTTGAGGTCGCCGCCCGTCCCGTAATAATTTTTAAGAATGGGCAGGGCCGCTTTGTACCAACGCTGCAACACTGCTTCCCGCCTTGGGTCGTAGGGGTTGAAATTGATCCCGGATTTGGCCCCGCCGATGTCTGGCCCGCAAACCGAAAATTTGACTTCCATTACTTTTGCCAGGGAAATGACCTCCTCCTTCGTGAGCCCTTCCCGCATGCGAGTACCCCCGCCTGCCGCACCGTTGCGCAGCGAATTGATGACGATCCACCCTTCGGCGCCGGTCTCCTCGTCGTACCATTCGAAGATGACCTCCGGCCGCTTTTCTTTGTATTGTTGGAGCAGGGTTTTCATACCGTATCTGGTTTTATTTGGATAATTGCTCGCTATTTAAACGAGCTGCTGTTTGCCGCAAAAATACAAAATAGTTAGTATACGAACTGTTTGGAGCTGTCAACTATCTGGTGGAATCTGCTTACCTTCGCCCCCAAACCATTACGTTCCGCCTATGCTTCAAAACTGGTTGCGGCCGCTGCCGGAACTCCCAGGAGATTTAGAGCCCGAACAGCTGGGCACCCACCTACTGCGCTACAGCAGGGAGCTGCCCCCCCTAGAACAAGCCCGCGTCGTACTCCTGGGCATCGGCCAGCCGGATGCCGACGCGGTACGCCAGCATTTGTACCGGCTCAGCGCCCCTTTCCCCCAGCTTTCTATTGCGGACTTGGGCAACGCGCGCCGAACTGACACCGGTTTCCTCATTCCTCTTATCAAGGAGCTGATCGACAGCAAACTGTTTCCCATCATTATAGGCAACGCTCCTGAGCAAGCACTGGCACAGTACAAAGCCTTTCAGGAGTTACAGCACCTTATCAATCTAGTAGCAGTAGACGAGCGCATCGCTTACCGCCCGGATAGCCACGAGGCAGAACGCTATTACCTCAAGGAGCTGCTAGACAGCCCAAAGAGCCGCCTGTTTCACCTCAACTTCATCGGCTGCCAGGCTCACTTCACGCCGCAGGCGCTGTTCGATTACCTAGACCGCCGCCACTTTGATTACACAAGGCTCGGACAGGCGCGCAGCAAGCTCTCCGAGCTGGAGCCTGCCATTCGGGATGGCGACTTGCTCAGTTTTCAGCTGGCTGCTCTGCAGTATACCGCTGCGCCGGGGCAAGCTGCCCCCAGCCCCAACGGTTTCTCCCCGGATGAGGCTTGTCAGATTTGCCGTTACGCTGGCATGAGTGACAAACTCAAAGCATTCGGGCTCTATGGTTTCCGTCATGAATTCGACTGCAGAGGGCAGACGGCGCAGCTCGCGGCGCAGATGGCCTGGTACGCCATTTCTGGTTTTTTTCAGCGGGCAGGCGACTTTCCAGCCTCCACCGACGGGCTATCGGAGTACATTGTCGATTTCAAAGGCTTGGAGTACCAGCTGACCTTTTGGAAGAGCGAGAAGAGCGGCCGCTGGTGGATGCAAGTGCCGGTTAAAACTCACCACAGCTACCAGCGCCACCGCTTGGTGCCTTGTTCTTACAATGATTACTTGCAAGCCTGCCAGGATGAGCTGCCAGAACGCCTGCTGAAAGCGCTGGAGCGCTTCGGATGAGGAAGCGGCCCCTCTTCTCCCAGGCGCTTCACTCCAAAACCCGCTCCAGGCGTATACTGCGCGAGCCTTTGATCAGGCAATGGGTGTGCTCAAACGGATGTTTGCGAAACCACTCGCGCAGCGCTGCTGCATCCGGAAAGTGCAGGGCATTGATCTGCTCAGCTACGGGCTGAAAAGCCTCGCCCACCAGTATGACCTGATCAAACCCCAGGCTGTCCACCAGCTTCCCGATATCGGCATGCTCCCGGGCGCTGTCTTCTCCCAGCTCCAGCATATCCCCCAGAATCAGCACGCGGCGCTCAGCTTCCATTTTGTGAAAAGCTTCGATGGCGCCCCGCATACTCGTAGGGTTGGCATTGTAAGCATCTTGTAGGAAAACGTTGGTCCCCCGCTCTATGACCTGCGTACGCATATTTTCAGGCAAATAGCGCTCAATCGCCTCTTTTATCGATACCCCCGGCACCTTGAAATACTGCCCGAGCGCCACTGCAGTAAGGATGTTTCCAAAGTTGTAAATGCCGATGAGCTTGCTCTGTGCTTCCCACAGGCGGTCGTCATCCGGCCCTCGGAATGCCAGAGCAATATAGGGCTGTTCGCGCAGCAGTTGCGCTTTCATCAGCGCTCCCGCTTCGGGCGCCTGAGTGCTGCGGTGGTAAAAGACTTTATGTTCGCAGGGAGCAGCCAAGTCTTCCAGAAAACGCTCATCCTGGTTGACGAAGGCAATGCCCGAGCGCTCTGCCAGAAAGCGGTACAATTCTGATTTGCCCTTTTTAACGCCCTCGATGCCGCCGAAGCCCTCTAGATGCGCTTTGCCAATGTTAGTGATCAGCCCGTGCGAAGGCTCGGCAATCCGGCTCAGGGCATCAATCTCACCTTGGTGATTGGCCCCCATCTCGATGACCGCCAGGTCCGTAGCTTCTGGCATCGCCAGCAGGGTGAGCGGTACGCCGATGTGGTTGTTGTAATTCCCCTGCGTGAAGTGCAGGCGGTAAGTACTGCCCAGCACTTCCGCCACCAACTCCTTAGTAGTGGTCTTGCCGTTGCTGCCGGTAATGCCAATTATTGGGATATCGAACTGCCGCCGGTGGTGCCGGGCCAGATCCTGCAGAGCCTTGAGCGTATCCTCCACCCAGATGCAGTTGGGCTCC